>WTGL01000005.1:467-4581 GCA_011523565.1 Acidobacteriota bacterium
GCTCCTTCTCCCAGCTAGAGGGCTCCGTGATTTGAGGCCGCGAAGCTATCGCAGCAGGCGCGCTGGCGCCACACGCCGAACCGCGCGGGCATCGTTTCCGTGGCCGGCCGATTCAAGAACCGGAATCCGGGGCCGAATCCCGGATCCGCCGGATCCAGCGATTCGTAGGAGATCCGTCCAGGACAGTGAATCGCCATCTTGGCACGTCTGAGAGACAACCAACGCCCGAACTCGGGAAACCTGCGTAGAAACAACACCAAACGGCCTGACCGGGTGCTCGTCCGACCCTCGTCACGACAACTGGCACCCGCCTTGCTGAACGGCCTTGTGCCCCGCAACCAGGAGGGACTTCCTTCGTGTCACATCTTCAAAACAACCACCGGGGAAACCGTGCCGGCCTGAGCCAAGACGTGGTCCTCTGTCTATGCGCCACCTTGGCGCTTGCTTTCCTGGCCGCCCCGACGGCCGCTCAGCTCACCGGCCGGCTGGCCGGCCAGGTCATGGACGCCGACGGTGCGCCACTTCCAGGCACGACAGTGACCGTCAACTCGCCCAACCTGATGGGCTCTCGCACCGACTTCGCCGACGCTGAAGGCGGCTTCAGCTTTCCCAGCCTGCCGCCGGGTGTCTACACGATCGACGCCGAACTGGACGGCTTCGTTCCTCAGCAGCGGATCGAGGTTGAAGTCCGCCTCAACCGCGCTACGGAGGTCCAGTTCTCCATGTTGGTCGGCGAATTCGCCGAAGAAGTGGTCGTAACCGCGGAAACTCCCGTCGTCGATCCGGAGCAGGTCTCCACGGCCGTCACCTTTTCCACGGACTATCTTGAGAAGGCTGCCGTCAGCTCGCTCTTTCGAAGCTACCAGACGATGCTTGAACAGGCCGGCGGCGTCGCCGGCGGCTCCAATCCAAACGTCTACGGCTCAACCCTGGGTGAGAACGCCTGGTACGTGGATGGCGCGAACACCACCGATCCCGTGACCGCCACCTGGGGGCTCAATCTCCCCTATGACGCGATCCAGGAAGTGAACTTCGAACTCGGCGGCTACGAGGCGCGCTACGGAGGGGCCACCGGTGGCGTCATCAATGTCGTCACGAAGGCCGGGGGCAACCGCTACGCGGGCTCCGTCGATCTCCGCTACCGCGATACCGACTTCAACACGAACGGCGAGCATTTCGACAAGGACGCAAACATCACCGAGTTCTCCGAACCAAGCGTTACCTTCCGAGGTCCGATCACCCGAGACAAGCTCTGGTTCAGCACCGCGGCGAATCCAGTGCGCTCCAAGGGCACTCCCACCGGTTCCGTGCTGACCAGGGACTTCGATGGTACGAACCTCTTCGGCAGAATCACCTGGCAAGCCCGGGAGGACTATCAGCTCGTTGGTCGCTACCACGGCGAAGACACCGCCATCCACAACGATAATGCTGGTCGCCTCGTCGCGGCTGAGGCGGGAAGTCGACAGGATCAGGCAGCGCAGATAGTGGGCGCCACCCTGCTGGCCGTACCCACCTCCAATCTTCAGTGGGAGTTCCAGGCAACCATCATTCGCAACTCGCTGGATGCCTATCCGGAGAGCGGCGACTTCGACACGATCGGACACGTCGACTCGTTCGGTGATGGCTCCCGTACCGTCAACTACACCAACCAGCAGTTCTCGGATCGCGAGCGTGACGAGTACAACACGAGTCTCACTTGGTTCACGGATGGCGCCGCCGGCGACCACGAACTGCGATTCGGCATCGTTCACGCAGACAACTTCTTCCGCACGCAGAACAACTCGACTGGTGGCGGCTACTCCTTCGGCGACCGATTCGGCCAGCCCTACACTTTTCTCTTCTCGCCTATAGAAGCACCGACCAACAACGACGGACGCTCTCTCACGGCATACGCTGAGGACACTTGGCGAGCGACACCCAATCTGACACTCAAGTTCGGTGTCCGAAACGATCAGGTCTCCTTCACCAACGATGTCGGCGAGGAAGTGGCCGACATGTCCAAACTACAGCCTCGCATCGGCTTCGCCTGGGACATCACAGGCGACTCCAAGACGGTCGTCCGGGCGAACTGGGGTCGCTACATGCACCCCAACGCCTTGACACTGCCCAGCTTCGCCAGAGTGAACTCGGAGCCTACTGTTCGGTGGATCTCCTGTTCGACGTTCAGGTCCAGCCTTGGTGCCAACTGCCGTGACGCATATCCCGGCGAGCAGACTGTCGGGGGCCTCACCTTCCCGAACTGGACGAGCGATCCGGTTGGCTTCGATCCCAACGGATGGTTCTTCAACACGACGTTCGCCAGCACGCCGAGCACGATCGTGGCGGACCTCAAACCAACGTTCGCGGACCAGTGGCAGGTGGGCGTCGAGAGGCATCTGGCGCGCCGGACGTCGATCGCCCTGACCTACATTGACAAGGAGACCTCAGACATCTTCGAGGACACCTGCAACGGCAACATACCGACTCCTCGCGAGGGCGCCGATTGTGACTACTACGTCATGGCGAACCTGCCCGGCTTGACCCGGCAGTACAGAGGAGCGGTTCTTGAGTTCGTGTCCCGGTTCACCGACTGGATGGAACTCCGAGGTTCCTACACTCGCTCGGACTCGGAGGGCAACGTCGGCTACACGCAGAACGCTGGCACGGCTTTCGACGTCTATCCCGTGCATTTCGACAACCGATACGGCTACATGGCGGATCACCGCAAGCACCGGGTCAAGTTCAACGGCTACGTCGACCTGCCGCTCGACTTCGGAGTCGGATTCCGTACGTTCTGGTGGTCCCCCTTCGTCTACTCGTCGACACAGCCGGGAGAGCCCTATGGCACGGAGTTCCTGGAACCTCGAGGCAGCCGCGAAGCACCCGACAATCAGTACCGCATCGACCTCTACGTCACCAGGTACTTCGATCTTCCTGGCAACCTCCGGCTCAACGTGATCGGCTCGGTCCACAACGCGCTCGACAGCGAGCAGGTCACAAGCATCTGTGGCAGCCTCCCAGGTTGCGCCGGCGTCGATCAGCACACAGCGAGCGCCTACCGGCAGCCGCGGAGCTTCGAGGTCGGTCTCCGCTTGACGTACTAGACGAATCGTCCAGAGTGCCGCCTTCAGCGAAGCCTGAAGGCACGAGGCCGGTGCAGCTCGCGTAGCTGGCCGGCCTCGTTCTCGCTCAAACCATGAATCCTCAACAACAACCGGCCCTCGGCGACATGGTGATCCAGCTCCGAAGCCCTGCCGCGGCCGCTCCGGATCGCCCGGCCCGGCAGCAGCCCGCCCTCCCACAGCACGCGCAGGACCGTCATGATGATCAGCCCGAGCGCTGTGCCCTCGTAGGTCACGACGCCGACCGGCGGCCCGGCGACGATCGACATGCCGCCCGTCGGCAGCGGGTAGGCGAGCGCGGTGCCGGCCGCCAGGCCGAAGGCGGTCAGGCCGCCGAGCACGGCGCCGGCAAGAGCGAACAGCAGGACCCGGGACTTCGGCTTCGGCAGCGGTAGTTCAGCTTCTTCCAGTGGCGCCGGACTGCGCACTTCAATCTGCGAGGCCGCGACCCCCGACTCCAGAGCGGCTTCGACGACCGCACGCACGTCCTCGACGCGCTCGAACGCAGCTTCGACGAGATGGTCCTGGGGCGCCGCGGTCATGCCCCGCCTCCTCCGGGCACCGGTGACGCCGCCGCGGACGTCGGCGCAGACTCGGCAGGCTGCCCGCTCCCGCCACCACCCGCCGCGTGACGCCAGCCCTCCCGCATCTCCCACACGGAGACGATCGGCAGCAACTGGGTGAACGTGAAGTAGAGGCACGCGAAAACGCCCACCGCGCCGATCATGATCCCGAGCTCCACCCAGCTCGGCATGTAGTCGCCGATGCTGTAGGCCAGCCGCGGCGTCGACAGGGCCGGCACCACGATCAGGAACCGTTCGAGCCACATGCCGACCAGCACGCCGCAGCCGACCAGGGCAGTCGGCAGCGGGCGTCGCCCACGCGGGAAGGAGAGCACGACCACCGGAATCACGAGGTTGACCACGACCATCGTCCAGAACGGAACCGCGAAGTCGCCATGCAGCAGGACGTGATGCACGTTCTTCTCGAACAGATCGCCGCTGTACCAGACG
>WTGL01000146.1:0-3076 GCA_011523565.1 Acidobacteriota bacterium
GGGCCTGGTCTGGGGCGACTACGTCCTGGTGCCGTTCTTCTACTGCCTCTCCGGTTGGTGGCTGGTGGACGCGCCGGACGTTCTGCCGCCGGTCGCGGCGGTCGGGATCGTCCTTTTCGCGGCCTTCGGCTTCTGGCTCTTCCGCGGCGCCAACGAGCAGAAGCACCGCTTCAAACAGGACCCCAACGTCAGGATCTGGGGACGGCCCGCCGAGACCCTGGATGGCCGCCTCCTGGTGTCGGGCTTCTGGGGAATCGGCCGGCACCTGAACTACACCGGCGAGATCTGCGTCTACCTGGCGTTCACGCTGACCACCGGCTTCGTTTCCTGGGTGCCCTTCCTGCTCCCGGCGTGGCTGACGGGGCTGCTGCTCCACCGTTCGAGGCGTGACGACCGCCGATGCCGCGCGAAGTACGGTGAGTTGTGGGAGCGTTACACGAAGCGGGTGCGTTACTCGGTGCTGCCGTTCGTCCCGTAGGGACAAGGACGGTCGCCTGAAGCGAGAAGGGCGCGGCTAGCGCCGCGCCCATTGAAGACTTGGTAGCGGGGGCAGGATTTGAACCTGCGACCCTTGGGCTATGGCGACCGAGGAGTTAGGCGGGTCAGGGGCGTTGTGCTGGAAGCCCCCGCGAGAAGCGAAAAGGGCGCGACTGTCGTCGCGCCCTGTATCGACTTGGTAGCGGGGGCAGGATTTGAACCTGCGACCTTTGGGTTATGAGCCCAATGAGCTACCAGACTGCTCCACCCCGCGTCAGGACGGAAAATGGTGGCACACGACGTGGGCTGTGTCAACCGGTAGCCGGGTGGCTTGCATCCGGTGGCAAAGTCATCCCTCGTATAGGCTTTGTGGCGTGTCTGCGACGCCTTCAGACCGGCGCGGGCGGTTGCGGGAGCGCGTCGAGCGTTGGCTCGAGTGGGTCCAGCGCTCGTTGCCGACGCTGATCGGCGTTGGCCTGATCGTGGTGCTCCTGCTTCTGGCCCGGGCCGGCGCCGAGAACTACTCGGGCCTGGCCGAACTGGCTGAGCGCGAGGCGGAGCTCGAGATCGAGCTGGAGGAGGCGAGGCTGCGGGTGGACAGCCTGAAGAGCACGGTCGCGCTGCTCCAGGACGACCCGGTGATGCTGGAACGCCTGGCGCGCGAGGAGCTCGGCCTGGTGCGGCCGGGCGACACGGTCGTCGTGCTGCCGCGGACGGACGACTGATCCGGCGCTGACCAAGGGTGTCCGCGTGGCGTGAACTCCGCCGCCGCATTCGCCGCGGCGGGGACTACCGCGAACTGGCTGCCGCCGAACGCGCGGCGGTCGTCGGCCTGCCGGTGCGCGCGGCTTCGGTGGTGTTCGAGCTGCTGGCCGAGGACCGGGCCGCGGCCCAGCTCGTCGTCGTGCCAAGCGAGAGCGAAGTCCTGGCCTGGACGGACGGGGCCCGGTTGCTCGGGCACCGGGATGGGGCGCGCGTCGTCCCCTTTCCGTCCCCTGCGTTGACGCCGTATCAGCAGGCCGAAGCCTCGCTGCAGGTGCGCGCCCAGGAGAGCGTCGCCTACGACCTCCTGCTCCGCGCCCCGCGCGTCACCGTGGTCTGCACCCCTCGGACCCTGTTTCATCGCCTCGCGGAGCCGGAGGCGTTCCTGCAGTCGGTCGCCGACCTTCGCGTCGGGGAGGACGTTGTGCTGGAGGAACTACTGACCCACCTGGTCTCCCGGGGCTACCGGCGCAGCGACCTGGTGGCGGCGGTAGGCGCCGTGGCGCAGCGGGGCGGCGTCTTCGACCTCTTCGCTCCCGGCGAGCCGAGGCCGGCGCGCCTCGACCTGTTCGGCGACACGATCGAGAGCATCCACCGTTTCGATGCCTCGACGCAGCGCTCCGAGGAGTCGGTCGAATCGTTGCGCGTCCGGCCCTTGACGCCGTTCGCGGCGGCGCCGGAACAGGCCGCCGAGCTGGCCCTGGCGCTGCTGGAAGAGCGAGGAGGCGATCTGGTCGGGTCGGCCCGCACTCAACTGGAGGAAATGGTGGAGGGGGAGCCCTTCGCGGGCTGGGAGAAGTACCTCCCCCTGCTGCAGCCGAGCACGAGTCTCGGTGAGGTGATGGAGAACGCCATGGTGGTCGTGATCGAACCCGACCGCGTGCGCCGGGAGATCGAGCAGCACGCCGAGATGCTGTGGGACGAGTACGCGAGACGGTCCGACGACGGGGACATCGCCGCGGAACCGGAACGGCTGACCGTGCCCAGCACGCAAGTGCTCGATCTCGTCGAGGACGCGGCTGTCCGGGTCGGAGGTGCTCTGGACGAGCCCGCGCGGCGGCGAACGCGGGTCGACTTCGGAGCGGTCGAAACGGACGTGCTGGTCGATCAGCTTCCCCGTTTCCCGCGCGAGGTGGAGACCGCGGCGGCGCGCGGCGACGATCTCTGGCTGGTGGCTCGCGCCGAACGGCACGAGTCGCTTCGCCGGACGCTCGGCAGTCGCGAGATCGACTGGGATGGGGGCGGCGTACGGCTGGTCGACGGTGAACTGGGACGGGGCTTCCGGCTTCCGGCTGCCCGGCTGGTGCTGTTCGGCGAGGGACAGCTCTTCCGGCGCCGGGCGCGGGCTCCGCGCCGCCGTCGCCGGATGGGGCCCTTCGTGTCGGGGCTCGGAGATCTGCGGGTCGGTGAGTTCGTGGTTCACGAAGATCACGGCATCGGGCAGTTCCTGGGGCTGCGAACGCTTGAAGGTCCGTCCGACGAGGGACCGGAGGTGGAGGGATACGCACCGCGGAAGCAGTCGCGCGCGATCGAGGTCATGGAACTCCTCTACTCATCGGGCCGTACGTTGCTCCTGCCCCTGACTCGCCTGGACGAGATCGAGCGCTACAGCGGCATCGAGGGTCTGGCCCCGCGCCTCGACCAGTTGGGCGGGAGCAGTTGGGCGAAGAAGAAGGGCCGGATCAGGCGCAGCCTGAAGGCGATCGCCACCGATCTGCTGAAGCTCTACGCGGAGCGCCGGCTGGCACGGGCGGTGCCGATGAACGAGGACAGTGACCGCCAGCTCCAGTTCGAGAGCGCCTTCCCGTACGAGGAGACGCCCGATCAACTGGAGGCG
>WTGL01000146.1:3086-28175 GCA_011523565.1 Acidobacteriota bacterium
CCGCGACCGACCGATGGACCGCCTGCTGTGCGGCGACGTGGGCTTCGGCAAGACGGAAGTGGCGATGCGGGCGGCGTTCAAGGCGGTCGACAACGGCCTGCAGGTTGCCGTGCTGGCACCGACGACCATCCTCGCCGACCAGCACCTGCGGGTCTTCCGGAGACGCTTCCAGGGGTTCGGCGTCGAGATCGAGATGGTGTCCCGGTTCCGTTCGGCGGCCCGGGTTCGAGAGATCCGGGACCGGCTGGCGGCGGGCGAGATTCACATCCTGATCGGCACGCACCGGCTGCTGAGCCGGGACATCGATCTACCGTGCCTGGGTCTGGTGATCATCGACGAGGAGCAGCGCTTCGGCGTCGCCCAGAAGGAGCGCCTGCGGGAACTGAAGCGGAACGTCCATGTGCTGGCCATGTCGGCGACGCCGGTGCCGCGTACCCTGCAGTTGTCCCTGGCGGGCGTCAGGGACCTCTCCCTGATCGAGTCGCCGCCGCGGGATCGGATGGCCGTCGAGACGCGGGTGCTGCCGTTCTCGGGCGATCTGGTGCGCGAGGCGATCGAGTTCGAGGTCGAGCGCGGCGGCCAGGTGTTCTACGTCTACAACCGGGTCGAGGACATCGAGGGCATGCTCCGCTATCTGCGCGACCTCGTTCCCGGGCTCCGGATCACCGTCGGCCACGGGCAGATGGACGAGGCCGAACTGAGCCGGCGGATGAGAGCCTTCACGTCGGGAGAAGTCGACCTGCTGCTGGCGACGACGATCATCGAGAACGGGATCGACATCCCCAACGTGAACACGATGCTCGTGCACCGGGCGGATCGCTTCGGTCTGGCCCAGCTCTACCAGTTGCGCGGCCGGGTAGGACGCAGCGATCAGTTGGGCTACTGCTACCTTCTGGCGCCCCCGGACACCGTGCTCTCCGAGGAAGCGCGCAAGCGGCTCGTCGCGATCAGGGAGTTCACCGAGCTGGGGGCGGGGTTCCGGATTGCCGCCCGCGATCTGGAGATTCGGGGCGCCGGCAACCTGCTCGGGGCGGAGCAGAGCGGCCACATCGCGGAGGTGGGAATCGAGACCTACATGAAGATGCTGGAACAGACGATCGCGGAACTCCGGGGCGAAGCGCCGGCGGAGACGCCGTCGGCGTCGATCAGCCTGCCCGCGACGATGTCGATTCCGGAGGACTACATCGGCGAGATCTCCCTGCGGCTCGAGATCTACCGGCGTCTGGCGGACGCGGACGAGGAGCCGGACACGCTGCTCGCCGAGCTGCGCGACCGTTTCGGCCCGCCGCCCGAGGCGGTCCACGCCCTGGTTCGCGGCGCGGAGCTGAAGCGGGTAGCGGAATCGCTGGGTGTCCAGTCGATCGTGCACCGGAAGGAGCGTCTGACGATCCGACTGCGCCGCGCCGCGAAGGTGGACGTCGACGGGCTGATCCGATTCGTTTCCGAGCGGGAGGGAGCGGGCTTCACTCCGGACGGCGTTCTGACGCTTGCCGGGATACCGGGTCCGCAGGCGCTCGAGGTCACGCTCCAGCTCCTGCAGTTGCTGTCGGGCGAGCCCCTCACCGGGCTTGCCGCCTCGGAGACGGTCCATTGAGTGGCCGGTGGGACTCGCCCCGCGTACGAGCACTCTGCGCCGGTCTCCTGGTTGCGTTCTCGCTTGGCTGCGCCGGCGGCGAGCTGCCCGAGGGAGTCGTGGTGCGAATCGGCGACCAGGACTTTCGCTACGAGGACTTTCGCGGTTACGTGGAGGAGTCGCTGGGCGCGGACGCCTCCCGCTTCGGCAGCGTGGTGCTCTCCAGGCTCTTCGAGCGCTTCGTGGATGATCAGCTCCTCGTCCGGCTCGCCCGGGACCGGGGGCTGGTGGAGAGGCAGGCTACCGCCGAGGAGGCCGCGGTGCGGCTGCTCCAGGCGTCCCCTGTGGTGGTGTCGCGGTCGGAGATCGAGCGCTACTACGAGGAGCATCAAAGCGACTTCGCCCGGCCGCCACGGGTGCGCCTGCGTCAGATCCTCGTCCAGGATCGGGCCGCCGCCGAACTGGCCTTGGGGGAACTCGAGGCGGGCGTCGACTTCGGCGAACTGGCGCGTCTCCGCTCCATTGGTCCCAGCGCGCCTGTTGGCGGTCTTCAGGGCGAGCTGTCGCGGGAGGATCTTCCCCCTGCGCTCGCCGATGTGGTCTTCGAACTCGGCGAGGGGGAATGGAGCGAGTTGCTCGAGGCCGACTACGGCTTTCGCATCTTCGAGGTCGAGCGCGTCCTGCCGGAAGAAACGCTGACGCTCGCGGAGGCGGCGCCGAGGGTCAGGGCGCTGCTGGAGGAGGCGCGGAGCGAAGAGCTCGTGCGGGCCGCCGCCGCTGAGGCCCGACAGGAGTACAATCTGCGCGTCGCGGTGGAGCGGTTGCCCTTCGAGTACCGCGGCGTCTTCGCGGAATCGGCTGCCCCGGAATGAGGTACGAAGAATGACTCGACAGAGCCTTGGCCCCGCGCCTGGCGATTCCCGGTTTGGCGGGCTCCGTGCTGCCGCCGGCGCACTGGTGACGCTGCTGGCGATGGCGGCTCTCCCCGTGGCCGGGCAGTCCTCGCCCGGTTCGGAGAATCGCGTCGTGCTGCGGGTCAACGACCGCATTGCGACCCTCTACGACTACCAGCGGGCGGTCAACGAACAGATGAACCAGATTCGGGGCGCGGTCGGACTGGCGGATCGGGAGCGGCAGGAGCTGGTCGCCGACGCCGGCCGCCTCGTCATGAAGATGCTGTTCGAGGAGTTGCTGATCATGTCGCGGGCCGACCAGTTGGCGGTCGTGGTTGACGAGAGCGAGGTCGACGAGCAGGTCCGCGCGACCAGAGAGCAATTCCGACTCGAGAGCGACGATCAGTTCCGCCAGGCGCTGGCGCAGCAGGGCATGCGGGAGGAGGACTTCCGGGAGCAGATCAGGAAGCGACTGCGGTCCAACGTCGTCCGGGGCCGCGAAGTCGCGCCCCGGGTGGTGCTCGAGGATGAAGACCTGCGACGGTTCTACCGGGAGAACGAGGAGCGTTTCCGCGTTCCGGAGCGGGCTCGCTTCGAGGAGGTCGTGGTCCTGGAGGCCACGGTTCCGGCCGACCGCATGGCGCCGCTGGCCGCGTTGGCGCGTACCCGGTTGATGTCGGGCGGTACGGCCGCGGAAGTGGCGGAGGGACTTGGCGAAGGTGTGACGGCCGTCGATGTCGGATGGGTGACGCCCGGTGACCTGGCGCCGGCTCTCGATGCGGTTGCCTGGGAACTCGAAGTCGACGGCGTCGCCGACGCGGTCGCAGCGCGCGGCGGCCTCCACGTACTGAAGATGCTCGAACGAACGCCCGCAACGATCCAGCCGTTCGAGGAGCTCCGCGAGGCGATCCAGATGGAGGAGCGGAGCCGGTTGTTCACCGAGGAGTACGACCTCTACCTGATCGAGCTGGCGGAGGCCGCCTACATCGTCGAGCGACTGCCCGAAGGCGCGGAGGGATACCGGCCCGTCGAGGCGCCCTCGCTGGATGACGATGCGTTGGGGCTGCTCGCTCCGTTCGGCCCCGGCGCGCGGGAGGCGGAAGCCGAGGAGTCGCCCGGCGAGGCCGGCGAAGCGGCCGAGGAGACCGACGGCCGGTCCTGAACCGTCCCCCGGCGGCCTCGAAGCGGAGCGTACGGCCAGATTCCGGCAATTCGCGGCAACTCGAGTGCAGCACGGTGCCTCCGCCCCTGTGGTGGAGCGAAGTGGGTGGAAGTAGACAAAAATGGGAAAAAGCTGGTAGTGTCGCGCGTCTAATCGTCAGTTTGTGGGCCTTGCGCCCATCTGACCGGTATGGGCGTGAGCGATGTTTCGAGGGCATGCAGCAGCCAAGATCGACGCGAAGGGGCGTCTGAAGGTCCCAAGCGTCTTTCTCCGTCCCCTGCAGGATCGGTACGGCCCGGACATCTTCACCACGTCGCTGCGCGGCGACTGTGCCTGGATTTACCCGCTTCGAAACTGGGAACAGGTGGAGCGGCGGCTGGCCGGCCTGCCGTCCACGCACCGGTTGCGGCGGAAATTCGAGGCAAGGGTCAGCTACTTCGGTCAGCAGAGCCGGCTCGACGCGCAGGGCCGGTTGATCGTTCCCGGCCGGCTGCGGCAGCGGGCCGGGATCGAGGGCGAGGTCGTCGTCTTCGGCAAGTCGGACCGTCTGGAGGTCTGGAACCTCGAGCGGATGGAGAGCGAGCTCGAGTCGGATCCGTTCACCGACGAGGATCAGGACGAACTCACAGAGGACCTCGAAGCTCTCGAAGAGCTTCGCGGCGCGGACGGCTGACGATGTGGGCGCCGAACCGCGAACCGCCAGCCACCAGCCCGTCCTGGTCAGCGAGGTCCTGCGCTTCCTCGCTCCGGCACGGGGCGGCTGGTTCGTCGACTGCACGGTCGGCCTGGGCGGCCATGCGGCGGAACTCCTCGCGCGCTTTCCGGCCGCGCGGGTGCTCGGCATCGACCGCGACGAGGAGGCCCTTGCCCATGCCCGGCACAGGCTGGGCGAGTACGGGGCGCGAGCCGTCCTGGTCCACGGCAACTTCCACTCCATCGACGAGATCGTCGCCGACGCGGGTATTGGGAAACCGGCGGGAATCCTCGCCGATCTTGGCGTCTCGTCGCTGCAACTCGACCAGCCGGAGCGCGGCTTCAGTTTCAGGCGCTCCGGCCCGCTCGACATGCGCATGGATCAATCGACTCGATCGGCAACGAGGACTGCGAGGGACATCGTGAATCTGGAATCCCAGAGCGTGTTGGAGACCGTGCTCCGCGACTACGGCGAGGAGCGCCAAGCCCGCAAGATCGCCCGGGCGATGGTCGAACGGCGTCGCCGCCGGCCGATCGAAACCACCGACGAACTGCGCGAGCTGGTTCACGGAACGGTTGGGTCGTCGCGGACGAGACGGGGCCGTCGGGTGCCCGGAAGCCGGTCGATCGATGCCGCGACCCGGACGTTCCAGGCGCTTCGGATCGCGGTCAACGAGGAGCTGTCCGGGTTGGGGCCGGCCCTCGAACGGGTGGTGAATCTGCTCGAGCGCGACGGCCGGCTGGTGGTCATCTCGTACCACAGCCTGGAGGACCGGATCGTCAAGCATCGGCTTCGCGCCAGCGCCCTGGGCGAGGTCGATCCCATCACGGGGCGCCCGCGTGCCGAAACACGGCTGATCGAACTGATGACCAGGAAGCCGATCCGGCCGCAACCGAGCGAGGTGCAGTACAACCCGCGGTCGCGGTCGGCCCGGTTGCGCGCGGCCCGGAGGCTGTAGCGGCACGGAGGAGACCCGGGAGCTGTGAAGACCGGCTACAGCGTCAGCAAGGAGATTGCGAATCCCTTCCTCGTGCGCCAGCGGGACCCGGGCAGGCTGCGCGGCCTGTGGCGGCTGGTTGCCATCGTCCTGCCGTTCGCAGCCGCTGTGTTCGCGTACACCTGGGTACACGAACAGGGCCTGGAGGCCGGCTATCGGATCGAGGAACTCGAACGAGAACTCGAGGATGTGCTGCAGGAAGAACGGCTTCTCGAGCTGGAAGCCACGCGGCTCACCCGTCCTGAGCGGCTGTCGGCGGTGGCGGAACAACTCGGCATGGCGCCGCCGACGTTGGACCAGATGATCTTCCTGAGTTCGGAGAACGCGTCCCTGGTTGAGGCCGGCGCCGCCTCGGAGGCGGCGCAGTGAGCGTGTTGGGACCGCGCGCCCGGGGCATGAGACGCCGGTACGTCGGAAGGTTGACGATCCTGGTCGTGGTTGCCGGTCTATGGATGGGTGCGATCGGCTGGAAACTCTTCGACCTGCAGATCCGCGGCGCCGACGAGTACCGCGAGCGGGCCGCGCGGCAGCAGCGCAGCGAAGTCGTCCTGAACCCCAACCGGGGGACGATCTACGACGCCCGCGGGCGGACCATGGCGGTATCGGTCGAGACGCGGACGCTCTACGCCGAAACCGCCAAGGTGGACGATCCGGCGGCGCTTGCGGCAGCCATCGCCCCCCTGGTCGGTCGCACCGAGGAACGGATCGAGGCGTTGCTGCAGAAGCCCGGGCATGTCCCCCTGGCGCGGAAGCTCGACCGCGACCTGGCGAAGGGCATCGATCTGTCGGCCTTTCCCGGCCTCTACTTTCTGGCCGAGAGCAAGCGGGAGTACCCGATGGGCTCGCTGATGGCCCATGTGCTTGGCTTCGTCGGGACGGACCGAAGCCTCGCGGGAATCGAACTGCGATACGACGACGAGGTCGCGGGCGAGTCGGTCAGGAGGCATGTGCTCCGGGACGGTCAGCAGCGTCTGGTCGTCGTCGCCGGTTCCCTGGGCGAACCGAAACCCGGAGCGGATCTCCACCTGACGATCGACGCGACGATCCAGCACCTGGCGGAGCGGGCCCTGCGGGAGACGATCGAGTGGTCGCAGGCGAAGGCCGGCAATGTCGTGATTCTCGCGCCGGAGGATTCAGCGGTGCTGGCGATGGCCTCCTATCCGGCCTTCGACCCGAACCGGTTTGGCGACTTCGGCCCCGGCGAACGCCGGAACCGGGCGCTGCAGGACTCGTACGAACCGGGCTCGACCTTCAAGACGATCACCGCGGCCGGAGCCTTCGAGCGGCAGGTGGTGCATGCTGATCAGATCATCGACTGCGGCAACGGGTCGATTCGCGTCGGCAAGGCGAGGATCAAGGACCACAAGCCCTTTCCCGAACTGCCTTTCCGCACCGCGATCGCCAAGTCGAGCAACGTGTGTGCGATCAAGGCGGGGCTGCTGGCGGGCGAGCAGACGATGCGGGAACTCGTGTCGGCTTTCGGGTTCGGCACCGCGACCGGAATCGACGTGGGTGGAGAGCACCCTGGGATCGTGCCGCGGCGGGCCTGGGACCGTGAGACGACGGCCTACGCTTCGTTCGGCCATGGGCTCGCGGTGACGCCGCTGCAGCTTGCGAACGCGTACGCGGCGATCGCCAACGGTGGGGTGTGGAACCAGCCCTACATCGTGAGAGCCCTGGAGCGCGAGGGCGACATCGTCGACCTGCGTCCGGCGGACCGCACCCGGCGCGTGATCTCCAAGTCGACCGCGTATCGGGTCGTTCGGCTGCTCGAGGAAGTGGTCGTCAGCGGAACCGGAAGAAAGGCCGCCGTTGCCGGCTACCGGGTCGCTGGCAAGACGGGGACGGCGGAGAAGTCCGACTCGGGCGGCTACTCGGAAACCGGCCGCGTCGCCGGTTTCGTGGGCATCGCTCCCGCGCGGGCGCCCCGGCTGGTGTGTCTGGTGATGATCGACGAGCCGACGGTCGCCACCGGTGGCGGCGAAGTCGCCGCGCCGGCCTTCCAGCGCATCGTCAGCGAAGCGTTGTTCTACCTCGGTGCGCCGCCTTCCAATCAGCCGATGGGCTGGAGCCAGCCGGTGTGGCTGCGACCGGCCGAGCCGGAGGAAGTCAAGGTCGCGGGCGCGGTCGACGAAGAGAAGGCGGAGCAGGAGGAGACGGGGACGGAAGGCGAGCTGTGGACGGCAAAGGCCTCGAGCTGATGAGACTCGGCGACGCGATCGCCGATGTGCCGCTCCGGTCACCGCTGGGCATTGCCGCCGCCGACACCGAAGTCACAGGCGTACAGCACGACTCCCGGCGCGTTGAAAGCGGCGACCTGTTCGTCGCCTGGCGAGGCGACGTGCACGACGGCCGCCTCTTCGCTCCGGACGCCGTGGCGCGGGGCGCCGCGGCGGTGCTTGCGTTCGGCCCGCCGCCGGCCCCGGCGCCGGTACCGTGGCTGGAGGTCGACGATCCCCGCGCCAGCATGGGGCGCGTGGCTGCGAGGCTCTACGGCCACCCGGAACGGGAACTCCTGACCGTCGGCGTCACCGGCACGAACGGCAAGAGCACGACCGCGCAGTTGATCGCGGCGTGTCTGACGCGGGCGGGCCACTCCGCCGCGGTGGTCGGAACTCTCGGACGCACGGTTCATCTTCCGGGTTCCGCTCCCTCGACGCTCCAGCCGCTGAGCCGGGCGGTGGAGGACCGCACCACGCCGGAGAGCAGCGACCTGTTCCGGATGTTGCGCCGGGCGGTGGACCTGGGCGCCCGGTCGGCGGCGATCGAGGTGTCGTCCCACGCCCTCGACCAGGGCCGTATGAACGGCATGGGGTTCGACGCGGCCGTGTTCACGAACCTGACCAGGGACCACCTGGACTACCACCCGTCGTTCGAGGCGTATTTCGAGGCCAAGAGCCGTCTGTTCTCCTTGCTCCGCCGCGGCGGTACGGCGGTGCTCAACGTCGACGACGAGCACGGCCGTCGTCTTGCGCGCATGATCGGGAGCGGCGGCCGGATCGTGCGTTTCAGCGCGACGGGACGTGGGGACGCGGACGTGCGCGTGGTTCGCGCCGAACTCGATCTTGCCGGGATTCGCGCCGGGATGGAGACGCCGGCGGGGCGCATCGCGCTGAACAGTCGTCTCCTCGGCCGCTTCAATCTCGAGAACCTCGCCGCGGCGGTGGCCGCGGCGGTGGCTCTCGGCGTTTCCGCCGGAGCCGTTCGTGACGCGGTTGCCGACCAGGCGCCCCTCTCCGGTCGGCTGGAGCCGGTGGACCGAGGTCAGGAGTTCCCGGTTCTGGTCGACTACGCCCACACGGACGGCGGTCTGCGCGCGGCCCTCGCGGCGGTGCGGGAGCTGAGCTACCGGCGGATCGCGGTCGTGTTCGGCTGCGGCGGCGACCGCGACCGCGGCAAGCGGGAGCTGATGGGACGCGCGGCGGGAGAACTTGCGGATCTCGCGATCGTCACGGACGACAACCCGCGCAGCGAGGAACCCGGGCTGATTCACGCCGCGATCGCCGCCGGCCTCGAGGCCGCCCGCGGCTGTGCCTGGGAGGTGGTCGGGGACCGGCGGCAGGCGATTCGCCGGGCGATGTCGGTCGCGGCGGCCGAACCGGGATGGACGGTCCTGATCGCGGGCAAGGGCCACGAGGCGACACAGACGTTTCGCGACACAACGGTGCCCTTCCGTGACCGGGACGAGGCGGAAGCGGCGCTCGACGCAATGAACCGGGAGCGGGGCGGTGAGACGGCCCCTTGCTGATGCGGTCAGGATCATGAACGGCTCCCTGATCGGAGAGGTTGAACCCGGTGCCAGCTACCGGGGCGCGGCGATCGACTCGCGCCGGGTGGAGGGCGGCGAACTGTTCTTCGCCTTGCCGGGAGAGCGGACCGACGGCCACCGCTTCGTCGCCAATGCCCTGGCCGCGGGCGCCGCGGCTTCGGTGGTGACGACGCCGGTCGACCGGGTGGGTGGCCCCCAGATCCGTGTAGAAGACGTCACCGCGGCGCTCCACGATCTGACCCGTGACCATCGACGGCGGCTCGAGGCCCGGGTTGCGTCAGTCACCGGCTCGGCGGGGAAGACGACGACGAAGGATCTGCTGGCACTGGTCTTGGGTGAACGCTGGCGGGTTCACAAGAGTCCGGGCAACCTGAACAACCTCCTCGGCTTTCCGCTCACACTGCTTGCCGTGGACGAGGACTGTGAGTGGCTGGTGGCGGAGATGGGGATGTCGGTGCCCGGCGAGCTGGCCGCGGTCAGCCGCCTCGGCCGGCCGGACGTCGCGGTGTTCACGAACATTCGACCGGCGCACCTCGCCGGCTTCGAGCAGGAGGGTGAGGTGGCCGCGGGCGTGGAGGCGATTGCCCGGGCCAAGGCGGAACTGCTCGAGGGACTTTCCAGCGACGGCATGATCGTCGCGAACGCCGGCGATCCGCACGTCGTGGGCCTGGTGGAGCGATACCTGGCGGAAGGGCCCGCGAGCGGACGCGCGGCCGCCATGGAGCGGGTCGTCTGGTACGAGGTGGAGCCCGCGGACGGCAAGACTCCGGTTGCCGAAACCACGGCGCGAGACGTCGAGCCGCTGTCGGAAGAACCCGGAACGCGCTTTCTGCTCGAATGGCGCGGCGCCGTGGCACCGGTCGAACTGCCCCTGCACGGCCGGGTCAACGTCGAGAACTTCCTCGCCGCCGCGGCCTGCGCCCTGCGTCTCGGCGTTCCGATCGAGCGCGCCGCGGCAGCCGCGCGAGGGGCTGGATCCGCGGCCGGACGCGGCGAGGTCGTGTCGCTGCCGTCGGGCGCAACGCTGGTGGATGACTCGTACAACTCGAATCCGGAAGCGGCGGAGCTTGCGCTTCAGGCCGCGCGCATGCTCGACGGCCGGCGCCATGTCGCGATCCTGGGGGAGATGCTCGAACTCGGGAGCGCGGCACGCCGCTACCACCGGGAACTGGGCAGCGCCGCCGCCGATCTCGGATTCGACCTGGTCGTGGGCGTCGGCAACCTGACAACGGAACTCGTCGCGGCTGCGGCCGAGGGCGGCTCGGAAACCGTCTGGTTCGAGGACTCGCGCTCCGCGAGCGCCGGTGCGCCCGGCCTGGTCAGAGGCGGCGACGTCGTGCTCGTCAAGGGTTCGCGGGGCTCGGCTCTCGAGGAGGTCGTCGGGGCGCTGCGGCGGGAAGAGGCGAACTGATGCTGCTCGACCTGCTGCTGCCGCTCGGCGAGAGGATGGCGCCCTTCAACGTCGTCCAGTACATCACCTTCCGCTGCGCCTGCGCGGCGCTCACGGGCGTCGTGCTGAGCCTGATGCTGGGCCCCAGTTTCATCCGTGCCGCGCGGCGTCTCTCGATCGCACAGGAGATCCGCGAGGAAGGCCCGGAGCGGCACAAGAGCAAGGCCGGCACCCCGACCATGGGCGGGCTGCTCATCCTGACCGCGGTGATCGTACCGACCCTCCTGTGGGCCGACCTTTCGAACATCTACGTGTGGCTCGCGGTCGGTACGACGATCGCGCTCGGCGCCGTCGGCTTCGCCGACGACCTGCTCAAGGTCAGGCGGCGCCACAACAAGGGTCTGAGCATGAAGGCGAAGTTCGGCCTGCAGCTCGCGGTGGGCGTGGCGCTCGGTGCCGGCCTCGTCGGCCTGACACCGCTCGACACGAACCTGAGCTTCCCGTTCTTCAAGACCCTTCTGCTCGAACTGGGGCCGGTCTACATTCCCTTCGTCGCCATCCTGATCGCGGGCTCCTCGAACGCGGTGAACCTCACCGACGGCCTCGACGGCCTGGCGATCGGCGCCGCCCTGGTGGCCGCCGCCACGTACGCGATCTTCGCCTATATCGCCGGCAACTCGGTCGCCGCCGGCTACCTGCAGGTGTCCTACGTGCCCGGGGCGGGCGAAGTCGCGATCATCTGCGCCGCCCTGGTAGGCGCCAGCCTCGGCTTCCTGTGGTTCAACGCCCATCCGGCGCAGGTGTTCATGGGCGATGTCGGTTCGCTCGCGATCGGCGGCACGATCGGAGCGGTTGCCGTGCTCTCGAAGCAGGAGCTGCTGCTGGTGCTGGTCGGCGGGCTGTTCGTGCTGGAGGCGCTCTCGGTGATCGTCCAGGTGGCGTCCTTCAAGATGACCGGGCGCCGGGTCCTGCGCATGGCCCCGATCCACCATCACTTCGAACTCCGCGGCTGGAGCGAGAACCAGGTGATCGTCCGGTTCTGGATTCTCGCGGTGCTGTTCGCCTTTCTCGGGCTTTCGACCCTGAAGTTGAGGTAGCGGTCTTGGTCGAGGCGAACAGCAGCATGTCCCCGAACCCGGCGCCGCCGGTCTCCGGCTGGCGGAGTGCGCTGGTCTATGGGCTGGGCCTGTCGGGCGTGGCGGCGGCGCGGGCGTTGAGCGACCGCGGCGTCCGGGTGATGGCCGCCGACGGCCGTCCGGCTGCCGGTCTGGGATCCGCGGCGCGGGAACTCCTGCGGACCGGGCGGGTCGAGACGTTGCTGGACGAAGAGGCCGACCTCCCGTCCGACATCGACGCCGTCGTCCTGAGTCCCGGCGTGCCGCCCAACCGGCCGTTGCTCAGGAGCGCCCGGTTGGCGAAGACGCCGATTCTGGCCGAGGTGGAACTCGCCTACCGGCTGCTGGAAGCGTCGTCCGCGCCGACCGTCGTTGCGATCACCGGCAGCAACGGCAAGAGCACGACGACCGCACTGACCGGCGCCCTGCTGGAAGCGGCCGGTTACCCGGTCGAAGTCTGCGGCAACATCGGCACGCCGCTCTGTGCCCGCGTCGACGGACCGCCGGGGCGTGTCTTCGTGGTCGAACTCTCGAGCTTCCAGCTCGAAGCGGTGGACCGCTTTCGTCCCCGCGCGGCCGCGCTCCTGAACATCAGCCCCGACCACCTGGACCGCTACAGCGGCGTGGCCGATTACGCTGCCGCGAAGGCGCGCATCTTCCGCAACCAGACACCCGGAGACATCGCCGTGGTGAACGGAGACGATGCCGCGGCGCGCCGGCTCGGGAGCGCCCGCGAGGAGGCGACGGACCGGGTCAGGCGACGTTTCTTCTCACGTCTCCGGCAGGTCGAGGACGGCTGCTACCTCGACCGGGACCGCGTGATCGAGGTGGGGCCGGACATCCGGCGCGAGCTGTTCCGGCTCGACGACCTGGCGGTCGATGGGCTGCACAACGTGGAGAACGCAATGGCGGCTGCGCTGCTCGCATCGGCCGTCGGCGCGGATTCGAGCGGGTTCATCTCCGGTCTTCGGGGGTTCGGGGGCTTGCCGCACCGGATGCGCCTGGTTTCGACGTTGGGCGGCGTCCGTTACTACAACGATTCGAAGGCGACCAATCCCGCGGCGTCCACACAGGCACTGGCCGGCTTCGGCGACGGCTCCGTTCACCTGATCCTGGGTGGTCGCGCCAAGGGAGAGGACGCCGACTTTGCCGAACTGGCCGCGGCGGCGGCCGCCAAGGCCGCCGCGGTCTACCTGATCGGGGAGGCCGCGGACGCGATTGCATCCGTGCTTCTCGCCGGCACATCGCGTTGCCGCTACGGTTCGCTCGAACGGGCGGTCGAGGCTGCGTCCGCGGCGGCGAGCCGCGGGCAGAGCGTGCTGCTCTCGCCGGCCTGCGCCAGCTTCGATCAGTTCGAGGACTTCGCCGACCGCGGCCGCCAGTTCGAGCGTCAGGTCGGAGCGCTGGCGGCTCGGGGAGGCGACGGCGATGGCTAAGAAGCTCGCCATCGACAAGGTGCTCTTCACCGTCGTGGTCCTGCTCGTGGTGGGGGGTCTGGTCATGGTCTATTCGGCCAACCCGCCGGCCCCCGAAGGGGGCTTCAAGCGGCAGTTCGTCACCCAGTTGGTGGCGGCGATCGTCGGTCTGGTGTCGATGCTGGTCGTCATGAGCATCGACTACCGGCGCTGGGCCAGACCGTGGTTGGTGTACCTCGGGCTCGGCGTCTCGCTCGGCCTGCTCGGGATCGTGTTGACGGCGCCCCCGATCAACGGCAGCAGCCGGTGGTTGTCCCTTGGACCGCTGACGTTCCAGCCGTCCGAGTTGGCCAAGGTCGCGGTCATCCTCTTTCTCGCGTACCAGGTCCATCGCTGTCCGGAAGGAGTCAGTCAGCCGAGGGTCCTCGTGCCGTGCGGGGTCGGGGTTGGTCTGGTGACCCTTCTCGTGCTGCAGGCCCCGGACTTCGGCAGCGCCGCGCTGATCCTCGGGATCTCCGCGGTCATGCTGTTCCTTGCCGGTCTGTCCTGGCGCTGGATCGTGCCGGGGCTGCTGGTGTTCCCGGCGCTGCTGGGCTTCTTCATCTGGTCGGAGCCCTACCGCATGGAGCGGGTCATGGGCTTCCTCTCACCCGAAACCGATCCCTCTGGAAGCGGCTTCCAGGTGCTGCAGTCGAAGATCGCGATCGGCTCCGGCGGCATGGTCGGTCAGGGCCTGGGCGAGAGTGCGCAGAAGCTCTACTTCCTGCCGCTCGCGACTTCGGACTTCATCTTTTCGATCGTCAGCGAGGAGCTGGGTTTGATCGGCGCAGCGGCGGTGCTGGCCGCCTTCGTCGTTCTCGCCTGGCGGGGCTACCTGGCCGGCCATCGCGCGCCGGACACCTTCGGCCGGTTCCTCGCGTGGGGGCTGACATCGGCCCTGTTGATCCAGGCGCTCGTCAACATCAGCGTCACCGTCGGACTCGTGCCGGTCACCGGTACGCCTCTGCCGTTCCTGTCGCACGGCGGATCCTCCCTGGTCATGACCCTGGTCGCGTGCGGCCTGCTGCTGAGCGTTTCGGAGCATGGATGAACGCTCGCACTCACCGGCCTTCGGTGGTGTTCTCCGGTGGCGGGACCGGTGGGCACGTGTTCCCCGGCCTGGCGGTGGCCGAGGAACTCAGGAGCCTCGGCTGGAGCACGGCCTGGATCGGCCGCGGGCGGAGCCTGGAGGAACGCCTGGTCGGGGCGGCGGGCCTCGAGTTCAGGGCGCTGCCGGCGCGGGCGTTCGTGGACCGCGGCCCGGCGGAGCGAGTCATGGCAATGGGCGTTCTGGCGGTGTCCACGCTGCGTGCGGCCGTGCTGCTGCGCCGGCTTCGGGCGGCGGTCGTGTTCGCCACCGGGGGCTACGCCTGCGCTCCGGCCGCTCTGGGGTCCCGGCTCTGTGGATCGGACCTCTACCTGCTCGAACCGAACGCGCAGTCCGGGGCGGCGAACCGGTTGCTGTCGCGGTTCGCCACGGAGGCGGGGATCGCCTTCGAATCCGCCGCGAAGCATTTGGCGTGCGAGGCGCGGCTGGTCGGGGTGCCGGTGCGCCGGGCTTTTCGCCGGGTCAGCGAACCGCGGCTCCTTGGCGACCGCACGCGGGTGCTCGTGCTGGGCGGCAGCCAGGGCTCCGACGCTCTCAACCGGTATCTGCCGGGTCTGTTCGCTCGGGCCGCCCGGAAGACGGCGATCGAGGTGACGCACCAGGCGGGCCCTTCCCAGGTCGGCGACACGCGCGACCGCTACCGGGATCTCGAGGCGCCGGCACTGCTGGCAAGGGTCGAGGGGTTTGTCGAGGACACCGCGGCCGCGATGGAGGCCCACGACCTGATCGTCTCGCGGGCCGGGGCCGTGACGGTGGCGGAGGTGGCCGCAGCCGGCCGGCCGGCGGTCTACGTTCCGTTGCCGCTGGCCGCGGGGCACCAGCGCGGCAACGCGCGGGCCGTGGTCGAGGCCGGGGCTGCGATCCTGGTCGAGCAGGACGATCTGAGGGCCGAGGAGGCCGCGGAGCGTTGCGGCGAACTGATCGCGGATCGCGAACGGCTTGCGGCGATGGCCCGGTCGGCGCGCGCTCACGGCGGTGGCGATGCCGCGCGCGCGGTAGCGGAGCGGGTGTGTGCGATCGCGGACGCTTCCATGGCCGGGAGGTCCCGCTGATGCCGTTGTTCCTGCGTACCGCGGATCTTGAGCGGATTCACTTCGTCGGCATCGGCGGAGCCGGCATGAGCGGCATCGCGGAGATCCTCCTCAACTACGACCTCGCGATCAGCGGTTCCGACCTGGAGGCGAGCGAAACGACGGAGCGCCTTGCCAAACTCGGCGCGGCAGTCTTCGTTGGCCACTCGGCGGAGAACGTGGAGCAGGCCGACCTCGTCGTCGTCTCCTCGGCCGTACCCGACGCCAACGAGGAGGTTGTCGCGGCGCGCCGGCGGGGTGTCCCGATCGTCCGCCGAGCCCAGATGCTGGCGGAGTTGATGCGGCTCAAATACGGCATCGCCGTCGCGGGCACCCATGGCAAGACGACGACGACATCGCTCATCGGCAGCGTGCTGACCGACGCGGGACTCGATCCCACCGTCGTCGTCGGCGGCCGGCTCCGCGTGTCCGGCACGGGAGCGCGCCACGGCAGGAGCGACTACCTGGTTGCCGAGGCGGACGAGTACGACCGCAGCTTCCTCGATCTGGCGCCGGTGATTGCCGTGATCACGAACATCGACGTCGACCATCTCGACACGTACCGCGACCTTGCCGACATCAAGGATGCGTTCGTCCGCTTTGCCGGCCGGGTCCCCTTCTTCGGCCAGATCATCGCCTGCGTCGACGACGGGAACGTGAGGGACCTGCTTCCCCGACTCGCGGACAAGCGCATCGTCACCTACGGCTTCGATTCGCGCGCGGATCTGCGCGCTCGCGACGCGGAGCCGACCGCGTCCGGCGTCCGGTTCGAAGTCGTGGATTCGGCCGGGGGCCGTGCGGGCGCACTCGAGCTGCCGATGCCCGGTCGACACAACGTCCTGAACGCGCTGGCGGCGGTGGCGACGGCCCGCGCCACAGGAGTCGACTTCGAGACGGCGGCCGGCGTCCTGTCCGGTTTCTCGGGTGTGCACCGGCGTTTCGAGAGGATAGGCCGTTGGCGGGGGGCAAACGTGGTCGACGACTACGCGCATCACCCGACCGAGGTCGAGGCAACCCTGCGCGCCGCGCGGGAGGTCCTGGATACGGCTCCGCGGGAGGGTCGGCGGCCCCGGATCCACGCCGTGTTCCAGCCCCACCTGTTCAGCCGCACGCGGGACCTCGCGGACGACTTCGGCCGTGCCCTGTTGCTGGCTGACAACGCCCTGGTCACCGACATCTACGCGTCGCGCGAGAAGCCGCTGCCCGGAGTGAGTGGGGGGCTCGTCGTCGCGGCGGCCGCTGCCGGCGGCCATCCCAGCGTCGGAGGATGCGGCCCCTGGCGCAGGGCCCCTGAGCACCTACGTTCGATGGTCCGTGCGGGAGACATGATCGTCACCCTCGGCGCCGGGGACATCTACCGTCTGGCTCGACTGCTTGTTGCGGACGCGGAGGCCGGAAGATGAGCCGGGGCAGGAGGCGCGGGACTCCGCTTGCGGGGCGCCGGACCGTTCGCCGCCGCCGCCCGCGGCCGGTCGCCTGGCTGGCGATCGGGGCGGGAAAGGTCCTTCTGGGCGTGGCCCCGGTCGTAGGTGTCGGCGTGTGGCTGGCGACGGCGCCCGTGTTCGACCTGAAGGCCGAGATCAGCGTAGAGACCGGGGCGCGCGTTTCCGAGGAGTGGGTGCGGGACCGGCTCGCCGGCCTTGTGGGCCGCAACCTCCCGATGCTCTCCATGGAACGCGCTGCGTCCCGGCTCGAGCATGAGTGGGTACGCGAGGCGAGGCTGGTCAAGCGGCTGCCGAACGAACTCGATGTCGAGATCGTGGAACACGAGCCGGCGGCCGTGTTCGAGTCCGGAAACCGGACGTGGATCATCGACCGGGACGGCCGGGCGATCGTGGGATGCGAGCGCGCCGCCGATCTCTGCGAGAGCGCTCTGGTCCGGGTGTCGATCCAGCGCGCGCTTCTCGGGGAGCGTGTCGGGGAGAGTCCGGCCCGGAACCCGGGTGTTTCCGGACCCGCTTTGAGAGATGTTCCCGGCGAGGCGCTGGCACGGACGTTGAAGCGGACCGTGGGTGTCGTGCGAGAGGTGAGGTCGTTCGGCTGGGGCCGCGAGGTGTTCGCGGTCGGGGTTCTGAGCGACGACGACTATCAGCTCGAGCGCAGCGGTCGACCGTCGACTGTTCTGGTACGCGGGAGTGATCTGACGGCAAAGGGCTCGGTGTTCCAGCTGCTGCAGGCGGCGATCCGCGAACACAGCGATCCCGAGGTTGTCGATCTGCGGTTCAGAGACCGGATCGTGCTGTCGACGGGGGCGCCGAGCGCGGGCCTCGAGCCCGCCGGCGGCGTGAGTGCAGGAGGAGATCCCTCCTAGCAGGGGAGGACGAGACGATGCCGAAAACGAACACGCGCTTGGTAGCCATCGACGTCGGCTCGGCCAAGGTCGGCGTGCTGATCGTGGAGCGCGCCGAGATGGAAGGGGAGCCGGGACTCAAGGTCGTGGGCGTCGGCAAGGCGCCCAACCGCGGCACGCTCAAGGGGCACATCGTGAACGTCGACGCGACGGTCAAGTCGCTTCGTCGGGCTACCGAGGAAGCCGAGACCATGGCTGGGACCGAGATCTCCAGCGCCTTCGTGGGTGTCGGCGGCAGCGACCTTCGTTCGGCGAACAGCCACGGCACCGCCTACGTCGACAACGGCGACCGCGGGATCTCGCGCGCGGACATCGACCTGGTTCTGAACGCCGCCCGGGACGTACCGCTTCCTCCCGACCGCGAGATCCTGCACGCGATCCCGCAGGAGTTCGCGGTCGACGATCACGGTGGCATCGCGGATCCCCAGGGCATGCTGGGAAGCCGGCTCGAGGCCAAGGTTCACCTGGTCATGGGCCACGCGCCCAGAACCAGGACGCTGGTCCGCTGCCTGAACCAGGCGGGCCTGGAGGCGGCGGAGGTGGTGTTCGAGCCGCTGGCCACGGCGGAGGCCGTCCTGCTTCCCGATGAACGCGAACTCGGCGTTCTGATGCTGGAGATCGGTTCCGGCACCTGCGGATTCGCCTTCTACCACCAGTCGGAGGTCCAGCACAGCGGCGTCCTTCCGTTCGGGGCCAGCCACTTCACGGCCGACCTGGCTTCCGTCCTGCGAACGTCGTTCGCGGGCGCCGAGACGCTGAAGCTACGCCACGGCTGTTGCCTCCCCGGCCTGGTTGATGGCGGCGAGGGAGTGAACGTGCCGACGGTGGGGGGAGGCGCCAGCCGGACGATCGCGCGGGCCAAGCTCGCAGAGATTCTGCAGGCGCGTGCCGAGGAGATGTTCCATCTCGTTCAGGTCGAGATGGAGAAAGCGGGCTGCGCCGACCAGCTCCGGGGTGGAGTCGTCCTCACCGGCGGCGGTTCGAAACTGGCCGGTCTGCCGGAACTGGCGCAGCAGTTCTTCTCGAGCAACGCCCGCTACGGCGTGCCGCTCGGTCTCACGAGCGAGATCGAAGGGCTTACCGATCCGACATGGGCCACCGCCGCCGGCCTGGTGCGTTACGCGATCGCCGCGGAGCAGGCCCGTTTGCCGCTCGTGCGCCAGGGCTCCGTGCGCGGGGTGCGCGGCGTGATGGGCAGCCTGCGCCAGATGTTCAACGATCTTCTCTGATGTTGAGTTACCGAACCGGAGGGTTCAAAAGGAGAGTGCCATGATTCTGATGGAAGAGCAGCAGCCGGCCGCGATGGAGCCGCCCCTCGACGAGGCGGCTGTCTCCGAGGAGAACTTCGGTCCGGCCAAGATCAAGGTCGTCGGCATCGGCGGCGGCGGCGGCAATGCCGTAAACCGGATGATCGCCAGCAAGCTGAGCGGCATCGAGTTCATCGCGGCCAACACCGATCTGCAGGCGCTACGGCGCTGCGAGGCGGAGACGAAGCTGCAGCTTGGCCAAAAGATCACCCGCGGCCTGGGTGCGGGCGCCGATCCGGACATCGGTCGCAACTCCGCGCTGGAGGACACGGACAAGATCCTGGACGTGCTGAACGGCGCCGACATGGTCTTTCTGGCGGCCGGGCTCGGCGGCGGAACCGGTACTGGCGCGGTGCCGATCATCGGTTCGTTGTCGGCCGAGGTCGGAGCCCTGACCGTGGCCGTCGTCACCAAGCCGTTCGCCTTCGAGGGCCGGCGGCGGATGCTGATCGCGGAGCGGGGTCTCGAAGAGCTGCACAAGGCGGTCGACACGGTCATCGCGATCCCGAACGAGCGGCTGCTCAGCTTCGTCGATCGGGGCACGACGCTCTCCGAGGCGTTCCTCACCGCCGACGACGTTCTGCGCCAGTCGGTTCAGGGCATCAGCGACCTGATCACGATGCCCGGCGAGGTGAACGCGGACTTCGCGGACGTGCGGGCCATCATGTGCGGTCAGGGGATCGCCGTGATGGGCACGGGTCAGGCGTCGGGAGAGAACCGGGCGCTCGAGGCGGCCCAGCGAGCCGTGTCCTCGCCCCTGCTCGAGGACGCGTCGATCGAGGGCGCCGGGGGCTGCCTGATCAACATCACGGGCGGCAAGTCGCTGACCCTGCACGAGGTTGCCGAGGCGGCCCGCATGGTCACCGAGGCGGTGGATCCGAACGCGAACATCATCTCGGGGCTGGTGGTCGACGAGACGATGGACGAGGAGATGAAGGTCACCGTGATCGCGACCGGCTTCGGCCAGAACCGGCAGCCGGGGCCGGTGGACTCGGAGGCGATGCCGGAAGGGGATCAGGCCGCGGAATCGGCCGAAGCTCTGGCCGCCGCTGGCGAGGCGGCGGAGGTGGGTCCGGAGGGCAACGCGGCCGAGGACGGCGACTCCGACGAGTCCGGCTTCCGGGACCGCCTGCTCGCGGAACGCCACGAGATCGATCCGGGCGGCTACGGACCGAACTGGAGAAACGTCGACGACTACGACATCCCGACCGTCCTGCGCAAGCAGATGGACTGACCCGCCGCCGGGCGGCTACGGACCACGAGTCTCCCGGAGCGGGAGAAACGTCGACGACTACGACATCCCGACCGTGCTGCGCAAGCAGATGGACTGAGCGCCGGCTACATCCGCTCCGGCAGCGGCACGCCGAGAATCGCGGCGAGTGCTTCGAGGGAACGTACGAAGATCTGCGTCGCGGCGAGACGCGCGTCGCGGAGGTCGGCGTCCCGCTCGTGCAGGATGGGATGGCGGTGGTAGATGGCGTGGAACTTCTGAGCCAGGTCCACGGCGTGGCGGGCGATCAGGGAGAGCTCCAGCGTGGCCGCGGCGCGCTCGACCGTGTCCTGGCACTGCGAGGCGAGGAGTACCAGGTCCCAGAGGTCGTCGGGCCATGCCTCGACGGGGAGTTCGGCGGCGCGGCCGGCGCCGACCTCCTGCGGCAGGCCCTCCTCCATCAGTCGGCGGCGGATGTTCCGCGCGCGCACGATCGAGTACTGGAGATAGGGGCCTGACTCGCCTTCGAACGAAGTCGCCTCATCGATGTCGAAGGCGATCACCCGCGTCGTGGTGGCCCGCGCCATGAAGTACCGCAGCGCCGCGGTCGCGATCTGACGCGCCAGAAGCTCAGCCTCCGGTTCGCCCGCGCCGGCGGGGTCGGAGTCGCCTCGGCGGACCGCGATCTCGGCCCGGCTCTTCGCTTCGAGCTGGTCGAGCAGGTCGTCTGCCTTGACCCCGATCCCCTTGCGCCCCGACATCTCCAGCCTCGCGTCGCCGCTGAAGCCGAGTTGCTCCGCGGTCCCCGCGGACAGGGCGACCATCTCATAGGCGAAGTGGACGCTCGCGTCGGCCTGGCGCGCGTGGCCGAGCGCCGCCACGCCGGCCCGCACGATCCGCTGCAGGTAGGCCTGACGGGCGTCGATCACGTTGATCACGCGGGCGCCGGCGCCGAACGCCGGCGCCTGTTCGCGCTCAGGGCCGCCTCGTGGATCGGCCGGTGCGGTTTCCCACAACGGCCCGTTGCCGCGGCGGGCGTACTCGAAGTCGCGGCCGAGCAGCCCGAACTTCCAGAGCTGGTACGCGATGTCCTTGCCGACGTAGGTCACGGTGCCGTCGGACCGCACGATCACCTTGTCCGGATCTTCCAGGCCCTGAAACTCCTCGCTGCCTCGAAGCGGCATGACCCAGCAACCGGCGTTCTTTCCGGTGTCCTCGAACGTCACCGCGCCGCTCTCCTTGAGCTGCTCGAAAGCGGCGACGAAGAAGTCCAGGCGCAGGATCTCGCTCTCGCGGGTCAGGAGGTCGTAGTCGACGTCGATACGGCGCATCGTGGCCAGGTGCCGGCCGACGATCCGCCGGGCGACCAAGCGGCCGGCTTCCGCTCTTCGTCCGCGGCCCGTTTCCAGGGCGTGCAGGGTGCGGCGGCGGAGTTCGAGCCGTTCGGGATCCGCCTCGTACCAGTGGCCCACCTCGCTGTAGACGTCCCAGCAGGTGTAGTCGAACGGCTCGGGAAGGGCCTCGATGTCGGCTACGGAGCAGTCGCGGAGATCGAGGAAACCGACGACCACGTCGGCGACCTGGACCCCGGTGTCGTCGATGTAGTTCTGTACTTCGGTCGTGTGGCCGAGGCTGCGGAGCGCGCGCGCCAGCACGTCGCCGAGGACGGCGTTGCGCAGGTGGCCGATGTGCGCCGCCTTGTTCGGATTGATGTTCGTGTGTTCGACGATGACCCTGGCGAGAGGATCGGCGCTGGACGAAGGTGCCACCGGAACCGCGTCGAGCATGGCGGCGGCGAATCCGGTCCGGTCGAGGTGGAAGTTGACGTAGCCCGGGCCCTCGACCGTGACCCGGTCAAAGCCGGGCGGCGGATCGATGGCCTCAACCAGACGCTCCGCGATCGCGCGCGGCGCCTGCCGGAGTTCGCGTGCGAGGTGCAGGGCACAGGGACTCGCGAGGTCGCCCAGCCGCCGCTGGGGCGGTACTTCGATCGTCGGATCGTGATCGAGTTCGAAGACCTCGGACAGGGCGCTCCGCAGCACGCCGGCGACCTGGGTTCGTTTGCGCTGCAGCATGAGAGTGGCAGTCTAGGGACTTGCTCTACGGGAACGCAACGGAGTGTTCGGCCCCCGTGCTACCCTGACCGCGTGAATCGCTAGCGCGTGACCGGCCTCTGTGTCGGGTTGCCCGCTGAATACAAGAGCTCAGTACCCGGTCGGACTAGCTACCCGACCTTGGCGAATAGGCGGGAACCGTGCCAGTCATGCGCATGGCGATTCACCGGCCCGGCTTTGCCCGGTTGGTCATGCTGTCGTCGCGGTCGTCATGTTATGGTCATGGCGTGAATCGCCCTCTGCTCCGCGTGGCAGGTTTTCCAGGCAAGGCTATCCGCTGCGTACAGTAGGCGCCTTCCGGGTTGGTGTAGCTGACCAGACCCGGCAAACAGGCGGAAACCCAAGGTAACTTGTGGCGCGGTGTGGCGATTCGTACGGCTCGACTCCATTCCCGGAGTCGGGGGAACTTGGGAGGTGAATCGTCATGCCGCAGTCTCGCGTTGCCCTCTTGGGCACCAACTCACCCTGTTGCCCGACACCGGTCGAGGTTTCGAGGAACCGTGAGCGCAGGAGAAGCGCGAGATGACGGAGTCGGGTGTTCTGTTGATCGCCGCGGCGGCCGTCATAGCGGTCTGCGCCGCTCCGGTTCTCTTTGTGCTGTGGCGGGACCGGGCCCGGATCTGGTCGCTCGAACAGCGGCTGTTGCGGTTGGAGGCGGGCCAGGCCAGCGTGGCCCGTTTGGATCGGGTCGCGAGGCTTGAGGCTGTGTCAGAGCGTTTTCCGGCGGTGGAAGACCGGGTCAGTCGTATCGCCGGCGTACTGGAGTTCTTCGCCGAGGGCGATCCGCGGGTGCTGGACCAGTTGAACACGCCGGACGGTCGACGGCGGGGTGGCGCCAAGAAGAAGAAGTGAGGTGCTCCATGCCACCGCCGCGACCCCACCCGGAACCCCGGTGACCTCGCAACACTAGAGACGTACTGCAGGATCGGGTCTCGGAAGCCATCCCGGCGGTAGGGCTCCGGTAGCATGCTCGGCGATTCAGGAGCGCCGTGAACGAGAACCGCCATCGTCCCGTCCGTTCGGTCCGACTCCCGCCGGAACTCGCTGGCGGGTTGGCACCATGACGAGTCCCCAGCGGCCGCTGCCGCCGAGCGCGCCGGAGTCGCTGACGGCTCGCCGCGTGCTGGTGCTGGCGCCTCACTACGACGACGAGGTACTGGGCTGCGGCGGCCTGATCATCCAGTTGGCGGCGGGCGGCGCCCGGGTTGTGTGTGCGTTCATGAGTGACGGTTCGGGCGGCGTCGAGGGACCACCGGAGGGGTCCACGGAAGACGAGTACTCCGAGCGGCGGAGGGGCGAAGCGGACGCGGCCGCCAAGGTGCTCGGCATCGGCAGCGTAGAGCATCTGGGCTCGCTACATGGTCTGAGAGATGGTGCCCTGGTGTCGTCCCTCGACCGTTTGACGAGAAGCATCGAGGAGTTGCTCGAGCAGCACGAGCCGGACGTGTTACTGGCTCCCTCGCCGCTCGAAGCGACGCCGGATCATCAGGCGACGTTTCGCGCGCTGCACGAGGCGCTGATCAGTCGCCGGCAAGGACGGACCGAAGAGGGCGAGGAGCTGGCCAGCCAGGACGACGACTCGTCGCCCGGCGATCTGACATTGCGGGTTCTCTGCTACGAGGTGAACCACCCGTTCTATCCCGACCTGCTGGTGGACGTGACCGCGGAAGTGGAGGATGTAGCGGAGGCCATGTCCCGTTACTCAAGCCAGTTGGAACGGCACGACTACATGGCGGCCTGCCGGGGCCTGCGCCGTTACCGGTCGCTAGGCCTGCCGGAGTCCTGTCGCTATGCCGAGGGCTACTGCCAGTTGAAGGCCAGCGATTTCACGACCAGGAGTCCGGCGCAACTCATCGCGTACCTTGGCGGGGCGCCATCGCTGGTCGAGGTCACGTCGCCCCGTCGGGTGTCGATCGTGGTTCGGACCTACAACCGGCCGCGGCGGTTGGCGGAGGCACTGGACAGCCTGGCCAGGAGCACCTATCGCAATGTCGAGCTGGTCCTGGTGAACGACGGCGGCCGGCCACCGGAGGTGGCGGAGGACTTTCCGTTCGACGTGCGTCGCGTCGACTTCGAGGACAACCGGGGTCGGTCGGCCGCGGCGCAGGCCGGCGTCGATGCGGCGACGGGTGACTGCATCGGTTTCCTGGACGACGACGACATCTTGGCGCCGGAACACCTGGAGACCCTCACGGCACAGCTTTCCGGCGACGTCGACGTTGCCTACACCGACGCGGCCGTGGTCAGCTACCGGCCGGGGAAGGGCGGCTGGGTCGAGTGCGGACGTCGTCTCGCCTACAGCCGGGACTTCGACCGGGGAATCCTGCTGCTCGACAACTACATCCCGTTTCACACCGTGCTCATGACCAGGGAGGCGATCGAGCGGGCGGGACGGTTCGACGAGCAGTTGCCGATCTTCGAGGACTGGGACCTGTTGATCCGGCTATCGCGAGGTGTGGACTTCGTCCACATCGCCCGGACAACCTGTGAGTATCGCCACTTCCTTGGCGGTGCGGCTGGCGGCGTCGCGGGAGGACATGCGCTAGGTGGAGCGGCCTCCTCGCGCGGCGATTTCGAAGCGCTGAAGGCGCGGGTCCTCGCCAAGCACGCGGCCGAACTCGACTCGGATGCGCTGGCGGGAGCGGTGACGCGGATGCGGCGAGAGGCGGTGCTGGCCGGCGAGGCGGCGCGCGGCCAGATTCGGGATCGCGAGCGGGAGATCGAGAGCATGCGGGCGCGGGAGCGCGAACTCCAGTCGTCGCACGAGGAGCGCGGCGCAGAGGTCGCTCGGTTGCACGCTCGCGAACAGAAGCTGGAGTCGTCGCATCAGGAACTCGGCAGCGAGGTCGCTCGGTTGCAGGCTCGTGAGCAGGAGCTGGAGTC
>WTGL01000285.1:0-1613 GCA_011523565.1 Acidobacteriota bacterium
CGTGCCGGTCGAGTACGTCCTGTTCCCGGACGAGGGTCACGGCTTCCGGAACCGCGTCAACCGGATCGAGGCGTCGGAGCGCTACGCGGCGTTCCTGGCCCAGCACCTGGGTTCGTAGGTACCGAGGACAGGTCCGCACGGTCAGCCGGCGTGGCGCCCGTGCTGAACCTCAGAAGTCGAAATTCAGGAACAGGCCGACGTGTTGGACCGATCCGGCTCCGTCCGGGTCGGTCGACACGTAGTTCGCGAGTACCCGCAGGTTGTCGCCCAGGTACCAGTTGAGGGCCAGGGAGAGGCTCTGCTGGCTACCGCCGGGAACGGAGCCGCCGCTCAGATCGATGTGATCCCAGCGCGCCGCGAGTTCCCAGGCGCCCCTGCCTTCGGGCACCGGCGCTTTCGGCCTCAGCCGGGTGAAGGTGCGGGAGCTGCGGCTGTAGGGCTTCCTCTCTCCGGTGAGAAACCAGCCCGCTTCGACGTACTGGGCCTCGAACCGGGTGCTCCGGCCATCTGGAGAACCGACACCCAGCAGGTCCACCTGGGCGGCCAGCACCTCGCCCTGCAGCCAGTACGAACTCCGCGCCAGTACGAACTCGGCGCCTGCCAGTCGCATGCCGTCGGCCGGCAGCCATCCGGTGTCGACCTGTCGCGGCGCGAGCCGCACGCCGGCGCGGCCGCGCAGACGGACGGCGTCGGCCGTGGGCTGGCGGTGCGAGAGGACCACGCCGAGGTGGAGCAGGGGATCGCTTCCTTCGTCTCCATCGAGCGCGAGGCCGGTGAGGCGGCCGGTCAGACTCCAGTCCGACCCGGGCCGCTTGTCGTAGCCGTCGCTGTCGCGGAAGGCGCCGACCGCCCAGGCGACGCGGTCGCCAACAAGTCGGTCGTGGACCATGAAGCCGAGGTTGCGGCCCGGAGCGAGGGCGGTTGCCGCGGCGGGACGCGCGATGAAGGAGTGATAGTTCGACGACTGGAGGATCGACAGGCTGAACGGCTCCTTGAAGTGGCCCGCGCGGAGGGTGACCGCGCCGTCGCCCCGCGTTGCCTCGATGAAGACCTCGGTGGGCACGATGTCTCCGCTCGCGATGTCGTGCTCGATCTTGAACGTGAACCGGTCGAGGAACTCGCCGTTCAGCACGAGGCGGGCTCGCCGCCAGTCGACGCCGTCCTCGAACTCGAACCGTTCTTCCAGGGCCGGGCCGCGCTGACCAGAACCAGCGCAGTAGGAGCCAGGGAACGGAACATTCGCACTCCTCGCAGGGTCGCTATGGGTCTCGGTGGTCTCCGACAGCAGCCAGCCCGGCGGCCGCTCACGCCGCTACGTTCATAAGAAGGCGTGAAGAGACCGTGAAGATGAGCTTTATCGCCCGTTCACAAAAGTCTGGCTAGCCTTGGCGCACGTCAAACGTGCTGGAGGTGCCGGACGTTCCATGAGCGCCCTGAAGGTCGTAGTCATCGAGGACGAACCCGACATCCTCGAGCTGATCGAGTACAACCTCCGGCGGGAGGGCTTTGAGGTCGCGACCGCGACCACTGGCCGTAGCGGTCTTTCCGTGATCGGGCGGGAAAAGCCGGACATCGTGCTGCTCGACCTGTTGCTGCCCGGCCTGGACGGTCTG
>WTGL01000285.1:1623-3260 GCA_011523565.1 Acidobacteriota bacterium
CATGGTCACGGCTCGCGGCGAGGAGAGCGATGTCGTCCTGGGTCTGGGTGTCGGAGCCGACGACTACATCCACAAGCCCTTCAGCCCGAGCGAACTGATCGCCCGTGTCCGGGCGGTCCTGCGGCGGGGGCCGATACGCGATAGCGATCCGGATCGGATGGTCGTTCGAGGGCCGCTCGCGATCGACCCGGTCAGGTACCGGATCAAGGTCGACGGCCGGCGTTTGGAGTTCACGCCCACCGAGTTCCGCCTCCTGCACGTCCTGGCTTCGCATCCGGGCCGCGTGTTCACCCGTGGCCAACTGCTCGATCGGGCGGTCGGGGACCGGGCCGTGGTCATCGACCGGAACATCGACGTTCATGTCCGCGCCGTGCGCAAGAAACTCGGACCGCACCGCGGCCTGATCCAGACCGTGCGCGGCATCGGCTACTGCTTCCGCGACGAAGAGGGTCAGGAGGTGTAGTTTGTGGATACCGGGCTCGGCCGTTTTTCCGGCCGCCCGGGAGTTCCCATGATTGGCTCATCTCTATTCTGGCGTCTCTTCCTGAGCGGGATCGCGCTGCTGGCTGCGGGTCTGTTGCTCGGCGGCGCGGTTGCCTCGGACCGGGTCGACGCGGTCCTGGTCGGGGCGGTGGCGTTGCTGGCGGCTGTCGGTGTCGGTCTCGCCGCCGGTCGGTTGGCGAAGCGGGCGCGAAGGCTGCTGGCAAGGGCCTCGGCGTTGGGCTCGCCGGTGCCGCCTCGAAAGGTCGGCCGCGGTGACGAACTCGCCTGCCTCGAAGCCCGTCTGGAGGAGAACGAAGCGCGTTTCGTGGAACAGGTCGAACAGCTCAGGGTGGAGCGTAATCAGTTGACGGCGGTGCTCGGCGGCATGGTCGAGGGGGTGGTGGCGATCGATCTCGATCGGCACGTGTTGCACCTGAACGCGGTGGCCGCGAGGTGGTTCAGGCGCCCGGCGCCGGAGTCGGCGGTAGGACGTCCGATCTACGAACTGTCGCGCCAGCCGGAGATCTCGGGTGCCCTGATCGAGGCGATGGAGAAGCGGAGGCAGGTGAGTCGCACCTTCACCCTGGCGCGCTTTGCCGGCGACGACCGGCTGCGGGCGGCGGAACGGAACCCGTTTGGCGCGTCCGCGCGCCAAACGCGTACGGGTTCCGACGACCGGCTGCGGGCGGCGGAACGGAACCGGTTCGAGCTGAACGCATCGCCCCTGCTCTCGTCCCGCCGGGACGACCAGGTCGTCGAGGGTGCGGTGGCGGTGATCCACGACATCACGGAGCTGGAGCGGCTGGAGAGCGTGCGGCGGGACTTCGTGTCGAACGTCTCGCACGAGTTGAAGACGCCGCTGACCGCCATTCACGGCTACGTGGAAACCCTGCTGGAGGCCGATCCGGTCGACGGCCGGACGCGCGGCCGCTTCCTGCGCAAGATCCGCCGGCAGAGCAACCGTCTGGGCGCGCTGGTTTCCGATCTGCTCACTCTGTCGCGGATCGAGTCCTCCTCCGGGCCTCCGGAAGAGGTCCTCGATCTGCGGTCGCCGGCCGGCGAAGTGTTGAATCTGCTCGGTCCGGCCAGCGAGGAGCGGGGTCTCGAGCTGGTCGCGGAGTTCCCCGAAGAGGCGGTCGAGGTTCTGGGCGAAG
>WTGL01000285.1:3270-4528 GCA_011523565.1 Acidobacteriota bacterium
GGGACCGGGTATCGCCAGGGAACACCTGGACCGGATCTTCGAACGCTTCTACCGTGTCGATCGCGCCCGCTCCAGGGAGCTCGGCGGCACCGGTCTGGGCCTGGCGATCGTCAAGAACGTCGCCAGACGACACGGCGGTGGAGTAGAGGTCGAGAGCGAACGGGACCGGGGCTCCACCTTCCGCCTCTGGTTGCCTGCGGCAGAATGAGGCGTACTTCACGCATTCTTCACACGGCTGCGTGACATTGTCATCAGATCGCCCGAGGACGGGCGATCAGACTGGTTCACTGGTGGCGCGTCGGCGCGCCACCAGGGTTCCCGGCGAGGATCAAGGGATTGGGAATTCACCTGCAGCGCGATCTGGACGAAGTGACGCGGTCGCTTCTGGAGGTGGCGGCGATGGTCGAGGACATGATCGCCAAGTCGCTCAGGGCGCTCCGCGAGCGGAGCGTCGATCTGGCCCACGAGGTCCAGCGGCAGGACCGCGTCATCGACGCCCGGGAGATCGAGGTCGAAGAAGAGTGCCTCAAGATCCTGGCCCTGCACTCCCCGGTGGCCTCGGACCTGCGCATGGTGGTTACCTACCTCAAGGTCAACAACGACCTTGAACGGGCGGGCGATCTGGCCCGGAACCTCGCGGAGCGGGCGGAGAGCCTTGCGGTTGCGGAGCCGGTCGAGGTTCCGCGGGAGATCTGGACAATGGCCGAGCGCATCCCGAAGATGTTGCGGGCGGCGCTGGACGCGGTCGTGAACGGTGAGACGGAGCTCGCCCGTTCAGTGATCGCGGAGGACGAGGTCGTCGACCGCAGCCATGAGGCGATGTACGGCGTGGTTCGGACGATGATCGAGGAACAGCCCGAAAGCGCCGGCACCAGCATCCAGTTCCTGTCCATCTCGCGGTACCTCGAGCGGATGGCCGATCTGGCGACGAACATCGCCGAGGATGTCGTCTTCCTGGTCGACGGGGAGGTCGTGCGTCACCAGGCGCCGTAGGTGTCCGTGCCGGCCCCGGGCGGCCGGCACACCGGGATGTGGCAAGGGGGGTTTACGGCTGCCGAAGAAGCGGCTAGACTCCGCCTCTTCCCCGCGATGCACCGCGGAGCTTGGCTCCGGGGGGCGGGTCCCATTGCGTGTCGAGGGTCGCCTTGGCGAGGGGAGATGAGGGTGTCCCGGAACACGGTTCAGAGACTTGGAGATGGGGAATCCTGAGACGGCTGCCCACGTGGCTCAGGGGTAGAGCACTTCCTTGGTAAGGAAG
>WTGL01000074.1:0-566 GCA_011523565.1 Acidobacteriota bacterium
CAGGGCCTTGCGGTTCTCTTCGGGTACCGGGTCGACGTGGGTGGCGAGTTCCGGACCGTCGAAGACGTTGATCTTGCAGTATTCCTCCGCCTGGCAGACGAACCTGGCCATCTGGACCCAGGCCTCCATCTGCGTGTCGGGCTCGATCCAGGCACCGAACGAAAGGCCGGTCAGACCGATGATGTTCAGCGGCGGCGGCGTGTCGCCCTGCTGCGGCGCAGCGGCGCCGAGCGGCACCAGGATGGCGATCGCGAGGACGAGAGCGCGTCGATTCATGGCTGGGCCTCCTCGAAGAAACGATCCCATAGTGCCATGCGGTCCCGGTGGAGGTGGCTTCCGGCCTCGATCGTCGAACCGAACTCGAGGTGCCTGGCCGTGTCCGGCTTGAACTCCGGCCACGCCGGAAGGTCCGGGCCGCCCGGCGGGTTCGGATCGCCGGTGGAGGCGAAGGCGATCCAGTAGCCGGACATCGCCTCGGCGAGTTCGTGGTCCTCCTCCGCGTACTCGTAGTCCAGCTTGTCCAGGTTGTCGAACGCGTAGGCGATCTCGGCCGCGTGGTAGGCACC
>WTGL01000074.1:576-1264 GCA_011523565.1 Acidobacteriota bacterium
CGGGGCGTGCGTGAAGAAATAGAGCCAGGCCGGCGAGGACACGGTCTCCGAGAGCGTCGCCCAGGTCTTCATGTGCCAGGCGAAGACGCGGTCCGAGAACGCGTCGATGAAGGCGCGCCTTGCCGCTGCGTCATCCGGCACCGGATAAGCCTTGAAGAACTCGTCAGCCACGTCGGGGAACTGGCTCTTGACCAGGAACTCGACCCCGGACCTGTTCGAGGGGAGCATGCGGCCCATCAGGCTGGTCGCCTCGTCGCGGTTCGATCCGACCAGCACCGGCACATCGGCCTGCTCGCCGGACCGGTAGATCTCGGCCACCTGCTTCGGCAGCACCCAGCCGTCGACGTTCGGCCTCGTCGCGAAGGCGCCCTGCTTGGAAGCCTCGGCGAGGATCGCCTCGGCGTCCAGTCCGCGCAGGCGGGCGGCCGCGTCGCCGCCCTCGATCCCGAGCCGTTTGGCGAAGGCCTCGCCCGCGCTCTCGGCCGAGCCGTCCTCGGAGGAGCGAAGCTCGGGCAGGCCGTCGAAGAAGCCCCCGCTCTGGCCGATCGCCCGCTGGAACAGGCCGCGCGCCAGGGGCGAAGCCTGCAGCACGTTGACGCTCCAGGCGCCGGCCGACTCACCGAAGATCGTCACGCGGTCCGGGTCGCCGCCGAAGGTCGCGATGTTGTCCCGCACCCACTGCAGGGCG
>WTGL01000074.1:1274-4498 GCA_011523565.1 Acidobacteriota bacterium
GAGAGGCAGCGAGCCCGACCCGCGGGTGAGCGCGCCGCCGTGGATCCAGACCATGACCGGCAGGCGGTCGGTCTCGGACGCCGCCGCGGTCCAGACGTTGACGTACAGGCAGTCTTCGCTCACTTCGCCGAGCGGCTGGGCGTAGAAGCCGCCCTCCTGGTAAGGCGCCTGCATGCAGGACGGCGGCTCGAAGAGAGCGTCGATGGGCAGTCGCCCGGGGATCGCCGGCTGGGGCGGTCTGAAGCGAAGGTCCCCGACCGGCGGTTCGGCGTAGGGAACGCCGAGGAAGACCCGGACGGAGTCGTCGTCCTCGGAGACGTAGCCGATGACGTAGCCGCTCGACGTCGCCCTCACGAGTTGCGGCAGGGCGTCCTGGACGCCGGCAGCGGCGACGGCCAGCAGCATCGCGCAGGCCAGAACCCATGCGAGACGGCCGCGTATCGAAACACTCATCGGTCCGAGTCTCCTTGCCACGCTACTTCGCGACGTCATAAGAGGTCAGCGACGCCTGATCGCGGATGTAGAACGCTCCATTGGCGACCACCGGGTGGGCCCAGGAGGGTCCGCCGCGATCCTCGATCTCGAACCGGCCCCGCTCCTGGTAGCCCTCCGGCGTGGCGACCGCCAGACCGACCTTGTGATGCTCGCCCAGCAGGAAGAGCTTGCCGTCGGCCATGACCAGGGAACCCTTGCCGACACTCCGGGCTCGCCAGTGGACCTCCCCGGTCCTGGCGTCAACCGCGGTGAGCGCAGGACCGAAGAAACTGTAGAGAGTTCCCTCGTGAGCGATGACGCCGCCGTGGTGATTCTGCAGGCGGGTTCCGAAGTACGCCTCCTCGCTGTGGAACGACCCGCCCTCGTCCTCGGCGGTGATCGCGAGCGCTCCCCCGCCGATGCCGTAGGACGCCGTGTAAAAGACCAGGTTGCCCTCCAGCACCGGAGTCGTGATGTTGATGGCGTTCACGGTCGACGGCCTCTCGTAGCGCCAGAGCAAGCCCCCGTCGTCGGCGCGAACGCCGACCCCGGCCTCCCCCGTGAACCCGAGGAGTACCTCGGTCCCCGCGATCTCACGCAGGATGAGGGACGAGTACGAGGCCACGTCGCCGAGTTCGCTGGAACGCCAGATCGTGCTGCCGTCGGCCGTCGAGAGGGCGGCGATCGCTCCCTCCCTGCCGCCCGGCATGACGAAGACCCGATCGCGCACGACCAGGGGGGACTCGCTGATGCCCCAGTGAGTGTTCGGGCTGCGGAAGCGGTCCAGCATGTTGAACTGCCAGATCACCTCACCGGTGTCCTTCGCGATCTTCGCCACTTCGCCCATGCCATTGAGGACGAAGAGCGAGTCGCCATGGACGGTCGGCACCGAACGCGGCCCGTCGCCCCGGTCCGGGTGGTCGTAGAGGGGGCCCAGCGTCCGCATCCAAACCTCGCCGCCGTCATTCGCACGCAGGCGGAAGACCGCGCTCTGGCCGTCGCGGGTGCCCTGGACGTAGATCGCATCGCCCTCGACGGCGACCGTCCCGTAGCCCTGGCCGAGCGTCTCGATCTGCCAGTTGACGGCGGGGCCCTCCGGCGGCCACTCGTCGAGCAGGCCGGTTTCGGTCGAGATCCCGGCGCGATCGGGGCCGCGCCATTGCAGCCAGTCGTCGGCGTAAACCGCGCTTGCGAGTCCCGCGGCGAGCATGGTTGTCGCGAGCAGACGGACTCTTCTTCTGAACATCGGTCGCATGGACGCCCCTTCGTTTACTGGCCGGCGGGTCAGCATTGTACAGGCGAGCTGGGCAGAAGGCGGATGGTACTCGAGCCACCTGGGCGTCCGGAACAGTCAAGCGGTATCGTGCGCGCTCACCGGACCGAGCAAGAGAAGGAGAACGGCCATGGAGTTCTGGACCGCAACCGTCGCCGCGCCGACCCGGAGCGCCGAGTTCGCCCTGGAGGCCGAGGACCGGGGCTGGGACGGCATGAACGTCGTCGACTCGCAGAACCTCTCCGGCGATCCATACATCTGCCTCGCGCTGGCGGCGACGACGACACGCAGGCTGCGGCTGGCGACGTCGGTGACGAATCCGGTGACACGCCACCCGGCGACGACGGCCTCCTCGGCACTCTCAGTACAACGCGTCTCGCGCGGCCGCGCGGTGCTGGGGATCGGGCGCGGCGACAGCGCGCTGGCGCACCTCGGGCGCGCGCCGGCCCGCCTCGGATGGTTCGAGGACTACCTCGTCAACCTGCAGGCCTACCTGCGCGGCGAGGAGGTGGACTTCGAGAACACTGGTGTTCCGGACGAAGCGGCCCCGCTCGCGGAGAAGCTCGGGCTTGCCCACGGGCCTTCGGCGAGCAGCATCCGCTGGATCGGCGACGGTCCGAAGGTGCCGGTCGAGGTCGCGGCCACCGGGCCCAAGGTGATCGGGATTGCGGCCCGTCAGGCCGACCGGGTCATGCTCGCCGTCGGCGCCGACCCGAAGCGCGTCGCGTGGGGTATCGAGACGGCGCGGCAGGCCGCGGCCGAGGCCGGCCGCGACCCGGCATCGCTCGCGTTCGGCGCCTACGTGAACGTCGTCTGCTGCGACGATCCGCGGCTCGGCCGTGAACTGGGCCGCGCGTCCACCGGCCTGTTCGCCCGCTTCTCGGTCATGTACGGGGAGATCGCCGGGCCCGCCGACGAGCAACAGGCCGACGTGTTCCACAAGCTCCACGACAGCTACGACATGAACGCCCACGGCCGCGAAGGCGGCCAGCAGACCGCGGCGCTCACGGACGAGTTCATCGACAGCTACGCGATCGTCGGCGGCCCGGAGCACTGCGCGGCACGGCTCGAGGCTCTGCTCGATCTGGGGATCGACAAGTTCGCGGTCACCGGACCCAACTTCGCCTCGCCGAGCCCCCCGGCACGCGAGGCCGCGGAGCGCTTCACGGACGACGTCCTGCCGCTGCTGCGGGGCTAAGGAGAACGACACATGGAGCTGGCCGGCACCTCGGCAGTCATCACCGGCGGTGGCAACGGCCTCGGCCGCGCCATCGCGTTGGCCCTGGCGCGCGACGGCGCGAATGTCGCGGTCGCCGACCTGGAGCAGGACGCCGCGGAGAGCGTCGCCCGCGAGGCGGAATCCCTCGGCGCCAAGGCGCTCGCGGCGCGCGTCGACGTGACCCGCGAGGAGGATCTCGAGCGCCTGGCCGACGACGCCTGGGCGGCCTTCGGTTCCGTCGAGCTGCTGTTCAACAAC
>WTGL01000255.1:0-472 GCA_011523565.1 Acidobacteriota bacterium
CGTCGACGGCGCCGACGACCCATGGCTGAACCACCAGCCGCCGCTCCAGCATCTGCTGGTAAAGCTGTTCCCTGGCCAGCGGATCGCGACCCATGACGATCGGCTTGAGCATCCTCAACAGCGGCTGTGCCGCGATGCCTGCGCCCATGCCGAGGAAGGAGTGCCCATCGATTCCATCGTCGGTGCGGATCGTCACCAGGGCCAGTTCGCCGACCTGGTTCGGCTTTCCGGCCGGGTCGAACGGTCCCCGGCCGAGGTAGGAGTGGGGCGGGATGTCGTTCCAGGCAAAGAGGGTGATGCTGAGATCGTCGATCTTCATGGGGCGTCTCCGATTCGGAATCAGTAGTGGTGACGGGCAGCCAGAAGGAAGACCCGCTTGCCTTCGACCGCGTAGACCAGGCGATGTTCCTGGTCGATCCTCCGGGACCACTTGCCGGCGAGCTTCCCGCGAAGGGGCTCGGGCTTGCCCGGA
>WTGL01000255.1:482-4490 GCA_011523565.1 Acidobacteriota bacterium
GGGCTCATGCCCGCGTCGCCGGATCAGGACCGGCTCGCGCGTGTCCGTCACCTGGTCCATCAGGGCCGCCAGACGCTCGCGGGCCTTCGTGTAGGTCGTCTCATGGATCATCCGCACACTCCCTGTATCCGTACAGGATGACTGTACGGGTTGACTGGGGGAGCGTCAAGGGACGACGGTCGCCTCAGCGAAAGACGGTGTAGCGGTCTATGCAGACTCCCGCGACAGCGTATATGCTGTCACTCTTCTAGTGGCTAGGATCGTCATCGATACGAACGTTGTTGTCTCAGCGATCCTCTCTCCAGACGGCGCAGCACGCGAGGTTCTCCGACGATGCCTGACCGGCAAAACCCAACCACTGATCAGCAACGCCCTGTTTCTGGAGTACGAGGATGTACTCGCTAGGGAAGAACTGTTCGCGACGGCTCCGATCGAACCTGAGGAACGGGCAGTCCTGCTGGACGCCCTCCTCGGCTCCTGCCAGTGGATCAACATCACCTTCCTGTGGCGTCCGAATCTCCCGGACGAGTCCGACAACCACCTCATCGAACTAGCCGTCGCAGGAAACGCGGAGCGGATCGTGACCGGGAATGTCAGGGACCTTGCAACGGGCGAGTTGCTCTTCGAGGGATTCCGCGTTGTCACGCCGGGCCAGTGGCTCAGAGAGGAGGACAGACATGGCGACACTGACGATCAGGATTCCTGACGCTCACAGGGACCGGCTTGCGGCTCTCGCCGCGCAGCGCAACCTCAGCCTGAACAAGCTCATGGAAGAGCTCTCCATCCGCGCCTTGGCCGAACACGACACCGAAATGCGCTTCAGGATGCGGGCAGCCCGAGGCGACGCGGGGCGCGGTCTTGAACTGCTGGACCAACTCGACCGCCACTACACGAGGCAGACTCAGCAATGACCCAAGAGAGACGCTCAAGAGCGCGCCTCCTCGCGAGGCCTCTGCTCGCCCTGCTGGTCGGCATGCTCGCCGGGGGCGGGCTCAATGCGGCGCTCGGTGAGAAAGGTGCAGACACGCCGGCGCTCGCGCTGCTAGGCGGAGCGCTGGCGCTCGCCGTCGTGATCGTGCAGACGCGACGGCGAGCTCGCGACACAAAGCACGCTAGCGCCGCGGATGACCCTGTCACGTAGACGACGCCCTGGACTAGCCCGCCGCTAGCGTGGCGACCCTTTCAGCCCGGCGCGGAGAGGGACCTACCGGAGTCCGGCTGGCGGCGGCCAAACTCTAACCACCCTTTCAAACAGCCGCTCTCCTCGCCTGCCGATCGTCATCTCATCCCACTCCGCTGGCGGCTCAGCAAGAAAGTCCTTGTTGAGGAAGAGCGTCGTATGCTCCTTCAGCGTCTGCTGTTTCTCGTCCCATGGTGCATTCGAGAGAGCAGAATTGAGCTTCTGGTTCACCAGTGTGAGATTGCCGACTGAGTGAAGGACCCGATCACGGTCTAGCCCTGCCGCAGTCTTGTCCTCTATCTCATCCCTCAGAGTCCAGTGTTGCCGCCAGTGCTGCGGCATGATGTGTTCTATAGTCAAGCCTCGCGGTGATGACGTGGATTCCGCCTTGTCCGTGCGCAGCTCCTGCTCTACGGCCTCGAGGACTAGGCGAAGGCGTGCACGCGACAGCAGGCGGTACAGAGGCGCTCCCACGAAGTGCTCCCTGAAGACCCGGTCGTCTGGCCACTCCCGCGCATGTGCTTCTTGCTCTGCCAAGTAGCCAACGACCGCATCCCCAGCGTTACTGGCCCCGCGCTCTTCCAGCCGCTGGAGCAATCCGACGAATAGGCTGTTGTAGTTCTTCGACGTCATTCGACACACCATTCGCCGGACGAGATAGCTCTCCAGAGCGGCCAGGCTCTTTCGGAACTGGTGCCGCGGAACACTCGACGAGAGCAGCCAGAGCAGGACTGGCGTTAGCACGCCAACCTGCATCACTTCTTGCCTATAGCGAAAGAGCTCGAACTCGGCGTACCGACCCTCCTCCCACTCGCGGTAGACACGAGCAACTTCCTGCATGTCCCCCGCGATCGCCTGCATAGGCCGACTGTGACTCGCCGCGTACTGTTGGAACTCACGGAAAACGCCGTCTGCTGCCACCTCGTCTCGCATTCGTGCAACGAGCCAGTAGTTCAGAAAGACATCTACTTGAGGCCTTGTGAGGCGACCTTGCCGGACCTCTCTTCGCCACCACTTACTATCCAGACCCCACAGGTCGTGGCGACCCTCTGGCGCGTCCTGAACCTGCACGCCAGCCTTGTACATGATGAAGTTCTTGATCAGGTCGGACTGAAGCAGGGGAGTGCCTCGAGCGTTTAGAGTCTCGAAGATCACGTTGGGATCGTCCGTGCGCTCGATATCGATCACGACAAGCTCGAGTAGCTCAGACACGGCGTGTTCCAGTGCCTCAGGGGCTTTTTCCGGTTCCGGACAATCGTCTAGCCAAAGCCCAATCTGCTCCTTGAAGAACTCATGCGCTTGAACAACGAGTGAATCGCCATGGTTGGCGCTCGGCAACTCGTTGTGCATGGCGTGCCTAAAAGCGTCACGGTCACTCGTCGTTGGCCAGAGCTTGAATGCTCGATCGGGATCGTCGCCACAGAACACTGGGTCGTTAAGCACGAGTAGAGCGAGACGTCGTGCGCAACGATCATGGCCTCGCCTTTCCAAGACCTCCTGCACAGCGTCGAGAAGAAGCTGGATGGTCGTGAACCGCTGTTGTCCGTCGACGACGATCCGTCGTTCCACCTCTCGCGTAGTCGTGGAGCACTGCTGAAGAACGACGGCCCCCATGAAGTGCGGCTCTGCCCCGGTTGGGGCCGAAGAGTGTCTGCTCTCATGACTCTTCCTGTGTAGCCCAGCGAGGGCCTTAGAGAGTCCTGGGACTGTAGCGCAGGCCCGTCCGCCGCTGCTTGCAGGTGCAGGGTGGTCGGATGCCGAGGCGGTACACCCAACCGCAGGCAAGGGAGACACAGCCCTAGGGCGTGTACCAGATCGGCGACGACCAGGCGCGTTCCTGGATCGTCGCCGGGAAGTCCTGCCGCGGCGTCGTGCCGGCTCGCAGCGCATCCCAGGACGACCAGCGGCAGACCGGGTTCTCCAGCACCCGCGCGTAGTAGAACGCACGCTCGGCCGGGTCGAAGTCCGGGTCGGTCCAGATCGTCTTGAGCTCCGCGGCACCGATGTCGGTACTGGTCGAGCAGTCGCTGAGGTCGACGGTGGCGCCGTTGTCCGGGCAGCGGTGGGTGGCCGGATCGACTTCGAGGCCGTCGGAGCAGGCGACGTCGTAGACCATCTCCGCGGTTTCACCGCCGGATTCCCAGCCCTTGACGATCTGGACGCGCTGAAGCGGTGCGGCCATCGTGTCCTGCATCGCCCAGACGAGGAAGCTCGGCGCTTCGCCGCCGTCGTCGCCAGTGAGGTCGCCGCCCATCGGCACGCCGGTTTCATAAGCGGTCGTGACGAGGTCGGGGTCATCGAGGTCGAGGCCGGCGAGCGCCGGGCCACCAAAGAACCGGACCTTGATCCGCGTACCGCTGGTGGCGAAGCTCTCCTTGCGGCGCATCGCGTCGAAGATGGACTCGCGCGTGTTCTCGTCGGCCCAGACGGCGGCGAGGCCCGAGGCGCCGTTCGTGATCGCCGTCGTGAACGGGTAGATGCGGCCGGTCCCGTCGTCGATCGGCTCTGCTGTGACGGTGGGGTTCTGCAGGTCCGCCCCTGGCGCGGGCTCGCTCGGCACCGAACCGCGCTGTTCGGCACTCTGCTGCATGAGGCCCGAGGCGCCCCAGTAGTTCTCCTCGTCGAAGGAGCCCGCGGCGACGTGGGTGTCGGACGAGCCGATGACGCCGAGCTTGTAAGGGTTCGACACGCCGCCGGCTTCGATCTCGAGACCGCGCCGGAAAGCGTCGCGGACGTAGCTGCCCGGCGGCTCGCTCAGGATGCTGGTGGAGACCCGGTACGGCATGATCTCGAAGTTCGCCCACTCGTCGTTCGGCGACAGCATCGGA
>WTGL01000073.1:0-2758 GCA_011523565.1 Acidobacteriota bacterium
CCACCGATCCGCGGGTCCTGGAGCTGCTCGCGGGTCTCTACGACGAACTGCTGCGCCAGTTCGGCAGCCGGCGCTTCAACGTCGGCCTGGACGAGACGTTCGACCTGGGCCGTGGGCGCTCGGCCGAGGCGTGCGAGGAGCGGGGCAAACCGGCCGTGTACCTCGACTTCCTGCGCCGGGTCCACGGTTTCGTCACGGAGCGCGGCCGCCAGATGCTGTTCTGGGGCGACATCATCCTCGAGCACCCCGAGATGATCGACCAGATCCCGGAAGACGCGGTCGCGCTGTGCTGGGGCTACGACGCGAGTCACCCCTTCGAGGACCAGTGCGCCCGGCTGGCCGCCTCGGGGCGGGAGTTCTGGGTGTGCCCGGGGACCAGCAGCTGGCACAGCTTCGGCGGCCGGCTGCAGAACGCCGTAGGCAACCTGGCCCTCGCCGCAACGGCCGGTTCGGAGGCCGGCGCTGAGGGTCTTCTCATCACCGACTGGGGCGACCACGGACACCTGCAGCCGCCGGCGATCGCGGAGCTGCCGCTGTCCATCGGCGCCGGCTTCGCCTGGTCCGTCAACGCGGCGCGCGAAGCGGCAAGCGGCCCCGAGCGGAACGAGGAGGCCTGGTTCGACCACGCTGTCCGCCTGGTCTACGACGGCGACGAGAGGCTGGCGCGCACCGTCATCGATCTCGGCGCCATCGACCTCGACTGCGGCGGCCCGGTGATCAACGGCACCGCTCTGTTCTACCTGCTCCGGTTCATCGACGACGACCTCACCCACCGGCGCTTCCGGCGGCTCAGCATCGGCACGCTGCAGCGGACGTACACCCGGCTGGCCGCCGCCAGGGGCCGGTTGAACCAGGCCGAGAGCGATCCGACCCATGCCGCGCTGGACTGGACCTGCCGGATGATGACGTGGTGCTGCCAGTTGGGCGTCGCTCGCCTCGCCGCCGGCCGCGGCTTGCTGGCCGGCCAGCTCCCTGCGAAGGTTCGCGCCACCCTCGGCGCCGACCTCCGCCTGATCGCCGGCGACCTCGCCGACGTTTGGCTCGCCACCAGCCGCGAGGGCGGCCTGCGAGAGTCGCGGGACCTCCTGCTCCGCGCCGCCGCCGTTCTCGACGGTTCTTGATTGCAATGCAATCGCCATGTACTCTCCGGGGTCAAGGGGAAGGCATCGAATCGTGGCGAGCATCACTGTCAGGAAACTCGACGAAGGAGTGAAGAGGCGCCTCCGCGTGCGCGCGGCCGACAACGGCCGGTCGATGGAAGAAGAGGTCCGGTTGATTCTGCGCGAGGCCGTTCAGCGAGACGCCGAGCCCGAAAAGGGACTGGGGACGGCGATCCACGAGCTCTTCAAGCCCCTTGGCGGCGTGGAGCTGGAGCTGCCGCCAAGGGAGCCCATGCGTGAACCACCCCGCTTCGACTGACTCCCCCACGACGGTCATCGTGGACACGAACGTCGTGTCGGAGTTCATGCGACCCAAGCCGCAGCCGATCGTCCTCGCCTGGCTGGACAGCCAGTTCAGGCGCAGCCTGTTCGTGACCGCCGTGACCGAAGCCGAGATCCGCGCGGGAATAGCGTTCCTGCCTGAAGGCCGGCGACGCCGGCTACTCGTCCGAGCCGCCGATCAGGCGTTCGGCGACTTGTTCGCGGGCCGCATCCTTCCCTTCGACACGGAAGCCGCGAGGGCCTATGCAAAGATCGCCGCCCGCTGCCGAAGAGCAGGACGGCCGATCTCGCAGGCGGACGGCCAGATTGCGGCTATTGCCCACTCTCGCGACGCCATGTTGGCAACACGAAACGTCCAGGACTTCAAGCTGGCCGACGTTCACCTCGTCAACCCCTGGCCGCCTGTCGAGGACAACCAATGACCGCGATCTCGATCGTCACCGTCGAGGAACAGCCCCTGCTGGCGGCGCGCACCAGCGCCACCTTCACCGAGGTTCCCGCCAAGCTCCTGCCCCTGATGGAGCGGGTCGGCGCCTTCGTGCGGGAACACGGCGTCGAGGGCGCCGGTCAGAACGTCTGGTTCTACCGCGACGTCAGCGGCGGGCAGATGGAAGTCGACGTCGGCGTCCAGGTTGCCGCCTCGACCAAGGCGGCGGACGGCCTCGTCCGCTCGGCGACGCCGGCGGGCCGGTGCGCCCACGCCGTGCTCCACGGCGACTACAGCGAGATCCCGGGTGTCCACCAGGCGATCCACCAATGGTGTGCCGAGCAGAACCTCGTCCTCGCCGGTCCGTGCTGGGAGGTCTATGGCGACTGGCACGACGACCCGGCCAAGCGCCGCACCGACATGTACCACCTCCTGGCCTGACGGAAGAGACTCTCGGGTGAAGGTCGGCGATCTCGTCGACGCGTTCCGCGATCGCTTCAGGGCCGAGCCCGACGTCATCGCGCGCGCGCCCGGCAGGGCCAACCTGCTGGGTGCCCACGTCGACTACAGCGAAGGCTGGGTGCTGCCGGCGGCGATCGACCGCGCAGTCTGGGTCGCCGCCCGGCGGGCACGCGGCGCGGAAACCCGGCTCGCGGCCCTCGACCTCGGCGAAGAGGCCGCCTTCGACGCCGCGGAGCCCGAACCGCCGGTCGCGGAGCGCGGCGGACCCTCGTCCTGGGTCGACTATCCGCAGGGGCTGGCCTGGGCCCTCGGCCGGCGCGGGATCGAGGCGCCGCCGATCGAAGCTGTCTTCGGCGGAGACCTGCCGATCGGGGCCGGCGTCAGTTCCTCGGCGGCCGTCGAGATGGCGTTCCTCGTCGCCTGGGAC
>WTGL01000073.1:2768-4436 GCA_011523565.1 Acidobacteriota bacterium
GATTCCAACCCCCGAAGACCTCGTCTTCCTGGTCGCGGACACCGGCGTCCGCCGGGCCCTCGCCTCCGGCACCGGTTTCAACGACCGTAAGTCCGAGTGCTTCCGCGCCGCCGACCTGCTGCGGTCCCACCTGCCAGGGCTCTCCACGCTCCGCGACCTGGAACCGGCCGACCTCGACCGGCTGCGACACGTGCTCGAATCGCCGCTCGACCGCCGCGCCCGCCACGTCGTCACCGAGTGCCGACGGGTCCTGGATGGCGCCGAAGCGCTGCGGCAAGGCGACCTGCACGCGCTCGGCGACCTGATGGCCCAGTCCCACCGCAGCTCCCGCAACGACTACGACGTCAGCATCGAGGAACTCGACGTGCTCCAGGAAGCCGCCGCCGGCGCCGAAGGCTGTTACGGCGCCCGTCTCACCGGCGCCGGCTTCGGCGGTTGCGTGACCGCGATCACCAGCGAAGCCGCCGCCGGCCATGTACGCGAGCGAACCGCGGCGGCCTTCGAGCGCCGCTTCGGCCGGCGGCCGGAGATCCACACCTGCCGGGTCGGTGCGGGCGCCGGTATCGTGACCCGCTGAACCGACCTGCGACCGTTCCAGGAGGCGTAGTGATGACCAAGATCGACACCGGGACGAACGAACTCCTCTGCGACCTCGAGGACGGCGTCGCCACGGTGACGCTGAACAAACCGGAGAAGCGGAACGCGCTGGGCGACATCCTGACCCCGGCCCTCCGGAGCATCCTGCTGACCCTCGAAGCGGACGAGCGCTGCGGCACCATCCTGCTGACCGGCGCGGGCAGGGCGTTCTGTGCCGGCGGCGACGTCTCGGGCATGGGGGCGAACCGCGGGAAGGACGGTGACGCGCCGAAGGCGCCGCCGACGATCGACGAAGCCGTGGCTTCTCTGATCGAGAAGCAGGAGTCGCTCACGTTGCGGATGGCGGAGCTGGACAAGCCCATCGTCGCCGCTCTGCCGGGACCGGCGGCCGGCGCCGGTCTCTCCCTCGCCCTCGCCGCGGACCTCCGCGTCATGGCCGACGACACCTTCGTTACCACGGCCTTCCGGCGCATCGGACTATCCGGCGACTACGGGTCGAGCTGGTTCCTGACCCGCCTCGTGGGTCCCGCCGTGGCGAAGGAACTCCTGATGACCGGCCGCCGCATCCCGGCCGAGGAGTGCCTCCGTCTCGGAATCGTCAACCGGATCGTGCCGTTCGACGACCTGGCCGAGGAGTCCCGGAGTCTGGCGCTGGAGCTGGCCAACGGACCCCGGGAGGCCCTCCGCTACATGAAGCGCAACGTGAACCGGGCGGTGCTGAGCGATCTCCGAGAGTCGCTCGCCGTTGAGGCCGAAGGAATGGTCCGCTCGGTGCGAACGGCGGACCACCAGGAGGCCGTGCGCGCGTTCATGGAGAAGCGGGAGCCGCGCTTCGGGCAGTGACCTCAGTCCGCGTCGACGACGCCGGACCGGATTCCACGGCCTGGTAGCGCGTCCTCGACCAGCTCGCCGTCCCGAACGACGAACACGCCGTCCACCAGCACGTGCGGGATACCCGCCGAGGGCAAAGCCGGTTCGGCGAAGGTCGCCCGGTCGATCACCGTCTCCGGGTCGAAGACCGTGATGTCGGCGTCGGCGCCGACGCTCAGTCGGCCCTTCCTGCGCATCGCC
>WTGL01000105.1 GCA_011523565.1 Acidobacteriota bacterium
GCACCCAGACGCCGGCCGTCTCCACCGCGACGCCGGCCGGCGCCTCCAGCTCGATCGGCGGCCGCGGCGCGGCTTGATCCCCGCCCGCGGCCCCCGGCTCCGCCCCCGCCAGGTCGACGACCAGCAGTGTGCGCTCGCCCACTTCGAGGCCGTCGTAGCCGTAGTGGAACTGCAACTGGGCGATCAGCAGCATGAAGGGCACGATCATCCACAGCAGCGGAACCAGGTTCAGCCGGAGATAGGTCAGGTTCTCGCGCAGCAGCCGAAGCTGGGCTGCCAACACCGCCCGCAGGTCGTCGTTGAAGAGCCGCACCTCGAGCAGGTGCCCGAACAGCCGCCGCTTGACCGCGGCGATCGCCTCCTGGTTCGACGTCCAGCGGTAGACGAGCAGCGCGAAGATGCCCGAGACCAGCGCCACGATGGTCACCGGCACGATCGGCGGCAGGGCGGCGAAGGGCCGGAGCGCCACGTCGAAGACGGCGCGGAGGGCGTCGTTCAGAAGGGACATCGACGAACTCTGGCGGCGCTAGGAGATGTACCCCAGGCCGCGCAGCCGCTTCTCGATCTCCTCCCTCGACTCGGCGCCTTCGAGCTTGGCCAGCTCCTTCTCCAGGGCGTGGGTGATGAACTCCTCGACGGACGAGTAGCCCGCGATGTCGCTGTAGCGCTTCACCCGCGCGATGAGTTCCTTGTCGAGCTTGACCTTGCCGCCACCGAACATCCTCGTCCTCCTTGCGTTAGCGGTCGTCCGACCCGGTTCAGGGCGAGCCGGTCGCTGCGCCGCCCTGAAGCGGCGGGAACTCTTCCACGCCGTACTCGGCCAGAATCGAGGCCGCCAGGTCGACAATGCCCCGAGCGGGACGGCCAAGCGGACGGCTGACCAGGAGCACCCCCGGCACGGTCCGGTGGTCCATCATGTGATCGCCGCTCCAGGCGCTGTCGTTGTCGCTGAAGACCTCACCCACGACCTCGCCCGACGCCGATCCCGTCGCCCCCCGGTAGCCCTTCGCGTAGCCGACGACCAGATCGGGACCGATCGCTGTCTGTTCCTGGAAGGCGTAGTCCTCGCGAAGGTGGACTTCCGTGATCGCGGGTTCGCCCGTCTCGGGATCGACGACGGCCAGCAGTTCCCGCTTCAGCTCCCGGACCAGGTCGAGGCGCTCCGCTGCCGTCACCGTGCCGTCGCGCTCGCGGCCGCGCAGGTTGACGTAGAGACCCGAGAAGCCGATCCCGTAGGCCCGGGTCTCGTCCCAGTCGATATTCAGCAGGAAACCCTCGTCCGCGTAGGGGTCCGGGTTTCTCGCCGTCAGGTAGCCCTTCTCGGCGAGCCAGGCGTTCAGGTGAAAGGCGCGGCGCCAGGAGGCGAAGCCGTGGTCCGACATGACGATCAGCAGTGGTTCGTCCGCGTCGCCGTCGCCGAGGCCGGCTTCGGCCTCGAGCCGGTCCAGCGTCTGCCCGACGACAGCGTCGAGTCCCTCGTAGAGCGTCGGGATCAGGTCCTCGTGTACAGCGTCGACTTCCGGGTCGTAGACGGGGTGCTCCGGATCGCGTGACCGCCAGCGGACGTGGCCGATCTGATCCACGTTGCCGAAGTAGTAGAACAGGAAGCCTCCCTGCTGTTCCAGGTAGCGGTCCAGCACGTAGCCGTACTGCTCGGCGACCTCGTCGCCGGCGATCCTGGCCTGGGCCAGGAACTCCTCCGGGGTAAAGACGCCCTCCGTCAGGGTTTTCGTGTCCTCGGGCATCCCCTCCGTGTAGAAGCGGTCGACCGCCTCCGCCAGCTCGGCCGCGAAGTCGGGCGGCGTCGAGATCGGCGCCGCGGGCGACATCGGGTCGTGGTCGATCGGGCTGACGTAGAGCTCGAACTCCGGCTCGAGCGCGCGCAGGTACATCCGGCAGATGCCGCGCAGGTGCTGGGTCGGCATCATCTCGTAGTCGACCTCCAGCCAGTCGCTCCACTCCCCGACCCGAAGCACGATCTGCTGGTCGCCCAACTCGATCTTGGCGCTCTCCGTCTCCGGATCGAGGTAGACGGTGAACGGCGCGGTCAACTTGACCGGCTCCCGCAGCAGCGGGTTGTCGGGTCCGAGCAACTCGGCCTCGACCACGTTGTCGTAGATGTCGAGCTCGACGATGTCGCCGCCGCTGATGTCCCGGTCCGCGAACAGCTCCGAGGTGTAGAAGGTGAAGGTGCCGTCGGTGCCGAGGAGGTCGCTCGTGCCCATGCCCGAGAGTTCGCGGCTCGCCGTGCCCGAAACCGGGAAGTTCGCCGGCATGCGGACGACGGTCGTGCGCACGCCGTGCTCCTCCAGCACCTCCCAGAAGGGCGTACCGTGCCGGAACTGCACGTAGTCCCCGCTGGTGAGCGGGAACTGCCAGGGTCCCACCTCCAGGAAGCGTCCGCCGGAGGACGCCGCGGCCGTCGACGAGTACGGGATCATCGTCTCCGGGTCCCGGTGCAGGAAGTCGAAGATGCCGTGGCCGCCCGGGTCCATGCCCGTAACGAAGCTCGACCAGGCGACCGGGCTGTGCGGCGGGATCGTCGTCTCCAGCTCCGTAAAGCCGCCCATCGCTTCGAGCCGGGCGAAGTTCGGCAGCCTCCCATCGTCGATCAACTGCCGGGTGAGCTCAGGGTCCAGGCCGTCGAAGCCCAGCACGATGACCTTCGGCCCCTCGGACGGACCGACGCCACCGCCGCCGCACCCGATCGCGAGAACGACCGAGACGAGTGCCGCCGCTGCCAGGAGCGGCCGCTTCACGCCGCCGCTCCCGCTGGGTCGAAGACCGACTCTCCCTCCATGTAGTCCGGCTTGTCGATGCCGAACAGGGCCAGCGCGGTGGGCGCCATGTCGAGCAGCGACAGGTCGTCGCCGCGGTCGACCGGACGGCTGCTGAAGAAGATCCCCGGGACCAGCCGCGGGTCGACGCAGTGGTCGCCGCTCCACGCCTTCGTGTTGTCGGAGAAGACCGGGCCCGCCACCACGCCGACGGCGCAGTCCCAGGACACCCGGTAGCCGTCGTTGTAGCCGACGATCAGGTCGGGAGCGTTGCCCCGATACGGACCGGTGTAGAGATCCTCCGCGTCGAAGGCGGCGTTGATGCCGACCGCGCTTCGCTCCTCGTCGCGCAGACCGTCCCAGGCGGCAATCAGTTCGCGCTTGAGCGCCCGCGCCTCCTCGCCGGGTTCGACGATGCCGCCGGCTTCGCGGCCCCTGAGATTCAGGAACACGCCGGCGAGCCCGAGCGCGTAGGCCCGGGTGCGCGTCCAGTCCACACCCTCCAGCCACTCTTCCGTGCCGTCCGCGTCCTCGCGCAGCACCAGGTAGCCGTGGTCGAGAAGCCAGCGGTTCAGGTTGACACCTCGCCGGAACGACGCGAAGCCGTGGTCCGAGAGGACGATCAGCAGGTCGTCGTCGCCCAGCTTCTCCATCACGCGCCCCACTAGGGCGTCGTTGTGCCGGTAGTGCTCCTCGATCGTCCGCCGTTCTCTCCCCGTCTTCCGGCCCTTCGCCGCCGGATGGTCGTCCTCCATGTAGCGCCAGAACATGTGCTGGATGCGGTCGGTCGCGTCGAAGACGCAGGTCAGGGAACCGCGGCGCAGGCGCTCGAGCGCCGCAAAGAACATCTCCTCGCGCTCGCGGTCGATGTCGTAGGACTGTTGGAGGAAGGTCGCGTCGTCGGTCACTCCCTCGTTGAGCGCCGTCGTGTCCTCGGCCAGGCCCAGCGTCGCGAAGTCGCCGACCCGCTTGGCCAGGTACGGCGCGTAGTAGGACGGGTGCGAGATCGGCATCGCCGGCTTCTCGGGGTCGATGTGAATCGCGGTCAGATAGACCGACGTGTGCTCGGCGGCCTCCGTCAGCAGCATCCGGGTCAGGCCGTGGACCTTGATCCCGGGCGCGGCCCGGAACTCGAGACGCACCCAGTCGGACAACTCTCCCTGCTGGAGTTCCACCGTCTCCCCCGCCACGCTGACCGTCGCGGTCTTCGCCTTGCGGTCGACGTCGATCGTCATCGGCGCGCGAAGAGGAGGCGGCGGATCGCCCTCCAGGAAGCTGTTCTCGGGCCCCTCGACCACGCAGTCGAAGTGGTCGGGGCCGGAACCGTTGGAACTCAGCGGCACCCGCAATCCGCCCTCCCGGATCGCGTCCGTCGCCGGACGCGTCGTGTAGAGCAGGAAGGTGCCCTGACTGCCCACCAGGTCCGGCACGCACATCGCCGCCAGTTGCGCGCCGTAGAACCGATCCGGCGGAAAGGTGATCGGCACCCGCAGCACGGTGCTCCAGACGTTCCGCTCGCCGAGCACGGTCCAGAACGGCTTCGACCGCCGGAGCATGCGGATCTCCGGCTTCTGCAGCGGGATCTTCCACTTGCCCAGCTTCAGGAACCGTTCCACCCGGCCGATGTGG
>WTGL01000289.1 GCA_011523565.1 Acidobacteriota bacterium
CCCGGTGAGCGCGAACGCGCCGAGGTGATTGACTCCGAACTGCGCCTCGAAGCCATCGACGGTCAGCGTGCGCGGCACCCCCATGATGCCCGCGTTGTTGATGAGCACGTCGAGCCGGGGCTCGGCGGCGGCCCGTTCGGCGGCCGCTCTCACGCTCGCCAGGTCGGCCTGGTCGAGTTGCAGAAACTCGAGGTCGGCCTCCGGGGACTCGGCGTGGATCCTGGCGATCGCGCCGGCGGCGCGATCTTCGGAGCGGCACCCGAGCAAGACGCGTCCGCCCTGCCTCGCCAGCACCCTGGCCGTCTCGAAGCCGATGCCGGTGTTCGCTCCGGTGACGACGAACGTCCGCCCCGACTGGTCGGGTACGTCGCGGTCGGTGAATCCCCGTGTCATCGATCTTGAGCCAACGCTCGCGCCCTGAACTCGGCCGCCACGTCCTCCATCTTCCGGAAGGCGACGCCTTCGGCGTCCGCCATGTGGTCGAGGAGGCGTTCCAGCATCAGCATCCGGGCGCCTCGCCCGATGCACTGCGGGTGGAGGCAGAGCACGAAGACGCCTTCCCCGAGCCGCTGGTGGAGGTAGTCGAACTCCGCCGCCCAGATGTCGTAGACCTCGTTCGGAGGCCGCGTTCGAGAATCGCTCGTTCGTCGGCTTCGTCCCGCTTGCTGGATGGTGCTTCGTGGCAATACCCGTGGTAGGCCAGCTCGTGACCGTCTGCGGCGATCCGCCGGCACAGGTCCGGCCAGGTCTCGATCGTGTGGCCGGGAGTAAACCAGGTCGACGGGAGCTGCCGTTCTTGCAGCAGGTCCAGCAGCCGCCTGGCGCCCACCGCGCCAAACTCGCCGCGCGCCAGGAGATTCGGCGACTTCGTCCGGCGCACGCCACCGGACCACGACGAGATGCCGTCGAAGTCGAAGGTGATGCAGACGGAAACGCTCATGGGACTCGTGGGTGGCGGAGCGTCGGATCGTAGCGGGTGACGGAGGTACGCTCTTGACTTCAACCGAAGTCAGCGACATCGTATGGGGTCGGAGGTGTTCCAGGATGGTGCAGGTAACCGCGAGGCTCCCCGAGGATCTGGTGGAGAAGGCCGACCGCGCCGCGAGTCGACTGAATCGATCTCGGGCACAGTTGCTCAGACAGGCGCTCGAGTACTACCTCGAGGACTTCGAGGATCTTCGCCTGGCCCTGGACCGCCTCAACGATCCCGCGGATCCGGTGCTGGATTGGGAAGATGTCAGGCGCGATCTACTCGATCAAGATCAAGGCGAGCGCGGCTAGGGCTCTCAGGAAGATCGATCCTGGCGACCGCCGGCGCATCGTCGCGGCGATCGATCGGCTGGCCCATGAGAGGTCGGCCGGCTCCGCGCTGAAGGGAGAGTTCGGTGGACTGAGACGGCTCCGCGTGGGCCGCTACCGGATCATCTACGAGACGATCCACGAAGAACTCACGGTGCTGGTCGTCCGCGTCGCCCATCGCAGGGAGGTCTATCGTTAGCCGATGAATGGGCGCAGCGCGCTTCTGGCGCCGCAGGGCTTTTCAACGGCTCCCGATCCCTGTATACAGCAGGGGGTCAGGGGGAGCGAGAGCGAACGAACACGACGGGGAGAGAGCACTACATGGACGACACAACGAGCGCAGGCAAGTGCCCGGTTCTGGCCGGGGCGGACAGACACTCGGTGATGGGAACGATCGCGAACAAGCGCTGGTGGCCGAACCAGTTGAACCTGAAGGTCCTTCACCAGAACTCGTCGCTCTCGGATCCGATGGGCGAGGACTTCAACTACGCCGAGGAGTTCGCGAAGGTCGACCTGGACGAACTGAAGCAGGACATCGAAGAGGTGATGACGACCTCGCAGGAGTGGTGGCCGGCCGACTACGGCCACTACGGGCCGCTCTTCATCCGCATGGCGTGGCATTCCGCCGGGACGTACCGGATCGACGATGGCCGGGGCGGCGGCGCCTCCGGGACGCTTCGGTTCGCGCCGCTCAACAGTTGGCCCGACAACGTGAGCCTGGACAAGGCGCGGCGGCTGCTCTGGCCGGTCAAGCAGAAGTACGGCCGCAAGCTGTCGTGGGCCGATCTGATGATCTTCACCGGCAACTGCGCCCTGGAGTCGATGGGCTTCAGGACGCTCGGTTTCGCCGGCGGGCGCGAGGATGTCTGGGAGCCCGAGGAGGACATCTACTGGGGCTCTGAGACGACGTGGCTCGGTGACGAGCGCTACACCGGCGACCGGGAGCTAGAGAGTCCGCTCGGCGCGGTGCAGATGGGTCTGATCTACGTGAATCCGGAAGGCCCGAACGCCACTCCCGATCCGGTGGCCGCGGCCCGGGACATTCGCGAGACGTTCCGTCGCATGGCGATGAACGACGAGGAGACGGTGGCCCTTATCGCGGGCGGACACACCTTCGGCAAGGCTCACGGCGCCGCCGATGCGGGCCGGTACGTCGGCGTCGAGCCCGAGGGCGCCGGCCTCGAGGAGCAGGGCCTCGGCTGGAGGAACACGTTCGGCACCGGCAAGGGCGGCGACACGATCACGAGCGGCCTGGAAGGCGCCTGGACCACGGCGCCCGCGCAGTGGGACAACAACTTCTTCGAGAACCTGTTCGGCTACGACTGGGAGCTCACGAGGGGCCCGGGCGGCGCGTACCAGTGGACACCGAAGGACGACGCGGCGGCCGGTACGGTGCCGGACGCTCACGATCCGTCGAAGCGGCACGCACCGATGATGTTGACGACGGACCTGTCCCTGAAGGTCGACCCGATCTACGAGCCCATCGCGCGACGCTTCTACGAGAGCCCCGCCGAGTTCGCGGACGCCTTCGCCGGGGCGTGGTACAAGCTGACTCATCGCGACATGGGGCCGCGCAGCCGCTGCGTCGGCCCGTGGGTTCCGGCGGAACCCCAGCTCTGGCAGGACCCCGTCCCCGACGTCGACCACGATCTGATCGACGGCCGGGACGTCGCGGCGCTCAAGGCGAGGCTTCTCGCATCCGGGCTGTCCATCTCCCAACTGGTCTCGACCGCCTGGGCGTCGGCGGCCACGTTCCGCAGCACGGACAAGCGGGGCGGGGCGAACGGGGCGCGAATCCGCCTTGCGCCTCAGAAGGACTGGGAAGTCAACGATCCGGAACGGCTCGATGAGGTTCTCCGGGCCCTGGAAGCGATCCAGGCGGACTTCAACGGCTCGCAATCCGGCGGCAAGCGGGTCTCGCTCGCCGACCTGATCGTGCTGGGCGGGTGCGCGGCCGTCGAGCAGGCGGCGTCGAATGCCGGGCACGAGATCGACGTCCCCTTCTCGCCGGGCCGGACGGACGCACTGCAGGAGCAGACGGATGTCGACTCCTTCGCGGTGCTCGAACCGACCGCGGACGGCTTCCGCAACTACATGGCGAACGGTCACCACCGCCCGGCGGAGGCCCTGATCGTGGACCGGGCGCAGATGCTGACGCTGACGGCGCCCGAAATGACGGTTCTCGTTGGCGGCCTGCGCGTCCTGGACGCGAACACGGGACAGTCCGAGCACGGCGTCTTCACCGCGCGGCCCGGGGCGCTGACGAACGACTTCTTCGTCAACCTGCTCGACATGGGGCTCATGTGGGAACAGTGCTCCTGGCACGAGAGCGTGTTCGAAGGACGCGACCGCGAAACGAAGGAGGCCAGGTGGACCGGAACCCCTGTCGACCTCGTCTTCGGCTCGAACTCCCAACTCCGGGCGATCGCGGAGGTCCACGCCTGCGACGACTCGCAGGAGATGTTCGTGCGGGACTTCGTGGCAGCCTGGGACAAGGTGATGAACCTGGATCGGTTCGACCTCGCCTGATGGGCCGCCGTTGATGCTCGAACAGAACCAGGCACTCAAGCGCCGGGGCGAGCGGGTGATCCCCGGCGGCATGTATGGGCACATGTCCACCTACCGGCTCTTGCCGCCGCGGTACCCGCAGTACTTCGAGCGGGCTGAGGGCTGCCGGCTCTGGGACGTCGACGGCAACGAGTACATCGACTTCATGTGCTCCTACGGTCCGATGATCGCCGGCTACGGCAATCCGCGCATTCGCGCCGCCGCGGACGCGCAGCGCGACCGGCTGGATATCGCGAATGCGCCTCCGCCCCTCATCGTCGAGCTTGCCGAGCGACTCGTGCGGCAGGTCGGCCACGCCGAGTGGGCCATCTTCGGGAAGAACGGCAACGACGCGACGACCGTCTGCAACATGGTGGCTCGCGCGCGGAGCGAGAAGCGGAAGATCCTCGTGGCCGAGGGCGCGTATCACGGTGCGGCGCCCTGGGCCAACAGGATGTCGAGGGGCACGCCCGAAGAGGACCACGTCCACTTTCCGACGTACGGCTACAACGACATGGACGGTCTGAACGCGGCCGCCCGGGCGGCCGC
>WTGL01000057.1 GCA_011523565.1 Acidobacteriota bacterium
AGCAGCTTCCAGTTGGCGGGACGCCAGTAGTCGAACCACAGGCGCTGCTTCTCGATGACCGTCGCATGAAGCGCGGCCAAACGGTCCCAGGACCGGGCCTCGAAGCCGAGGCTCTGCGCGATCGTCTCCGAGACGTGCTGTAGTGACTCCTCCTTGAGATGCATGCCGTTTTCGGTCAAGCCCGGCGTTGCATCCGAAAAGAGGTCAACGAAGAGGAGGCCGCGCTCCGCAGCGATCTTCTTCGTTGCCCGGACGTACCGTGCGAGAGACCGATTGTGGTGCGAAAGGTCCGGTAGAAACTCGCTCGCCGGCTTCTCGAAGGGCGTGGAAGACACGAGCACGACCTGGGCGGCGTGCTTCAGGAATCCGTCGATCAGCTCGTTGTATGCCGACCTGAACGACTCGAGCCCTTCGACTCCCGTCATCGATTCGGGCTTGCCGTACTGCGCAATGACAACCGACGTGCCGACCCGTTCGAGCTGAGCGTCCCAGTCGCCGAAGCCATCTTCGCGCCAGCGTTCCAGCGAGGAGCCTTGCCGGAAGACCGTGTCCGCCTCCCAGGAGAGATCCCGGAATGTGGGATGAACGTCGGCGAAGGCGTCCGTCAGGATGGTCTCCAGATAGCCCGCCCGCTGCAGATGCACCATGTCCGTGCCGCCGGCGAGCACGACCACCTCGCCTTCGCCCAAGACCAACGGACGTGGCGCCTGCGTGCAGCTCGCCAGGAACACTCCCGACAGAAGCAAGGCCACGGAGAACGAGGGCTGGGAGGCTCTTCTCATCATGCGAGCCGCTTCGGCTACCCAAGCTCCCCGGTGGCGTACTTGTGAAGGATGCTGGAGATCAGAGTCTGGTATGGGACTCCCTCACGGGCCGCCAGCCGCTTGATTTCGACCAGGTCGTGGCTCGGCAACCGGATGTTGATTCGCTTGTCCTTGCGGAGCGTCTCGCGGGCCGCGGACACTAGCCTGTCGGCTTCCCGGGACGAGCCCGAAGCTAGTCGGAGGCGGCCTTCCTCGTAGGCTCTCAAGATCTCGCGCTCTTCAGGATCGAGCGCTGCTGAATCGAGCTTCGTCGTGCGTTCGGCCATTGCTGGTCAACTCTCCCTCAGGTACTTCTTCGTCGCCTTCCGACTCGGGATGATCGTCTTGAGGAAGAAGTCACCCGCTTCCGTCTCGACGTAGGGAACTAGGTAGGCGTACTCACCGATCTCGATAACCGCGATCCGCTGGTGGGACCGCTCCGGATCCGGATGATCGAAGACGTCAACCAACGCACCCGATTCGATCAGGGTCGCCACCTCCTCGAAGCTGACCCCGCGCTCGGCGATCAGGCGTCTGTTCTTCGCAGGATCCCAGAGACAACGGGCCATACCGATCGGCGCCTATTGTCGCCGATTGTGTGCCGATCGTCAACACGAACCGTAGCCTGGCGGGAAGCGGCTCCGACCGATGCCCGGGGCGCGATCCTGCAAGCGGCGCCTCCCGTTACGGGTATACTCCGCGGCTCGACAGCGGTCGGCACCGCAGCCACGGCCCGAATCCGCGTCCCCATCGTCTAGCCAGGTCAGGACTCCAGCCTTTCAAGCTGGCTACACGGGTTCGAATCCCGTTGGGGACACCATCGCGCCTTCCGGCGCGATGCTGGCCACAACGGGATCTCGGTCGTCGCGCCTCGCCTGCGGCTCGGTGCTCTGGATCGAATCCCGTTGGGGACATCCTCGAACCGCCGGCGCGATGCTGGCCACAACGGGTCTCGAACAGCTGCGGCGCGATGACGTTGGCGACGGCGATCGAGTCGTGCTGGTAGGTGACCGGCCGACCCCGGCTCTGCTGGTAGAACCTGACGTACTGGCGGTTGATGCGCTCGAGAAACGCGCCGGCCCGGCCCCCGTTCTCGCGCAGACGCTCGAGGTACTCGGCGTCCATCGAGCCTTCCTCGTCGTAGGTCACGTCGAGACCCACCATGGTGACCGGCCAGTCGAAGCGGAACACGCTGTCCAGGGCATGGGGATCGTTCCACGCGTTGGCCTCGCCGACGGTGGTCTTGTTGCCGCGCTCGCCGGCGAAGCCGACCGCGCCACCCATGATCACGACCCGCCCCACCTCTTCCACGATGCTCGGCCGGATCAGCTGGGCGAGCAGCAGGTTGGTCGCCGGTCCGACCGCGACGACGGCGATCTCGCCCGGATGGGCGGCGATCGTCCGCGCCAGGTACTCGGGGGCGGAGAGCGACGCCTCGGTGACCGTCGGCGCGATCGCCTCCTCTACGTCCCCCAGGCCGTCGGCGCCGTGGACGAAGGCCGGGGGCTGGGGCGCCGGGTGATGGAGGGGGGCTGCCGCTCCGCGATAGACCTGTGCCGGAATGTCGAACTTCTGCTTGAGGTAGAGGGCGTTGCGGGTCCCCTGGTCGATGTCGGCGTTGCCGAAGACGGTGGTGATGCCGAGCAGGTCGATGGCGGGGGAGTAGTGGGCCAGCAGCACCGCGAAGGCGTCGTCGATGCCGATGTCGACGTCGAGGATCATCTTGTGGCGGCGGGCGGCGCCGGCCTGCGCGAGGAGACCGGCCGGCGTCGCCGCGGCCGCCGCGAGGAGGGCGGCCCGGGCCAGGAAGGAGCGTCGCGAAGAGCCCCGGCCGGCGGGCGGATCCAGCGAGCTCACTCCGGGGTCGCCTGACGCATCATCAGGTCGGCGTAGAGGTCGTAGAAGCGCTCCAGATCGAGGTCGAACTGCACCCAGGCCTTGCGCAGGTCCGGCGGGTGCTGCTGATCGAGCTCCCAGGCCAGGGTGTAGCCGTAGTTGATGCCGTGGTCGATGTCGACATCGACGTACATCTCGCGCTGCTCGGTGATCAACGTCGGATCGAGTAGCGCCGCGACGCTGATCTCGTCCCACATGAAGATCCACGGCACCCAGTCGGGATCGGCGTCGGGTGGGGAAGTACGATGGAACTCCTTGATGTACTGGGCGATCGGGTTCGGCGACTGCCCGATGCGCGCGACCAGCTCCTCGCTGTGGCGGGTCTTGACCGAGATGTCCACCGGCGTGATGGTGATCTTCTTCCACGGGGCACGCAGCACCATCCGCGCGGCCTCCGGGTCCCACATCCAGTTGAACTCCTTCTGGTACTCCGCCTTGTCGATACCGCCGCCCATCAGGACGAGCTCCTTGGCCTTGGCCGGAAGCTCGGGGTCCAGCATCAGGGCCATGGCGATGTTGGTCAGCGGCCCGCCGCCCCAGATCACCACCTCTCCCGGATGCTCGTTGACCGCCTCGACCATGAAGTTGGCGGCGTGGCCGGTCGCCGGCTCGGTGGTGGGCTCGCCCTCGGGCAGCGGCACCCGCTCGTAGGGGCCCGGCATGCCGTCATTCCAGGCGCCCTTGTAGAGATGCTCCCCGTACATCACCTCCCAGCGCTCGGCCTCCGCCTTGCTGTTGAGGAAGGGAAAGACGGCGCCGCGGTAGACCGGGATGTCGGTGCGTCCCGCGATCTCGAGGGCGCGGAGGGTGTGGAGGGTCTCCTGTTCCATCCACAGATCGCCGCTGACGATGGTGATGCCCAGGACCTCGACGTCGGGGGATTGAACGAACATCAGCACCGACTGCATGTCGGTGCTGCACGGCCCCCTGGCGTCCTGGTCGACGATCACCTTGAGCTTCTCGCCCACCGCTGGTGAGCTACCGGCCATCGCGGCCAGCAAAGCCGACAAGAGTACGACTGCGCTTCGTTTCATACACTACTCCCTTGGCCGCGTCAGAGCTTGGCGGCCTCCTCGGCGATCCGGTCGGTGAGCACCCGAACGTCGCGCTTGATCTGCTCGACGTCCACGGTGAGCATTCGCCGGTCTCGCATCACCTGGCGTCCGTGGATGATCACGGTCCGGACGTCGTGCGAGCTCGCGGCGTAGGCCAGGGCCGCGTAGACGTCGTACATCGGGATCATGTTGACCGAGTCCTTGTCGACGATGACGAGGTCGGCGAGCTTGCCGGCCTCGAGCGAGCCGATCCGGTCGTCCATGTCGATCGCCCGCGCCCCGCCGATCGTCGCCATCATCACGACGTCTCGAGCCGGCATCACCCGCCGGTCCAGCTTGGCCAGCTTGTGGAGCTTGGCGGTGTAGCCCAGCAGACCCATCAGGTCGAGCGTGTTGCCGCTCATCGGGCCGTCGGTGCCGAGACCCACGTCGAGTCCGGCCGCGAGCATCTCGAGCACCGGCGCGATGCCCTTGCCGGCCTTGACGTTCGAGACGATGTTGTGGCTCACCCCTACCCTCCGCTCTCGCAGTAGCTCGATGTCGTCGGCGTCGACGAAGATGCAGTGCGCCGCCACCAGTCGATCGTCGAGGAGTCCGACGGAGTCGAGATACTCGACCGGGCTCATCCCGAACTCCTCGTCGATCTTGTCGATCTCGGCCTGGGTCTCCGAGAGGTGGACGAGAACCGGAACGTCGAGCTCACGCGCGGCTACGGCGACCTCCTCGAGGTGCTCTTTGTCCAGGGTGTAGGGGGCATGCGGCGCCAGCGCCGGCGTCACCAGCTCGTCGTCGGCCCATTCGGCGATAAAGCGCCGCGCGTAGGCGAGACCGCCATAGGCCTCGTCCGCGTCGGGTGCCGGGAAACCGATCACCGTCTCACCCACGACGGCGCGCATGCCGACCGCCTTGGCCGCGCGCGCCACGGCGTCTTCGAAGTAGTACATGTCGACGAAGGTCGTGGCGCCGGAGAGCACCATCTCGACGGCCCCGAGCAGCGCCCCCTTGTAGACGTTGTCGGCGTCGACGACCATCGCTTCGAGCGGAAAGATGAAGCGCCGAAGCCGGTCGGGAATGTCGTCTCCCAGACCGCGGAACATGGTCATCGAGGCGTGGGTGTGGGTGTTCACCATCCCCGGCATGACGATGTCGCCGCCGGCGTCGATCGTCTCCTTCGCGGCATAGCGGGTCGCGACCTCGGCACCGCCGACCGCGGCGATCCGGGAACCCGCGATCGCGATCGCGCCACCCTCGATCACCCGGAAGTCGGCGTCCATGGTCACCACCGTGGCGTTGGTGATCACCAGATCGGCGGACTCGGCGCCGCCGGCCGCGACCGACCGATCGCCGTCGGTGCAACCGAGTGTCGCGGCGGCGAGGATCGCCACCAGGGTTGCCGCTGCTGTTCTGCGTCGCCGCAAAGCTGACCTCCGTCGGGGCGCCTGTCGGTATGCGAGTCGTCGCGCGGCGACCCGATCGGCCGGGCGTCGCGCCGTGGAGAAAGACCCTTGCGAGAGCGGCGGCGATTGTAGCATCGGCGCCGGCGCTCGGGAGGTCTAGCTACCCTCCACCACGGTCAGATAGCGATCGGTGGGCGGGTTCAGCAGGCGCTGGCGCCCGCCGCTCGGCCAGCGAATCTCGAGGCGGTCGGCCGCCGAAGCCGGGCCGAGGCCGAAGAGGATCCGCAGGTCCTGCGCCGAGCAGTAGCTCTTGCCGCCGATGGCCTGGTCGTAGCTGATCCGCGAGCCGGCCGCGAGCTCGAGCCGGGCGCCGGTGCCGTCCCGCACGCTGGCGTCGCCGACCAGCCGGACGCCGAGCCACCTTCCGCCGCCGGCTCCGGAGTTGCGGAACAGCTGACCCCGCTCGCCGTTGTTGTTGACCAGGAAGTCGGCGTATCCGTCGTTGTCGAAGTCGCCGATGGCGAGCCCGCGACCGACCCTCGGGGCGAGGAAGGCCGCTGGCTGGTCGGCGCTGACGTCGGCGAACTTGCCCCGCCCGAGGTTGCGGTAGAGCTTCTTGACCTCGGCGTAGGTCACGCCCGCGTGGTAGATCGCGATGTTGTCCATGATGTGGCCGTTGATCACCAGCAGGTCGCGCCGGCCGTCGTTGTCGGCGTCGAGGAACTGCGCCCCGAAGCTCGAGTTCATGATGTTGGTCGCTCCCAGGCCCGAGACGATCGTGGCGTCGACGAACAGTCGGCCGCCCTCGTTGACGTAGAGGCGGTTGAGCTCGGCGTCGAGATGGCTGACGTAGAGGTCGATGTCGCCGTCGTCGTCGATGTCGGCGGCCCCCGCGCTCATTCCGGCCTCGGTCTTGCCGTCCTCGCTGAAGCCGGCGCCCGAGAAGTAGCTGGCGTCCTCGAAGGTGCCGTCGCCGTTGTTGAAGTAGACGAAGTTGCGCTGGGTATCGTTGGCGATGAAGATGTCGGTCCAGCCGTCGTCGTCGAGGTCGGCGAGCGCCACCGCCAGGCTCTTGCCGTCCGGGTTGACCAGCCCGGCCCGCATTGTGACGTCGGTGAAGGCGCCGTCCCCGTCGTTGCGGAAGAGCCGGGGCGAGATGCCGGGGAAGCTGTCGGGGTGGCAGTAGGCGCGCCGCTCGGGGGTCGGGTCGCCGCAGACGACGTTGCGGTCGATGTCGTACTGGACGTAGCCGGTGGTCAACAGGTCGAGCCGACCGTCGCGGTCGTAGTCGAACCAGCCGGCGGCGGTGGTCCACTCCCTGTCGTTGCCGACCCCGGCCTCGGTCGTGACGTCGGTGAAGGTGCCGTCGCCGTTGTTGTGGTAGAGCAGCGACCCTCGATAGCCCGACACATAGAGGTCGGGATAGCCGTCGTCGTCGTAGTCGCCGGCGGCGACGCCGAAGAAGAAGAAGCCGGGACCGACCCGGAGTCCCGCTCTCTCGGTGAAGTCGGTGAACGTGCCGTCGCCATTGTTGCGGTAGAGCGCCGGCTGGGGCGGCTCCTCGGGCTGGAAGTTGGGAGTGGCGCCGCTGTTGACGAAATAGGCGTCGAGCAGACCGTCGTGGTCGAAGTCGATCCAACCCACCCCGGCGCCCATGGTCTCGACGTAGAGCTTCTCCCAGGAGGCGGCACGCTCGTGGTGGAAGCGGATGCCGGCGCGCTCTGTCACCTCCTCGAAGCGGATCTCGAACGGGGCGAGCTCCGGCCCGGTCGTCGCGGGAGCCGCGCGCTGGCAGCCCGTCCCGACGAGCAGGCCGGCGGCGAGGGCGCCGAAGGCGCCGAGACCCCCTGCTAAGCTCCTCGCTCGCCGGGCGCGAGGCCCCACCGGCGTCCGCGCCGGTCGCCCGGGGGCGTCGCTCTCGTTACTCGCCCGCACTCCCGAGGAGGTTCCTATGTCCGCCCGATCCAGGACCGCGGAGCGCTCACGTCGTCAGTTCGGTTCGCGGGTCGCGCGTGGCGCGGTCTTCGCCGCCCTGTTTGCCTTGCTGTGCCCGCCGGGGCCGGCCGCTGTCGCCCAGAACGAGCCGGAGGGCGCGCCGCTCCCGGTCATCATCGATACCGACCCGGGGACCGACGACGCGATGGCCATCCTGCTGGCGCTCGCATCGCCGGAGCTCGACGTCAAGGCCTTCACCGTCGTCCCGGGCAACGTCACCGCGGAGCAGGCGCTGGAGAACACGCTGAACCTCGTCTCGCTCGCCGGCCGCTGCGACATTCCGATCGCCGGCGGAGCCCAACGACCGCTGGCACAGCGCCTGATCACCGCCGAGTTCGTCCATGGAGAAAACGGTCTCGGCGACATCGAGCTGGAGCCTTCGAGCTGCAGCGCCGACGGCCGATTCGCCCCCGATCTCATCATCGAGATGATACATCGGATGCCGGGAGAGATCACTCTCGTTCCGATCGGCCCGCTGACCAACATCGCGCTGGCCCTGCACAAGGATCCCGGCATCGTGCCGCTGGTCAAGGAGGTCGTGATCATGGGCGGCTCGATCACCGAAGGCAACGTCACTGCGGTGGCGGAGGCCAACATCTACAACGATCCGGAGGCGGCCCACGCCGTCTTTCACGCCGGTTGGAAGGTGACGATGGTGGGGCTCGACGTCACTCACAGGACCAACTTCGGAGCCGAGCATCTCGAGCGGCTGGCGCTGGCGGAGGGTGAGGTCGCCGATTTCGCCAAGCGGGTGATGCGCTTTCTCGTCTACCTGGCCGCCGAGTTCGGGGCCGAGGGCACGCCGATGCACGACCCGCTGGCGATCGGGGTCGCGATCGATCCGTCCTTCGTGACGACCCGCCATATGCGCCTCGACGTCGAGACCCGGGGCGAGTTCACCCGCGGCCAGACCGTGGGCAACCGCTACAGCTTCGTGGAGCGCAACGAGCCCGAGGGCGACCGGCTGAAGATGACCGGCATCGATCGGGTCGAGCCCAACGCTCACGTGGCGGTCGAGGTCGAGGCCGAGCGCTTCTTGTCCTTCTTTCTGGAGCGGATCACCGGCTTCTAGGCACCCGATGTAGTAAATCGGCCGAATGGGTGCCTGAGATTTGCTCCGGTCGTCGGGGTTGGTGTAGGGTCGGGCCACCTCAAAAGACTAGCTTGCGCCATTTCTTTGCCGAGAAGGAGGTTGTGATGCGAAAAGCCTTGGGGGTAGCGCTTATCTGCGCGATAACGGCTTTGGTGTGCCTGCCGACGAGCGTCCAAGCACAAACGCTCGACAGCGGTCAGATCCGTGGAGTGATAACCGACCAGACCGGTGGACCGATGCCGGGTGTGACGGTCACGTTGAGGAACGAGGCGACCGCGTTCTCGCGGGTGGTCGTAACCAGCGATAGCGGTGCCTATGTCTTCGCACAGATCCCCGCTGGGGCCTACACCATGTCGGTCGAGCTCCAGGGCTTCACCGGCGAAGTGACCGAGCTGACGCTCAACGTCGGCGCTTCGCTGTCGTTCGACTTCCAGCTCGAGGTCGAGACCCTGACCGAGACGATCGTGGTCACGGCGCCCATGGCGCCGATCGACGTCTCGTCGGCCGGTGTCAGCCAGCTGATCAGCGAGGAGGCGATCGAGAACCTGCCGCTGCTGGGTCGGGACTTCCGCGACCTGGCTCGTTTGAGCCCGGCGGCGCAGGTGACGCCCGGTCTGCGCGGCGGGCTGCGCCTCGGCGGCCAGCAGAGCGACTATACCGGGCTGTCGATCGACGGCGCCGACGGTCGCGACAACTTCTTCGGTGAGTTCTTCGGCTCGCTCGAGACCAAGAACTCGGTCATCCCGATCGAGGCGGTCCAGGAGTTCCAGGTCGTCACCAACGGCTTCGCCCCGGAGTTCGGTCGCTCGACCGGCGGCCTGATCAACGTGGTCACCAAGTCGGGAACCAACGAGTTCAAGGGCAGCGCCCACTGGTACCACCGCAACGAGAGCCTGACCAACGACGACTGGCTCGGTGTGCCGCCCAACATCGACGAGCAGAATCAGGTCGGGGCGGCCTACGGAGGCCCGCTGCAGCAGGATCGACACTTCTTCTTCGGCGCCTTCGACATTTCGGAGCGCGAAGGCCCGCTGATCACCAAGTTCGCCCGGGAGGTCAGTGGAATCGGGGCGCCGGAGCTCGGGATCAACGACCTCGGCTCCCTCGAGGGCGCCAACACCCAGTCACAGGACCTCCGTTCCGTTCTCCTCAAGTGGGACTGGCAGGCGAGCGAGAGCCAACGACTGAGCACCCGCTGGTTCCAGACCAACAACGAGACCGTCGGCTTCACCGGCGGCCGCGGCCAGAACCAGATCCAGGCTTCCTTCGGCAACACCGAGGAGTTCCAGAACAACGGCGACAACTACATCACCACCTGGACTGCGGTCACCTCCGGCGGGCGGGGCTCGAACGAGCTCAAGGTCATGTATTCGGACCAGAACCGGCCGCGCAACAACCTCAGCTCGCTGCCTCAGATCGAGATCCTGGATACCGGCACCTTCGGCCAGCGCTTCTTCCTGCCGATTCAGGGCTCCAACGAGAAGATCACCATCCAGGAGAACTTCCAGTACGCCTTCGGCGATCACGATCTGAAGTTCGGCGCCGACTACAACGGCTACTCGATCCGTCAGAACCGGTTCTTCGGCTGGTCGGCGGGGCAGTACAGCTTCTTCTCGCTCGAGGACTTCCAGGCCGGGCAGCCGTTCGGCTTCATCCAGGGCTTCGGGCTCGGCGAGCCCTATGCGGAGGCGGCGCTGCAGCCCGAGCGGGTGCGCCAGACCGCCTTTGGCGTCTACGCCCAGGACAAGTGGCAGGCGTCGCCCAATCTCACGATCAACTACGGTGTGCGCTGGGACAACACCAAGAACCCCAAGCCGCGGTCGCCGATCGCCGGTGTGAACGTCCCGCTCGGAATCGGCGCTGACACCACCTTTGGCGCGCCGCCGCAGCGTCCGCCGGACGACACGGATCAGATCGGACCGCGCCTCGGTGCCTCCTATTCCTTCGACATCGGCGGCAAACCGGCCATCCTGCGCGCCTCGTGGGGCCTCTACTACGCCCAGATCCCGACCATCTTCATGAATCGGGGCGCGGGTAACACGACGGTCCTCTTCTGCTTCTTCAACCCGGCTTGTCTGCCAGCGGGCGGGTATCCGAATCTCTTCCCGGATCAGATCGATCCGAACAATCCGATCCCGGGTCTGCCGCAGCCGCCGTTCGACACCGGCTACGACGATCCGGGGATGCGCAACCCGCAGGTCGAGAACACCACGCTCAGCCTCGAGTGGCAGCTCAACCAGGACTACACCCTCACCGGCACCTACGCCCAGGGCGATTCGAAGTACCTGCGCACCGGCGGGTTCAGCAGCACGCGATGGAATCGAAACTTCGAGAGCCTCGGCCAGGATGAATTCGGACGGACGATCCTCGGTGGGCCGGTCGACGACACGGTCGCTGGCGCCAACGCCCACGGCAGCTTCAGCCGTGGTGAGTTCCGGCAGTTCGTCATCAACCTGACCCGGCGCTACGCCAACGGGTATCAGTTCTTCATCAACTACTCGCACTCCTCGAACAAGGACAACGCCGCGAGCGAGCGGGACACCGACAGCTTCTTCGGTCCGTCGGACCCGTACAACATCGATCTGGACTGGGGTCGCAACGCGCTCGACATTCCCAACCAGCTGAAGATCTCGGGAAGCGTCGACGTCGGTAAGGGCTTCCTCGTGAGCGGCCTGCTCATCGCCCGCGACGGGATCCCCTTCCCCGCCTGCATCGCCGACGACACCAACGGTGACGGGGTGGTCAACAACGGCTGCTCCAACGACCGTCCGGTGGTCAACGGGCCCAGCGGCAGGTACCTGCTGGAGCGGTACCCGGGACGGCAGCCCGACTTCTTCCAGTTCGACATGCGGGTGAGCAAGGAGTTCCAGCTGGGTGGCGAGAAGACGGTCGAGGTGATCGTCGACATCTTCAACGTGTTCGATACCGCCAACAAGTACGCCAATCCGGCGATTTCCTCGTTGGTCGCAACGGAGCTCGACGCGCCGCCGGTCGAGGGCCGGGACGGCTATCGCATCAACGACCAGATCGCGCCGGGCAGCACGCCGTTCGCGATCCAGCTGGGCGCGAGGTTCCGTTTCTAGGGCCGGAGACGTGAGCATCGCTACGAGACGATCGTTTCTGTCGGCGATGGGGAGCGCCCTGGCGCTTCCCATCGCCTTTTCCAGACCCTCGGCCGGGTCGACGGCCGGCGAGGGTGTGACGGATCCGCGCCGGCCCGCGCCGATCGGCAGCCCGGTCCTGGACAGCCTGTGGCCGGTCATCGCGAGCTCGCGCCACGTCCGCACCGACGAAGCGCGGATCCGCGCGGTGGCGCGGTGGATGGCCTATGAGAAGCTGCCCTTTCCCAGCTTCGGACTCGACTTCGATCCGGCGACCGAGCGTGACCGGGCGATCGACTTCGCCATGGTCTCGAACACCATCAACTCCGCCTTCACCGACTTCGACACCGGCATCAAATTCCAGACCGAGTACCAGGGCCGGAGCTGGTCCGACGCCCAGGCGATGACCGCATGCCTCAAGCGGGCGATGGAGAAGGGCATCCCGATCCTCGACGGCCGCTTCCTGGCCGAGGTGAGCCGCGACGAGCTCGACGAGGTCTTCAGCGGCAACATCGAGATGCCGATGCTCGACGAGAAGCGGGCGGTCCTGAACGAGGTCGGCCAGGCCCTGGCGGAGCGCTACGACGGCTTCTTCCACAACTTCGTGCCCACCTGCTCGCCGCGCCTCTTCGACTCGGGGAAGGGTCTGGTCGACCGGCTCATCAGCGAGTTCCCGCGCTTCAACGACACCTCCCCCTATCGCGGCCACACCGTCCAGTTCCACAAGCTGGCGCAGCTCACCTACTGGGGTCTCTACTCGGGCTTTCGCGGCCACGGCGGCTTTCGCATCGACGACATCGGCTCGATGACCGCTTTTGCCGACTACATCGTGCCGGTGGCGCTGCGAGTCATGGGCATCCTGGTCTATACGCCGGAGCTCGACGACAAGATCGAACAGGGCGTGCTGATCCCCCGCGACTCCGACGAGGAGATCGAGATCCGGGCCCACATGCTCTACGCGACGGCGCTGCTCACCGAGGAGGTCAACGCGCTGCGCCCGCCGGAGCTTGAGGTGATCATTCCGCAGGTCGACGCCCGCCTCTGGTCGAGCTATCACACGACGCACTGGCCGCATCACCTGACGCGCACCATCATGTACTAGGCCCGCGGCGAGGCGCGCCGCCCGGCCCTCGCACGACCGGGCGAAGACGCTTAGCCCGGCTCGCTGGCCGAGGCCAGCGCCCTCGCATAGCGCTCGTCCCCGGGCTCCAGGTCGACGGCCCGACGCAGCGCCTCGACCGCGCTCTCGCGGTCGTCGAGCTCGAGACAGACCTGTGACAGGTGGAAGAAGGCCTCCGAATCCACCGGGTTGATGAGAGTCGCCTGCATCAGCGCTTCGCGAGCCGCTTCCGGGTCCCCCAGCTTGCCGAGGGTGAGTCCGAGGACATAGAGCGCCTCGGCGCTGTAGGGCGCGTGGATCAGGGCCTGCTCGGCCGCCTCGCGCGCGATCTGGAAGCGGCCGGCGGAGTAGAGGATCTTGGCCAGCTGGATGAAGGCCCCCTCGTTGTCCGGATCCTGCTCGATCGCCTGCTGCAGCAGCGCCAGCGCCTCGTTGGGGCGGCCGCCGCGGGCGTTCTCGCCCGCCTCGCGCACCAGATGGTCGGCCTGGACGCCGCTTTCGCGCTCGGTGTGGTCTCGCTTGGCGAGCTCGGCGAAGCGGCGCCGCACCTCGGCCGCCTTCTCGGGCCGTCCGGAGCAGTGGTAGGCTCGGGCCAGGAGGGAGACCGACTCGGTGTCGTCGGGCTTGACCGCGAGGATCCGCTCCAGGTGCTCGGCGCCCTCGGCGCACCGTTTCTCGCGCACCAGGATCGTCGCCAGGAGGAAGCGTCCGCGGGTCTTGTCGGGCTCCAGCTCCACCACCCGCTCGGCGTCGGCGAGGGCCCGGACAGCGTCGTTGCGGTCGGCGTAGATCGAGGCCCGGAAGTAATGGGCGACGGCGTTGTCGGGCTCGAGCCGGATGGCGTGGTCGAGCTCGGCGATCGCCTCTTCGATCTCGTCACGCGACTTGTGGACGATGCCGAAGTGGAGGCGGATGGTGGCGCTGTCGGGATCGATCGCGAGCGCCGCCTGAAGCGCCTCGGCCGCCTCATCGTAGAGCTGCAGATCGATGAAGAGGCGGCCGAGCGCGAACGGTGGCGCCGCGCTCTCGGGGTGCGTCGCGATCGCCTCCTCCAGGACCCGCTTGGCCTGGTTGAAGTTGCTGAGCTGGCGGTAGGACTCGGCCAGCGCCAGCAGTGCGAGCTCGTGGCCGGGCTCGATCTCGAGGGTGCGGCGAAAGGCGGCGATCGCCTCCGCCATCCGGAAGCGCGAGCGGTAGGCCTCGCCCAGCTCGACCCATAGCCGCGTATCGTCCGGCGCGCCCTCGAGCGCCGAGTGGTAGCTCACGATCGCCTCCTCGAAGCGGCCGGCGGCGAGAAGGGCTCGGGCCTCGGCCGAGCTCGCCGCCGGAACGACCGGATCCTGGCCGGTCGCCGGTCGTGACGCGGAGAGGGGGAGCAGGAGGGCCAGGGTGATCCCGGCGGTGAAGGTCGATCGCATCGGCTGACGCGAGATTATACGGAGTGCGGCCCGCAGGGCTCGAGGCGGTGCGTTGACCAGCCTTTCGGGCCGGCTGTAGACTTGGCGCCGATTCGCACAAAGAGGAAGAGATCTCATGCGTCGCCGTTCGATCGTCGGTTTCGCGCTCGCCCTGACCCTGACCGCCGCCGGCGCACGCGCCGACGAGGCGGAGCGGGTCAAGGTCTTCATCGACCAGGACACCTCGGGCCCGGCGGGGACCGACTCGGTCTCGATCGCCATGCTGCTCCAGGCGCCCAACGTCGACGTCGTCGGCATCGGCGTCGTGGCGGGGGACGCCTGGCTGGATCAGGCGGTGTACCACACGCTCAAGATCGTCGAGCTCACCGGCCAGACCCATGTGCCCGTCGCGGCGGGCTCGGAGGTGCCGCTGCTCAATTCGCAGGCGATGATGGAGCGCCGCGAGGAGCTGTGGGGTGAAAAGGCGGGCGACGGCTGGCACGGCAACTGGGGAGACGAGGTGCCGCCGCCCGACCAGATCTCCTACGAGCCCGGGGGCCCTCCGACCCTCGAGGTGGTGGACCAGACCGCGGCCGAGCTTCTGATCGAGATGGCCCGCAAACACCCCGGCGAGCTGGTGCTCCACACCGCCGGTCCGCTCACCAACGTCGCTCTGGCCGTGCGTCTGGCGCCAGACATCGTGGACAAGATCAAGGCGGTCTACACGATGGGGGGCCACATCCACGTCAACCAGCGCTTCAACTTCTGGTGGGACGCCGAGGCCGCGTTCATCCATATCCGGACGCCTTGGAAAGAGCGCCACCTGACCCCGATCGACGTCTGTCACAAGACCCACATGACGCGCGAGCTGATCGAGGCGATCGCCGACGCGGGGACACCGCTGGCCGAGTACCTGCGCGCCAGCTATCTCGACCTCGACCGCGGCTACAGCTACATGTGGGACGAGCTGGCGGCGGCGGCGATCATCGACCCGGCGATCATCACCGAGACCGAGGAGCTGCGCCTCGACGTCGACTATCTCCCGGGGCCGAGCTACGGCAAGACGGTGTGGACGTCGCCGCGCATCGAGCCGTGGTTCGCCGGCCAGACGTGGACGGTGCAGACGGATATCGACGTCGAGCGCTTCGAGAAGTTGTTTGTGGAGTTGATGCGGCGGGCGCCCTCCGAGTAGAACGGGTAGGCGCACTCGCTCTACTCAGCCACCTCGGACTGGCTGCGTGCGGAATGCGACCGCGCATCCCGAGGCGCGTCGCCGCCTCTACTCGGGCTGGGCGCGCTGGTCGAGAAAGCGGTCGACCGCCTCGGGCATGAAGCTGGCGGTCGAGAAGGCGCCGGGCAGGGCCTCTTCGAAGGTTGTTCGGCGTAGGCGACGGCTGGCGCCGTCGGTCGATTCCTCGATCAGGATGAGGAGCGTCGGCTCGTGCCCGCGCTTCTGATTGAACGAGCTCGCCTCGTAGCCGTACTGGCGGTCGCGGTAGCTGACCCGTGGCGTGTGTCCGGGAGCCGTCGCCACGACGATCGCCGCGACGAAGTAGTCGCTGTGGGCCGCCGCCTGTTGCAGGACAGCCCCCACGGGGTAGCGGTAGTGGAAGGCCGCGTCGTCGGCGCCGGCGGCGCGGTAGACGTTGCCCTGGGTGGTGAGCGCGGCGACACCCAGGTGCTCCGCGGCGGCGGTGAACAACGCGACGCCGCCGGCGCGCGCCTCGAGGGCGGTGGCGACGAGCTCTTCAAGCTGCGCCGCCGGCAGACCGGTGTCCTCGGGGGTGACCTCGGGGAAGTCGGTCTCCGGGACCACCCAAGGCGCGAAACGGCGAACGTGCACGCTGTGGTCCGCGCCCGACCCGCAGACGATGAGCAGGTCCCGCCAGCGCGTCGTGGTCATCAGGTAATCGCGGCAGTCGCCGCACGACCCGCCGGTGCCACAGGCGCGGTCGGTGTAGAAGGCGAGGAAGTCGACTTCTTCGCGGGCGGCCTCGGGTCCGATCAGGTTGATCACGTGGTTGAGCAGGGAGGTCTCGCCGTGGATGGCTTCCGGGTAGCCGGCCCACTCGGTGTTGCCACCGACGACGGTGTGGTCGACGCCATCGTGGCTCACGACCGTCGCCGCGCGGACGTGGTACTTCGAGATGCTGGGGTCCGTTCCGGCTTTGGCCGCGGCGTCGAGGGCCGTAAAGATCCGGCCCTCGAGCTCGGGCTCGGTGACCTCCTGGCGGGCCTCCTCGGTGAGCGCCCAGGGGCGCTCGGCCTCGCGCTCGGCCGCGGAGCAGCCGAGCGCCAACGCCGGAACGACGGCCGCCGCGAAGAGGAAAGGGTGTCGCCGAGCCTGGATCATCGGTGGCTCATGAGCTGGACGAACAGATCCTCGAAGCGCGCGATGTCGACCTCCCTCTGGACCGTCGCCGCCCGGAGGTGGGCGGGAGGCTCGAGCAGATCGGCCCACGCTTCCCGGTCCAGGCCCTCGGGGCCGCTGTAGGCCATGAAGAAGGTCGGCACCTCCTCCGGCCGGGTCCAGACCACCGTGTGCCCGTACTTGGGCCCGTGGGTGATGTCGACGTCGAGCCACATCGTCTGGGTCTCGGTGACGATCGAGGGATCGATCAGCGCCGCCACCGCCACCTCGTCCCACATCGCCGACCACTGTGACAGATTGGGCAGAGGCTCGTAGTCGAGGTAGAGCGACTGCACGTGCTCCGTGAACGGGCCGCCGGCGGCGACTACGCGGCGCATGAGCTCGGGATGGGACAGCACCTTGAAGCCGAGCTCGCCGGGAGTGACGACGATCTCCTTCCAGGGCTCGCGCATCACGATGGCGGCCGCCTCCGGGTCCCACCACCAGTTGAGCTCGAAGCCGCCGCCGGTCGAGGCGCCCATTACATAGAGAGCCCTGGTGAGCGGCACGATGCCGGGGTCCATGCGCACGGCCAGAGCGAGATTGGTCAGGGGGCCGGCGAAGTAGAGGACCAGCTCGCCGGGATGAGCGCGGATGGTCTCGATGATGAACTCGGCGGCGCGTCCCGGGTGGGGCTCGGTCTCCGGATATCCACCCGGCGGCTCCCACACCCGCTCGGGCGGAGGAGTTCCCGGGTTGTACGTGCCGCGCCAGTTGGGAAAGGTGCCGTAGAGCGCCTCGCGCAGCTCGAGCTCGCGCCCGGTCCTGAGCAGGGGGCGCTCGGCGCCCTTGACGACCGGCACGTCGGACCGCCCGGCGAGCTCGACGGCGTGCAGCGCGAAGACCGTGGACGGCTCAACCCACTGATCGCCGCTGACGGTGGTGATGCCGAGAAGGTCGACCTGGGGCGCGTTGAGCAGCATCAGGAGCGACAGGAAGTTCGTTCCGTGCGGCCCGGCGCTGTCCTGATCGGCGAGGACCTTGATCCTGCTCTCGGCCGCGGCCGTCGGGGAAGCCGACGGAAGCGGGAGCAGGAGCAGACCGGCCGCGAGGGCGAGCGCCCCGATTCCCCGCCGCCGCCCTCGGGGGAGGGTCACTAGCGGCTCCGCTCGGCCCACGCCGCGTCGAAGGCGGCACGGTCGAGAAAGGACTTCTGGGTGCCGACGCCGGTCGTCGATAGCCCGGCGTAGAGGTTGGCACGGGTAACGGCCTCGATCTCCTCCATTCCCTCGCCGAGAAAGACGGCGAAGCTGCCAATGAAGGCGTCGCCCGCTCCCGTGGTGTCGACCGCCTCGACCGAGAAGGCCGGCACGTGCTGCATGCCGTCGCCGCCGGCGACCAGCGACCCCTGAGATCCCAGGGTGATGATCACACGCTTGATGCCCGCCTCGAGGAGCTTCTCGGCGCAGCGCTTGGCGTCGTCGACGCTGCCGACCGCGATCCCGGTTACCGCCTCGGCCTCGGTCTCGTTGGGCACGAAGTAGTCGAGGTTGGCCACTTTGTCCATCTCGACGGCCTGCCCCGGCGCCGGGTTGAGGATGCAGCGGATCCCGTTCTCGTGGGCGAAGCGGATGGTGTGATAGACGGTCTCGAGCGGGATCTCGAACTGCAGGACGATGCAGTCTGCGCTCTTGAGCATGTCCCCGGCGGCGTCGACGTCGGCCGGCAGCACCTTGTTGTTGGCCCCCGGGATCACCAGGATCCGGTTCTGGCCCGACGCGGTGTCGACGAAGATCGGAGCCACGCCGCTCGAGATCCCCTCGACGATCCGGACGTGCTCGGCGTTGATCCCTTGGGACTTGAAGTTCTCGATCGTCGACGGCCCGAAGAGGTCGTCGCCAACCCGCGCCACCATCGAGACGTCGGCGCCACACAGCTTCGCCGCCACCGCCTGGTTGGCTCCCTTGCCGCCGAAGCCGAGGTCGAAGCTGTCTCCAAAGATCGTCTCGCCGCCGCGCGGCCAGCGGTCGTTGAAGGTGGTCAGGTCGATGTTGGCGCTGCCGACGACGGCGACGTGGGAGGTCTTGGCCATGGCCAGCTCCTTTGCAGGGACGATGGGTTGTCGGTGAGGCTTGGTCTAGCGCAGCGGACCGCCGACCCTCTCGATGAACATACGGATGAACCGCTCCCAGTCGAGGTCGTACTGGACCGTCATCTTCTGGGCACCTTCGGCGCCGGGCCACAGACGGGGTCCGCCCAACGAGGTTCCGTAGCTGATGCCGGGATTGCTGTCGACGTCGACATAGAGCTCGGTGGTGGTGACCAGGGTCGGGTCGATGAGGCTGGCGACGGCGATCTGGTCGTACATGTGGACCACCGCGTCCGGAGGGGCGCCTTCCCAGAGCCGCCCGCCGTCACGGATGAGCTCGGTGACCGGCGTTGGGTTCGCCACCAATTCGTCGAACCACTCAGCGGTGAAGCTGGACTTGCGCGAGACGTTGAGCGGCGAGAGATCGATCGGGATACCAGAGCGCAGGACGATCTTCGCCGCCTCCGGATCGACCCAGAAGTTGAACTCGGCACCCGGGGTGATGTTGCCCGCGCCGTCCGGAAGCGTGGCTACGGCGCCGCCCATGATGACGAGCCTCTTGACCCTGCCGGCGAGGCCGGGACGGTGGCGCAGGGCCATGGCGACGTTGGTCAGCGGCCCGATGGCGAGGATCGTGACCTCGCCGGGCCGTGATTCGATCGTGTCGACGATGTACTCGACCGCGCCGAGCGGCTCGACCTTCTTCTGCGCGAAGCCCCCGGGCGGTGCGGTCGGCGGCTGGTCCGACCACCAGGAGCCGTAGGTGGTTCGGGCGTACTCGGAGGGCTCGTGCATCAGCGGCATGTCGGCGCCGGCGTAGACCGGGATCTCCTCGCGGCCCGCGATCTCGAGCAGCCGCAGGACGTCCGCGGTCCCCTGCTCGAGCGACCAGTTGCCGGCGACGGTGGTGATGCCGAGGATCTCGAGCTCGGGAGATTGGAGCGCCAGCATCAACGCGTAGCAGTCGTCCTGCGGGCACGTCCCGAAGTCGGTGTCGAAGATGACCTGGTGGCGCTCGGCCCGCGCCCCGCCGGCGACCAGCAGGGCCAGTACGACCGCCGCCGCCGGAGTCCGAAGGTGCCTGGTCATCGCGTCAGGCGGCGGCCTGATAGGCACTGGCGATCGTCGCCAGCGCCGCGATGTAGAAGAGGAACATCAGCGCCAGATAGACCCTGGCGGTCTTGTCGGCGCCAGCGAACTCCTTCCACACGAAGACACCCCACACCGCCGCGACCATCGGGGCGGCCTGGCCGATGGCGTAGGAGATGGCGACACCGACCAGGCTGGCGGCCACGAAGTTGAACACCGTGCCGGTGCCCCAGACGAGCCCGCCGAGAACGCCCAGCGCGTGATCGCGTGGCCGGGCGGCGAAGAAACCGGAGAAGTCGACGGGCGTGCCGACGAGCGGCTTCTTCATGAAGTAGATATTGACGACGAAACAGCAGAGGAATGCGCCGAGAGTGAAGAAGACGGCGATGCTGTAGGGGGTCAGGGTGTGGCCGGAGGTGAGCGCCCGGGTGACGAAGGGAGCGAACGATCCCATCAGCAGGCCCGAGACGACGCAGATCACCAGGCTCTTTCGTGACACGCCCTCGCCGTCGGTGGCCAGACGGCCGTAGGCCTTGCCGATCAGGAACACGGCGACGATCGCGAGCAGGACCCCGAGACCGAGGATCATCGGATCACCGCTGGGCTGAATGGCGTAGCTCATCACCACGCCGACGACTAGCGCGATGCCAATGGCGACCGGGAAGGCGACGGCCAGCCCGGCCAGCTCGATGCCAGCCACCAGGAGCAGGTTGGCGATGTTGAAGATGAAACCGCCGATCATCGCCGACACGATGTTGCCGCGATCGGCCGCGGCGATGTTGACGAGAAACCCCTCGCCCTCGCCGCCCGTCGAGCCGAGGGTGAAGGCGAAGATCAGCGACACGAGGAAGATCCCCAGGGCGTAGTCCCAGTAGAAGAGCTCGAATCGGTAGTCCTTTGTCAGCTTGTAGCTGTTGGCCCAAGACCCCCAGCAAACCGTGCTGGTGATCATCATGACCATCGCCAGGGCAAACGTCTCCGGAACAAACATAGTCGCTCCTTTCCCCCAGGAATGAGAGTGTGCCCCTCCGGGGGGCGCGGCTTCGGAATTGGGCGGAGTATAGCTGTTCCGGTTCTTCTTTCCCCTCGAGAAGGAGATGCTCTCACGGGATCTGATCCGGGTCGCCGCGCGGCATGCGGCGATCGAGATGGCGCGGGCCGGGGTCACGCTGGTGGCCGACATGTACTACCACGAGGACGAGGTGGCCCGAGCCGTGGCCGAGGTCGGGATCCGCGGGGTCCTGGGGAAGACCGTCATCGGTTTTCCGGTGGTGGCCGCGCCCGAGCCGTGGGGCGGGCTGGCCTACGCCGAGGGCTTCATCCAGGAGTGGAAGGACCACCCCTTGATCACGCCGGCGGTCGCGCCCCACGCGCCCTACACCGTGCCGCCTGAGTGGCTGTTGAAGTCGAAGGCTCTGGCCGATCGCGAAGGGGTCCCGGTGCTGATCCACATGGCCGAGTTCGCCCATGAGCAGGAGCTGATCCGCGAGCGCGTCGGGGACTTCCCGGAGGGCAAGAGCATTGTCCAGTACCTCGACGATCTCGGGTTCCTGGGCGACAACGTCCTCGGTGCCCACGTCATCTACGTCGATGAGAACGACATGGCGATCCTCGAGCAGCGTGGCGTCGGCGTCAGCCACAACCCGAAGGCCAACTCGCGTGGCAACACCGGGATGTCGCCGGCATGGGAGATGTTCCAGCGCGACCTGGACCTCGGCCTCGGTACCGACGGGCCGATGAGCTCGAACCAGATGGACGTTCTCAACGTCATGCACTGGGCGGCGGGGATCGCCCGCTACCTGGGCCGCGACTCGACTCGGTTCACCCCCTACGAGCTGGTCTACATGGCGACGATGGGCGGCGCCCGGGCGATCGACATGGAGGACCGGCTGGGCTCGATCGAGGTCGGGAAGAAGGCCGATCTCGTCGTCGTCGACGTCCATGCCGCCAACATGCAGCCGGTCTACGATCCCTATGCCGCGCTCGCCTTCGCCGCCTATCCGGAGAACGTCCGCTCGACGGTGGTCAACGGGCGGGTGGTGGTTCGCGACCGGCTTGTGCAGACTGCCGATCTCGAGGCTCACGAGCGCGAATGGCGACCGCTCCAGAAGAGGGTCGCCCAGTTCGCACGAACCCTGGAGTAGGCGACGATCCCGCCGCTCGTTGGCGGCGCAGGGCAGCGCACCCGAGGTCGGGCGGTAGCGCTCGGAGAAAGAGCTACGGCCGCGATTTCAGCTGGACCACGGCCGGCTTCCAGCCCTTGGGATCCGACGCCACCTCGTGCTCGATGCTCATCACCTCCAGCCGATCGGGCTCGAAGCGGATCAGGACGAAGTCGGGACCCCGGTGACCGTCCTCGTAGAAGTCGGCCCACTCGTCCTTCCAGCGGCGGGCCTCCTCGACGGGGTCGCGGATGATCCGCGCCGTTCCCAGCAGCGTGACGTAGCCCAGACCCTCCGGATCGAAGAAGAAAAGGGTGGCGCGCTCGTCCGCGTGCCGCGGCGGTGGCTGAGGTGACGATCAGCGTTCCATGGCCCTGGCGCCTGCGTGCAACTCGCCAGGAGCATCCCCGGCAGGATCACGGCAAACGAGAGCAGGAGGCGGGAGGGTCTTCTCATCACTGGAGCAGCCCGCGACGCTATCAACGCGGCTCGGCCTCGCGAGCGGTGAACGACGCGGCGGCTCGGTAGTCTCCTCTCCAGTCCGCGGCCGACTGCTCCGTACCCCAGGGAGGAACTCATGTCCGTCTTGTCTCTTTCAAACACGCGACGCTCTACCGCGTTGCCGGCTCTCCTCACCGCGTCCCTTCTTGCGCTAGCGGCCGCCGCGGCCGCCGCCGAAGAAGAGGCATATCGAGGAGACGTCGAGGACGTCGTCACGATCGACGTGCTCGACCCTGAGGGTCCGTACGACAAGATCTGGGAGCCCTTCATCGCGCGCTGGACCGACGAGCACCTCATCGCCGCCTACGGCCTGCAGGTGCGCGGCAAGATGGACATGGGCGACATCGTCTGCTCGCTCAGCCACGACGGCGGCAGGACCTGGGACGAACGCATCACCGTCTTCGACCACCGGGTGCGCAACGGCAGCGTGCAGTACGCCTACAACAACTCCGTGCTGTTCAGGCCTCCCGGTCAGGACGTCGTCTGGCTCTTCGTCATGCGCGCGCCCATGCACTACCGCGACAGCGAGAACGCCGACCTGGTCGCAGCGTACACCGCCGACGGCGGTTACTCCTGGAACCACGTCGAGCTGGCGATGGGCTACCAGGGCTCGCTGATCATCGTCGCGGGCATCGAGACGGTAGAGCGCGACGGAGTCCGTCACTACCTGCTGCCCGCCCACCGCAACTCGCGACGACATGACCCCCATGGCGACCGACGCCAGTTCGTGCTCGAGAGCAAGAGTCTCCTTCACTGGAAACTGGCCGGCTACGTGCCCTATCCCGACGACGATCCGGTCTTCCTGCACGAGGGGAAGATCGCTCCCGTCGGCGGCGGCGCACTGGAGATGGTCATGCGGACGGCCACCATGGACCGCGAGCGTCCGCTCGATCCCCCTCTGGCCTACTCGACCCGTAGCGAGGACGGCGGGCGAACGTGGTCGACGGCGCAGCCGGAGCCCGAGCTGCCCAACTACCGGGCCAAGAGCTTCTTCGGCCGGGACTCCTCCGGCCGGCACATCTACGTCTACGGCGACAGCGCGCAGCGGCGCGGCCTCTACTACAAGACGCGGGCGCCCGGCGGTGCCTGGTCGCCACAGCGCACGTTCTACGACGGCGGCAACCTCAACAGCTACCCCACGCTGCTCGAGGAGCCGTCCGCAGACGAATCAGGGAGATGGCTCGCGGTCTGGGACAGCTCCGACAGCCCCGATCGCCGCCGCACCGCGATCCGTTTCGGGCGGCTCTCGGTGGAGTGAGGCCGCACCACGAGGCGTCCGGGCTTGCGGAACTCGTGCCCGTACGGCGGTAGCGAAGAGGCACGGTCGAGCTCGATGCCGGGCCAGCGTTCGAGCAGGGTCCGCAGCGCGGATCGGGTCTCGGCGCGGGCGAGTTGCGCCCCCAGGCAGAAGTGGTTGCCGAGACCGAAGGCCAGGTGCTTTCGGACGTTGGCCCGGCCGGGTTTGAAACGATCGGGATCTTCGAAGACAGCCGGGTCCCGGTTGGCGCCGCCGACCATGCACTGCACGGTCTCGCCAGCAGCGATCTCCGCGCCGCCGATGCGGACCGTCGCCGTCGTGTGCCGCGTGAGCGTCTGCACCGCCGGGTCGTAGCGCAGCGACTCTTCCATCACGTCTTCCACCGCCGTCAGGAAGGCCGCCTCCCCGTCGCCCTTTGAATCGAGCGTGGCGGCGAGCAGGCCCGGTTCGCTCAGCAGGTAGTGGAGAGCGTTGCCGATCATCGACTCCGTCGTCTCGATGCCGCCGAAGAGGACGATCAGCAGGTTCGCCAGCACTTCCGACCGAGCGAGCGTTCCGCCGGGCCCGGTAAGCACTTCGATCAGCGTGCCGCTATCCGCCTCGCCGGCCGGCTGCTGCTCGTCCAGCTTTTCCGCCAGATACTCGCGCATCGCCGCCGCGGCCTCCTGGCCGGCGCGATGGAGCCCGGCGTCTCCCTCGAAGTTCGCCAGCGACCGAGCGAACACCTCGTACCAGGCGCGCACCCGCGGCAGATCGCCGGACGGCAGACCGACGACGATCCCCATCGTCTCCAGGGCGATCGGCGCGGCATAGTCCGCCATCAGGTCGACCTCGACCGGCCCGCCGGCGGCCGCCCGCTCGGCGGCCTCGAGGAGTTCCCCGCAAAGCCGGTCGACCCGCGGCTGCCAGACCTCCCGCGACGCCTTGCCGGTGAAGGGAGCGAGGCACGCCTGCTTGTGGCGCTTCTGTTCCTCGCCCTCGACCGACAGCATCTGGCGGCCGAAGGTCGCCTGGATGAGGGACTTCGGCGAGTCGTTGGTGAACCGCTCCGGGTCGCGCAGCACGGACACCGTCTCGTCGTAGCCGGCGACCACCCACATGCCCAGATTCGGCGCCCACACCGCGGCCCCCTCGGACCGCAGTTTCACCAGGTGCGGATAGGGATCGACAGCCAGGTCCTCGAGACGGAGCGCGGCGGCGACGGCGGACACTGGCGCTCGGCTCTGCCCGGTCAAGGTTGCGGGAGGCTGTAGTCGGCGGGCGGCTCCGCTCCCAGCAGGTGCTTCACGAAGTAGTCCCAGCGCCGGCGAATGAAGTAGGGCTCCTGGGTGAAGAAGTGATCGCGATTCGGCAGGAGCAGCAGGTCGAAGTCCCGGTTGGCGTCGATCAGCGCGTGGATGAAGGTGACCGTCGAGGCGGGCAGGCTGTTCTCGTCGTGCTCGCCGTAGACGATCAGCAGCTTGCCCTCGAGCTTCGAAGCGAGCGCCGCGTGCGGGGTGAGATTCACCGGCCGGGCGGCGGCATCCGGCGCGAATCGGCCGCCGTCCTCGTACTCTGGCCAGCCCGTCCACTTGACGAACGGCGGATAGAGGTAGCGGTAGTCGTACGGCCCCGCGGAGGACACGGCGACCTTGTAGACCTCCGGGTAGCGGAGCATGGCGAGCGCCGAGGAGTAGCCGCCCCAGGAGTGGCCAGTGATGCCGATGCGCTCCATGTCGAGCCACGCGAAGCGATCTCCGAGCTGCTTGAGCGCGGCGACATGATCCTCGAGCGCGAACTCGTCGTGCTTCTTCCACATGACGTCGTGGAACGCCTTGGAACGCCAGGGCGTGCCTCTCGCGTCGATCGTGACGACGGTGAACCCGAGGGCGGTGAAGGTCGAGAAGTCGCCTTGCCCTCCGACCCGTTCGACCCCCGCGGCACTGGCGAAGCTGCGGGGGACGACGTTGGTCTGCGGACCGCCGTAGATGTGCTCGATCACGGCGTACTTCCGGCCTTCCTCGAAGTTCTTGGGCCGGTAGACCACGCCGTACAGGTCCGTCTCGCCGTCCGCCGCCTTGACCGAGAAGGGAAGCGGCGGCTCGTAGCCGCGGGCGAAGAGTTCGCCGGCATCGGCCTCCTCCAGGGTCGCGACGACCGAGCCGTCGCTCCGGCGGAGCCGCGAGACCGGAGGACTGTCGAGGGTCGAGGAGTTGGAGACGAAGTAGCGGCCGCTCGGCGCAAACGTCGAGGCGGCGCCGATCAGGGCCGGGGCGGCCACGGTGACCGCGTGATCCGCCGGCTCGGGCGTCAGGAGCTCGACCTCGGCACCGCCCTCGAGCGGCACCCGATAGACGTGGCGCCAGTACGGGTTCCGCCCCGGCTCGCGCCCGCCGGCCGTGAAGTAGACGAAGCCGCCGCCTTCGCTCTCGTCGACGGCCACGATGTCGTGGACCACCCATTCGCCGCGCGTGAGCTGCCGAATGTCGCGGCCGCCTTCGAGGTCCACCAGGTAGAGATGTCCCCAGCCGTCCCGCTGCGAGAAGGTGATCGCCTGCCTGCCGCCCGCCAGCACACGGACGTTGGCGCCCATCGACCGGTAGAGGCTGTGGTTCAGGTCGAGAAAGGAGTCGGCCTCCTCCTCGAAGACGGTCTCGGCGCGCCCCGAGGCGAGGTCGTACCGGACGAGCTCGAAGCGGCTCGCGTCGGGGGCGAGGCAGAGAAAGAAGGCGCGGCGCGAGTCGGGCGTCCAGATCGCCTGCGGCGGCGTGGCGCCCAGCTCTCCGAAACAGTCGTCGGGAAGCGGCACACGGCGGCTCGCACCGCTGGCGACGTCGAAGACGAACATCGGGAACCGCGGGATCTCCCGGTCGCCGATCAGGGCGACCCGTTTCTCCAGCGTCCGCGGCCGGGCGCTGCCGTCGGCTGGCAGGAGGTCCAGGTAGGGGTACGCGCCGACCTTCCTCTCGTCCGTGCGGGAAACGAGCAGCTTCGCCGAGTCGGGCGACCACGAGGCGCCGGTCAACGGTCCTTCGAGGCCCTGCCGCAGAAGCTGGAGCTTCGCGCTCCAGCCCGGCAGTGCGCCGTAGCCGAAGTGCTCCTCGCCGTCCTGCGAGAGCTGCCGCTCGGTGCCGTCGTCCAGGTCGCGCAGCCAGACGTCGTGGCTTCGGGCGAAGGCGGCGACGGACCGGTCCGGCGCCGGGAGCTGAAGCGGGTCCGTGACGAAGTCCGGCAGGGCCTCGCAGGTGTAGGTCTCCAGGTCGCAGCGCGCGGCCGAGGTCGCGGTTCGGACCACCGCGCCACCCGCGCCCCCGTCGATCGCGAAGTCGAGGGACACGATGCCGAGATCCAGCGAGTCGTGCGCGGCCTCGGTCGCCTCCGACAGCGCCGCGGCCAAGCGCTCCTGGTCGAATGCCGGGCGCTTCCCGCCCGCGGCGGCGTCGACGATCACGATCTCGGTGCCCCGGTCCGTGTCGCGCTCGTACCAGAACTCGTCGCGGTCGCCGATCCAGTGGGGGACGACCTCGACGTTCCGGACCGTGCCCTGGACGTTCTGGGACAGCAGGCTCGCGGCCTGGTCGTAGGCGGCCCGGGTCACCTGCTCCGGAGCGTAGGGCTCCTGCGCCGCGGCTTCGGGTGGGCACGCGCTGCACACCCAGGCAAGGACGAAACCAGCCTGCCGGATCCCCATGCCTCAGCCGCTGCGGCGCAGCGCGAAGACGCCGTTCAGGTAGTGCGTCGCGCGGCCGTTGCCGTCGTCTCCCCAGAAGGCCACGTCCCAGCCGCGG
>WTGL01000001.1 GCA_011523565.1 Acidobacteriota bacterium
TAGATCGTCTTGTACATGGTGGTGTCTCTTGTGTTGACGGAGTGTCGGGTCAGAGATTCTGTCGGTGTCGAGAAGGCTCGGGTCAGACGGCGGGCGCCTCGGTGCTGGCTAGGCTGGGGCCGGCGGTCTCCTCGCCGGCCTTGCCCTGCGCCGCCCGGCGGCGAACCAGGAACACGATGAGCAGTTCGATCGCGAGCACGGTGAGCGCCGCGCGCAGCATCGGAATCGTGGCGGTCTGCTGCACGCTCGGCTCGGTGTAGACGTAGAACCAGGACGACAGGGACCGCTTGTTGCCGCGTTCGCGGTTGAAGCCGTCCCAGACGCTGAACGCGACCGGCGTGTACTGCTGCTCGGCGAAGCTGACGCCGGCGCGGGAGGCTCGGCGCCGCTTGAAGGTCACGGTCCACTCGCCCTGGTCGTAGGAAGTGACCGCCTCGACGATGTCGGCCTCGGTCGGCTCGATCGCCTCGCTGCCGCGGCCCCGGAAGGTGTCCGCGACGCCGTAGGTCAGGTTGACGAACCACAGGTCGACGGGGTTCTGTGCATCGCCCAACAGGAAGTACGGCTTGAGCTGGGGAGTGTCCTCGGGCGCCAGGGAGGCCGGGAACTGGAGCGCCACGGCGTCCGAGAACTCCGCGCCGTCGCTTGCGGCCTCGCCGGCGCCGAAGAAGTCGTCGCCTGTTCCGAAGAAGTCGTCGGCGCTGTCGTCCACCGTCTCGACGCCGAAGAAGCTGGCGTCGTCCTGGGGTTCCACTTCCTCGACGCCGAAGAAGTCGGCATCGTCCGCGGGCTCCTCCTCGATGCCGAAGAAGCCGCCGTCGTCGCCTCCGTCTCCCGTTGCCACGATGTCGTTGTCCTCGTCCCACATCGGCACTTCCAGGCTCGGACTGTTCCTGCCCGTGTTGTCGGCGCGCAGGTCGTTCCAGCGCACGCGGAAGGCGACCTCACCCCGGTTGTAGACGGCCTGGGCCTCGATGGACGTCACGGAGGGATAGAAGTTGCGTCCCGGTTCCGTGATCTGGCCGATCAGCGGGAAGCGGGTGATCGGCGCGGTCTCGAAGAGGCTGTCGAGCGCTTCGGTGTCCTGGAGATCGATCGCCTCCTCGGTCCAGACGGCGGTGATCAGGGTGCCGTAGTTCGGGTCGTCGGCCTCTCCAAGGGAGTAGACGTAGTTCACCAGGTGCTGGCGGTCCTCGACTTCGAGCGAGTCCGCGTAGGAGGGCATCGGCGTGCCGTTGAGCCCGGTGGAGAAGGTGCGGTAGATGTCCTCCTTCGTGGGTCCGCCCCGGTAGGTCCAGCGCTGGGTCAGATCGGCGGCCCGGATGTGGTCGCCCGCGTCGTCGACCAGGGTCGGAGCCGACGGACCGTCGCCGCGTCCGACCTCGCCGTGGCACGCGGCGCAGCCCTGCTCCTCGTAGACCACGCGGCCGCGGGCGATCGACTCTTCGGTCGATTCGAGCGGCCGGGGAATGTCGATCGGTTCGCCGTAGCGGTCGGGGTTCTCGAAGTCGGGCGAGAAGGACTTGAGATAGTAGATGACGTTCTGGATCTCGGCGCTGGTCAGGTTCGGCCAGCCCGGCATCGACGTGTAGGGGGCTCCGATCTCGATGATCCGGCGCAGGTCGTCGTCCGAGGGCAGCATGCCGTTCGGCGTCGTGCGGAACTTGTACTTGCCGGTCGTGAAGTCGCGCGGCTTCGGCTGCACCCGTGGCGTGGCGTAACCGTTGCCGTCGCCGATGTCGCCGTGGCATTGTCCGCAGTACTTGTCGTAGACGACCTTGCCGGCCGCGCGCTGCTCCTCGGTGCCGAGATCGACCTGGGCGGCGGCGGGCGCGACCAGGAGCGCGGCGAAGGCGGCGGCGATGCCCTTCCTGATGTACGCAGTCATCAGTGCTGCCCCAGGGCGCGCGGCTGGTAGCCGTTGAAGTCGTAGATAAACAGGTTGACGTCCCACATCTCCTCGGTGGTCAGGAACTTCTCCCAGGCCGGCATCGCGCTGTCCCAGGGAGTGCCGCCGGCCGGGAGACCGGGTGCGCCCTTGGCGATCCGCCAGTGCACGTAGGAGGACTGCAGGATCGGCAACGTGCCGACGTCGTTGAAGTTGCTGGGTACCGGATTCAGTCCATGGGCGAACATGCCGTCGCCGCCCATCCCGTCGCCGTGGCACCAGAAGCAGTTCTCGTAGTAGACGCGGCGGCCGTTCTCGAGGTGCTGCCCATACGCCTCGGGATCGTCCTCGTGGTAGTGGAGGTAGGGGTTGTCGGCCGTCGCCATGTCGAGTTTCTCGTCATGGACGGTGAGTTCCGTCGGCGGCGGCGGGTGGATTTCCCGGCCGAAGCCCGGTGCTTCGAGCGGCGCGGTCAGGTCGGCGTAGACGTTGTAGGCGGCGAGCGCCGGCAAGGCGATGAGGAGTCCGGCCAGGGCGAGGCGGTACCGTGGCTCCACGATCAGGCGCACGATCGGCTGAACCGTCTCCGCCAACCGTTCGCGGCTGGAGGAGGCGTAGCAGACGAGCGCGAGGCCGGTGATCCCGAGGTAGATCGTGGCGACGGACTGCGGGATCGGCACCATGAAGCCGAACTTGAAGAAGGCCCACAGACCGATCAGGCTGAAGAGAAGCCAGGTCAACGTGTTCGCCCGCCGCCAGACCAACAGGCCGGCGACGGCGACGAGGGGAAGGACGACGACCAGGTTGAGTCCGTACATGAGTCAGTTCCGGGAGAGTGCGGGGGCAGGTTGTCCGCTGCCGCGGGTGCGGCTACTCGTTAGAACAGCGGTTGGCTGGCGGGTGTTCCTCATTGCTTCAGGAAGTTCCGAAGACGGGCGCTAGTAACCGAGTTCCGTTTCAAGGGTGACGGTCGGCGTACTGCCGAGACTTTGCAGCCAGGCGACCACGGCCCTGATCTCGTCGTCCGATAGGTTGATCGGCGGCTCGTTCATCGGCTGCATGCCGTCCTCGTAGCCGGGAACGACGTATGCCGAAGGCTCGTACAGGGACTGGGCCAGGTACTCGATGTCGGACAGTCCGTCGATTGTTGTCGCGGCACGCTCCCCGATGCCTCCGAGATCCGGATACCGGCTCGGCCCGCTGGAACCGATGTTGTGGCAGGCGGCCAGGCACTGCCCCTTGCCTTCGGCCAGCTCCCTGCCGATCTCCACCAGCTCCTCGGTCGTCATGTCATCGCTGATCAGTACGGGAGGCGGCGGGTGCTCCTCCTTCTGGGGCACGATCTGGCCGAGGTACATGTAGAAGGCCGTGGTGCCGAGCACCAGCAGGACCATTTTGACCGGCATCGGGACGGACAGCTTCATGCCGCGTGTCCCTCCCCGAGCCGGTCGGCCTCGACGGCCGACTTGGGTTCCCACGCCTTCTTGCCGCCCAGGCTGCTGAGCCAGAAGACGACGCCGATCAGGCCGAAGAAGATGAGCACGGTGACCGAGACGATCTGGGTGGCGAAGCCGAGCGTCGGCGTGTAGGCGTCGGGGGAGGTGTCGAGCACCACGCCGTACACGTGCCACTCCTGCCGCAGGCCGGAGCGGACGTAGCCCATCAACCCCATCAGCCAGGTGAAGCTGAGCGCGATGAAGATCAGGGCGTACTGGGAGACCGCGGGCATCCTGCCCCACTGCGTTTCACCCGTCTGGCGGGCGTTCCGATACAGGGGCAGATCGATCACGGTGATCGCGACCATCGCCGCGAGGACGGAGTAGACCTGCGGTATCGCGAACCGGATCCGGGTCGCCGCGTCGACGCTCTGGTGGTAGCCGAAGACACCGAAGAAGATGACCAGGGCCGCGGCGGCCGCGAAGATGATCACCTGCGTGCGGGCGAGAAGCTGCCTCTGCGGGTGGATCGAGGCCTTCCCGGTCCGCCGGTACAGCAGGAAGCTCATGTAGGTGGACAGGATCAGGATGTTGACCGCCGTGTTCTTGGCCGACATCTGCCCGAGGTAGGAGAGTTGCGGATGGCTGCTGCCGCCCATCGCGGCGATCTCGGACACGGACGCGATCGCGTAGCGGGGGGTCGCCCAGACCGCGAAGCAGAGCGCGATCGCGATGAGCAGCCACTTGATGAACCGATGGAAGTGCGCGGTGCCTTCGATCCGGCCCATGCCGAGCCACAGGTAGTAGTTCGCCCCCAGGAACAGGTTGCCGATCAGCGCGGCCTGGAGCACGAACAGCCAGGAGAAGGTGCCGCCCATCATCTGGACGCCCAGGGTCTGGCTGAAGGCGTAGATCTCGGCGGCGAGGTAGTAGCCGGCGAATGGCAGCGGCAGGAAGGCGATGATGGCGACGAAGTTGCCGACGTAGCCCATCCAGTCGAAGTGG
>WTGL01000121.1:0-1986 GCA_011523565.1 Acidobacteriota bacterium
GACGATCCCGCACAACAGCAATCTCGCGAACGGCCGGATGGCGCCGTACCGGGGATTGGACGGAACGCTGGAAGCGCGGCGCGCGTACGCGGAGAAACGGCTGGAGCGGGAGCCGATCATCGAGATCTTCCAGCACAAGGGCGGCTCCGAGTGCATCAACGGGCTGTCGACGGTCTTCGCCGAGCCGGACGAGCTCTGCGACGTGGAGGCGGTGCGGGTGCTGGGCCGCGAGGAGGCGGTTCAGTCCCTTCTTTCGGGCGAGACCACCCTGCGGACCGAGGAGTGCCCTGAGGGTGAGAACGGCAACCAGGGCATGCTCGGGGCCGGCTGCGTCGACCGGACGGACTTCGTTCGCTCCGCGCTCGTTGTCGGCCTGGAGGAGGAGATGGAGACCGGGCTCAATCCGGTCAAGCTCGGCATCATCGCCTCGACGGACACGCACACGGCGACGCCTGGGGCGGTGGCGGAAGGGGACTGGCGCGGCGCGGTCTCCGTCGAGGCGACGCCCGAGGAGCGCCTTCAACCGGGTCTCCTGACCAGCGGCGTCGACGGTAACCCCGGCGGTCTGGCAGGCGTCTGGGCGGTCGAGAACTCCCGCGACGCGATCTTCGAGGCGATGGAACGCCGCGAGGTGTTCGGCACCTCGGGGCCGCGAATCCGCCCGCGGTTCTTCGGCGGCTGGGGCTATGCCGGGAACCTGTGCGACCAGACCGATCTGCTCGAACAGGCGTACGCCGGCGGCGTGCCGATGGGCGGCGACCTGCCGGAGGCCGGCGACGGCGCCGCGCCGACCTTCCTCGCCTTCGCCGCCCGCGACCCGGCGGACGGCGCCGGACTCCTGCAGCAGCTCCAGCTCGTCAAGGGCTGGATCGACGCCGACGGGACGGGCCGCACCCAGGTCATCCCGATCGCCGGTTCGCCCGACAACGGGGCGAGCGTCGACTCCGCGACCGGCGAGCGAAGCGGCGAGGGCCACAACAGCCTCTGCGCGGTCTACCGCGACGAGACGTTCGATGCCGGCCAGTACGCCTACTACTATCTGCGGGTGGTCGAGAACCCCAGCCTGCGCTGGAGCTGGTACGACTGCCAGCGCCTCGCCGCGGAAGACCGTCCCGCCGTGTGCTCGGACGGTTCCTATCCCGAGACGATCCAGGAGATGGCCTGGACATCGCCGATCTGGCATCGGCCGGCGGAGGACGAGTGATGCGCGCGAGCGTGCTTCGGATCGCGCTCCTGGCGGCGCTGCTCGCCGGCTGCGCCGACAACAGCGGGATCCCGCCTCCGGCGGCCGGCCAGGAACTGACGCTGGGCGAGAGCCTGGTAGCGCGGGGACAGGAGCATGAACTCGACACCGTTCGGGTGCCGCCGCCCGGCGACTTCATCGAGCACGAAGCGGCCGGGTTCGCCAAGGTCCTGTGCTCTGCGGTCTTCCTGACCGGGCTCGACTTTGAGGACGCCTGGACGCAGATTGGCGGGTTCACTTCCCGGCACCGATACCGCGACCGTCTACCGGGGCGGGTCCTCGACCGAGAGAACGGACGAGTCCACATCACCACCGACACAGGTGTGACCCGGACCGCGGTGCTCCACGGCGACCAGGGCTGCGTAGCCCTGCCCAAGGGAGAGGACGCGCCGTTCTACGAGACGGTTCCGGTCGTGAGCCTGCTGGACGAGAACGCCCCCTGGCCGATGGGCGACGCGCTGCCGGACGAGCCGCTTCCCGACGACGTCGACGCGGAGAAGCTCGCGGCGGCGGTCGAGGCCGCCTTCGAGCCCGAGGCGATGACCCTGGCTTTCGTCGTGCTCCATCGCGGCCGGCTCATCGCCGAGCGCTACCGCGAGGGGATCGACAAGGACACGCCGCTCGAGAGCTGGTCGATGAACAAGAGCCTCTCGGCGAGCCTGATGGGCGTGCTGATCGAGCAGGGCGACTACACGCTCGACCAGTTGGCGCCGGTCGACTCCTGGCACGAGGACCCGGACGAC
>WTGL01000121.1:1996-4329 GCA_011523565.1 Acidobacteriota bacterium
GCCAGCTCTACCTGGACGACGGCGTTGCGCCGACGGGCGAGCGCGTACTGCCCGCGGGCTTCGTCGAGTTCGTCAGCACGCCGGCGCCGGCCTGGGTGGACGACGGCCGGCCGATCTACGGCGGCTTCTTCTGGATCAACAACCCGCCGCGCGGTGGCAGCAAGCGCTACCCGTCACTGCCGAACAGCGCGTTCAGCATGCAGGGCGCGGGCGGCCAGAGCACGATCATCGTGCCGTCGCACGAGATGGTGGTCGTCCGGCTCGGGCTGTATGAGGGGTCGTTCGGCGGGCATGCTGATGCTTCGTTGCAGAGCGCGCTGGCGTTGCTGGTGGAGGCGATTGCGGTAGCCGTCGACGAATAGACTCGTTTGGGCCTTTTGCTGGGGGCTGGCGGCCAGGAGGAACAGCGATGCTCGTCAACATGCACGAAGCCAAGTCGCTACTGTCGAAGCTCATCGTGGCGGCCGAAGCGGGCGACGAGGTGATCATTGCCCGCAGGGGCAAGCCCGCCGTGAGGCTGGTTCCGGTGACGTCAAAGAAGTTCCGTTTCGGCAGTTTGGCCCATCTGGTCGAGACCGTGCCCGACTTCGATGGTGCTACGAAGGAGTAAGCACGGGAATCACGCGGCGGTTGCCCTGGCGGTAGATCCGGAAGTCGGAGTCGAGGGTCAGCACGGACGCTTGATCCGAGCGTTCCACGATCCGCACCAGGCACGCGTCGGCGAAGGACATCGGCACGTTGCGGTACCGGCGGATCAGGCGGCCGATGGCTAGAACGTCTTCTTGTGCCGCGAGTACTCGGGTGACCTTCAGTACGCCCCGTTCGACGAGCGTCACCGGCAGGCTCTGATCCTCGCCGGCGCGCGCGAGGAGAAAGGAGGCTTCGGAGAGCACCGCTTCACACGTGAGCAGTGGCGCCGCGAGCGTTTGGAACTGGTCTCGCGCCCACTCGTGATGCGCCTCATCAGCGTCGAGCAGCGCGACGATCGGACCGGTGTCAGCGACGACGGTCGGCGGCACGTCGAGCGTCCGAGACGACAGCCTGCTCGAGAAGATCGGGATTCGTCGCCAGGTCGCGGCGGCCGCTCCGAACGACGCCGATCAGATCGCCAGCCAATTCGGCGCAGCTCGGCGTTGCCGGCGTCGGAACACTATCGAGCGCTTCCCCGACGATCTCTCGCAACAGAGCGGACCGCGTGATGTTGCGTCGTTGCGCTTCGCTTGCCAGGGCAGCGTGGAGCTCGGTCGGTAGCTTGACGGAGAGTGCGTGCATGCACAGGATCGTAATACGATACGCCGCAGTTCGCAATACCGCCGAGCTGTGTCCTACGTCAGCTACGCACCGGGTTCTTCGGTGATCAGGATGTTGCCCAGAGCCTCCGCGTCGAGTTCGCCACTGCCTGCCGGGAATTCGTTGACCTGCAGCATGTACGTCAGGATGTCGAGATAGGTCTCCCGCGGCAGGCTCCCCGGATTGTCGGTCGGCATGGTGGTCCGGATCGCCTCATACAGCTCGTGCAGGGTCTTGCCTCCCCACAGGAACTGGAAGCTGACGCCGACCAGGCCCGGGGAGTTGCTGCCGCCGCCGAGATCCTCGCCGTGGCAGGTGGCGCAGTTCTGGACATACGGCTTGGTGCCTCGCTCCGCCTGCTCGACGGTGTAGACGCCGTCCCAGACGGTCAGGGAAGCGTCGGGCTCTCCGGCCGCATCGCGGTCGGTCGCCGCCGTCCGGGGCTGCCCGGTTGCTGCCGGCAGATCCGCCGGTAACGCGAACACGTGAATCGAGTTGCCGTTGGTCGGCCGGCGGATGTGGGGAATGAGGTCACGCGGCACCATCGTCGCCCAACTGGCGCCGCCCGTTCCGACCGGGATTGCCACGTACTGGCGGCCGCCGGCGAGGTAGGACACCGGAAAGCCCTGGGCCGAAGTGGGTAGTCGTGTCTGCCAGAGGATCTCGCCGGTCCTCGCCTCGTACGCGTAGACGTAGCGGTCGTAGTCGCCAGCGAAGACGACGCCGCCTCCGGTCGCGAGCGCGGCCGTGTTGATCGGCGACTCCGTGCGGTGCCGCCACATGATGTCCCCCTCGCGCACGTCGATGACCAGCAACTCGCCCAGGTTGCCGCCGGAGTAGGGGTGCAGCGTGTTGATGCGCTTCACCGGACCCGCGCCGCCGCCGCCGAGGACGCGCTCGACCGGGCCGAAGGTGGCGAGCTCGCAGTTCATCGTCACCGGGATGTAGAGGGCGCCGGTGTTCGGGTCGTAGGACATGGCGCGCCAGCCCTTGAAGCCGGAGGTGCTCGGGCACATGTTGATCTCGACGCCGATCTCCGGGAT
>WTGL01000010.1 GCA_011523565.1 Acidobacteriota bacterium
ACTGGAGCGGTGGAAGTCGGCGCTTCGGGATGTCGAGGTGCGCGAGTTCGAGGATTGCGGGCACTTTGTGACGGAGGAGGCGCCGGGGAGGGTGGTGGAGGCGGTCCGGGGGTTCATGGGGCGATCGTAGGGGAGGCCGTCCGCCTCACCGGTCCCGGCGCTCTCCACGACGACCGATTACACGAGCTCGCGGAGACGCTGGACCAGACGGCCAATGTCCGTGCCAGGCGACGGGCCCGCTCTCGCGGCCTTCTCCGCGTTCGCGATAGCCGTATCCCGAAGGCCCCTCAGACTCTCGAAGAAGCGTCGGTCTCCCTTCCGGTAGTCGTTCACATGTCTTCGCAGCAACCTGACCGCCTGTTCGCAGCCGCCTACGTTGTCGAACGGCCGCGTCGTGTACTCGAAGTGGAGCAGCAGCCAGTACTCGAAGCACGGATCCGAGATCACCGCTTCGATCCTCGGGCCACCGCGGCGTTTGCTGGCGCGTTCGTGCCAGACACGGAACTGTCGGACTTCTTCTTCGCGTCCGTCGTGGTCCAGAACGCACCAGATCTCGTCGAGGCCGGGGTCATTCAGACGAGCTTCGTCGGCGGCCTTCGTCAGACCCCGAAGTCCCCTTACCTTGCTAGGGGGCTGCACGCTGACGCTGGACAATCTCATCTCCACCTTCAGAGCGCCGAAGTAGATACGTTCCGTCTTCTGGCCCTCGCAGAGAACCAGGATCCTCGGTTTAGGCGACCGCCTCGACCGATGCGCTCTCGTCCGCGACCGGTATCGGCGCGCCATCGACTCTCTTTGCCTAGCCGTACTCGGCGATCACCGGCACGCCGCCGTAGCGGCCTCCGAGATAGCCTCGGTCGAGGGATTCGCGGCGACGTGGCTTGAAGTCGCTAGCCGGCGTCAGGCTCGAGGCTTCCGTAGCCGGGTCCTTGTCAACCAACCAGATCTGGTCCCGATCCAGAGCGCTCTTCATGGGCGAGGTGTCGTGAAGCGTGGCGACGAGTTGAGCGCATCGGCTCTCTCTGTCCAGCGGAGCGCTGTTGATCCGCCGAACCACAGCGGCGGTGAGGTGCGGATGCATGCTGGCGTCCAACTCGTCGACGACGACTACAAGGTCGTTGTCGAGTACATCCAGCCACGGACCTGCGAGCGCAAAGAGCCGCTGAGTGCCCTCAGACTCCTCGTCAAGGTCCAGGAAGTACGTCTCGGTGCATCCCTCCGGACGGTGACCGAGGTCGGCCGCCCAGAGAGGCACCGTTCTGCGGCCGGCATCCGTGTCCTTCAGGAAGTCGGGTGGAAGGAGATCGGCAACGCGGACCGTTTCCTTGCGGGTTCGCACAGACGACGCGGCAATGTCGGCGTCCCGGAGCATCCGCAGCACTCTCTCGGTGGCCCGCTCGTCGCCGTCGATCATCTCGATGGTAACGGCCGGAGGAAGACCTCCCGCCGTTACGACACGGAGACGCTGCTGGAACCACTCGACCACCGGCGTAAAGACCTCGCTGTTCAATTGGGCAGCCGTTGACACGAGCAGCGTGTCCTGTCTCGTGCTTGCCTGCCAAGCTCTCTTCTCGCCGCGCACGGAGTCCCCGAAACTCCAGGACTCTTCGCCCGTTGCCGGGTCGTACTCTCGATCAAGCAGCACTCTCTGCCGTCCCCCGGCCGGCCACTGCAAGAGCCACTCCTCATGGACCCGTTCGCCGTCCACCGCGAAGCCGTACTCGTAGACGGAACCCGCCTCGACGAACGAGATCTCGAACGTCGTCGGGCGCGAGCGGGTGTTGGCGTCGAAGCGGAACGGCTCGTGAGGAATCGGCTCCCCCGTCTGACGGCGCGCCGAGGAGCCGATGACGAACGAATCGACGAAGGCGAGGGCCCGGATGAGCCGTGACTTGCCGCTGGCGTTCGCGCCGTACAGGGCAGCGGCCCGGTGGAGACGGGGAACCCGCCGCACGCCGGTGTGGAACGAGAACTCGTCGTCGTCGGTCTTGCGTGGCGGCGCCAAGGTCAGTTCCTGGCGCTCCTTGAAGCAGGCGTAGTTCGTGACGGCGAATGAGATGAGCACGTTTGGCCTCCGCAAGTGCGAATAAGCGGTCTATTGTGGCGGATCCCGCCCCGATCGTCAATCTAATCGAGATACAGGCGCCGCTACAGCGCGGTTTAGGCTGGCGCCGGGCGATGCCGTGGCCTCGCACGCAGGTCGCCGACGTCGCGATCGACGGGTCTCGAGAAGCTCAGGGACCTGTGCGCTGTCCGAAGTCGCCTGTGAGGATGCCCCGCACCGAAAGATCCTCGTCGAGCTCCGGCCAGTGGAGGCCGAAGGGAGAGAGCTTGATCCGTTCGAGCTCCGCTTCCGTCCCGCCTTCGAGACGCGGATTCCCGGCCACGGGAAACGCCAGCTCAAGGCCGCTGGCCAGGATCACGCGGACCTTCCCGTCTCGATACGAAGCAGAAACGGGGCTATCGACCAAGCTGCTCACGCCAAGTCCGGAGTCTAAAGCTCGCGATTCTCTCGAGCCGGCTGATCTACTGCCCGTTCTCCGCGGAAAGATCCGATCGACGCAAGACGCGCCCTTCGAGAATGACGATGTCGATTCCGTCGAATGCGGAGGCGTCCTCCATCGGGTTTCTCGTCATCACCAGCAAGTCCGCGCGCTTGCCTTCCTCGACCGTCCCGATGACGTCCTGCAGGCCGAAGAGTTCCGCGTTCACGATCGTCGCGGCGCGGAACAGGCGCATAGGCGTGACTCCGGCTTCCAACCAACGGCGCATTTCCAGCCGGCCGTTGAGGCCGGGAGGGTTGGCGTATGTCGGGGCGCTGGGAGTGTCGCTGCCGAAGCTGAGCCGCGCGCCGCGCGATGCCAGATAGGAGAGCGCCTCGGTGACACGAGCGATCGGTACAGCGTCCAGGTCTTCCCAGTGACCGTCTTCGAGTGCCCGCGCCACCCCAGGATTGTCGCGCATGCGACTAGCGAACCACTGCCCGTCCTCGGTTCCATACCAGTCGACAATGGCCTTCGGCAGCACATGCCGGAGTTCGGGACTGGAGAGATAGTCCGGGTCGTGCAGGTCACGCTCGCCGTAGAGCACCTGGATGGTCGGTTGCCAGGCGATGTCGCCGTGAACGATGGCGTCCAGGATCTTCGTGACGTCCGCGGTCAACCCGGTCGTCCCAGGATCATCCCATCTCCATATGCCGTGCACGAAGGCGTCGACACCGGCCGCCAGCCCGAAGGTCTGGGCGGACTGGGAGTTGGCGTGTAGCAGCACCGGCATGCCTCGGGCGTGCGCGGCGGCCACCAGATCGCGGATGATCCGTTCGCTCGGTAGCGGCAGGTTCTCTTGACCGGGAAACCCGCCCTCGAATGTCGTCTTCACGCAGACGGCGCCGTCGCCATGCATCCTCTTGACGACGGCCTCCGGCGTGTGCTCGGTCGGGGCGAAGCCGGCGGGGAACTCGTCGGCGCGCGCCTCGTCGAACAGGAAGTAGGGCGTGATCCGATAGCGAAAGGGCTTCGGGACGAAGTTCATCGGATAGCCGTCGAACACCGGCGCCGCCCCGCAGAAGTAGGCGTGGGGACGAACGTCCAGGTCGTTCCACCTGGCAATCACGTCGGGTTGCCCTGCCATCATGTCGACTACCGAAGTAAAGCCGTAGTAGAGGTAACTGCGCGGGATCTGTCGGCGGGTCTCGCGCGCGATGTCCGGATGGGCAAGCTCGTGCTCGAAGGTCATCCCCGGGATGTCGCTCAGATGCGTATGCGCGTCGATCAGCCCGGGCGCGAGGTAGCGTCCCGTGCCGTCGATCACATCGTCGGAACCGTGGATGCCTTGAGGCAGCTCGCGCCCGATGGCGACGATTCGTCCATCGCGCACAAGCACGTTCGTCGCCGCGGACGGTGCCTCCCGCTCCGGCGAGACAATGGTGACGTTCTTGATCAGGAGGTCGTCGGCCGCAGCAGCGCCAGCGCTGGCGAGGCATCCAAGGGCAGCGATGACGAGTCCAACCGTGATCGCATGGGCTCTCATTGGATGGTCCTTCTCTGAGGGGATCTTCAGCCTGTCGTGTGGGCAAAGCGCGGCCGTCTAGCAGTACGGCCGTGCAAGCGCGGAAGTTCCAAGAGTCCCGCTGGCGCTGCCGGGCTACATCGCGGGCGCGAGCGACTGGGCTCGATGACGGCGCTGCCCGAAGTCGCCCGCGAGGACAGCAGCACCACGTCGGGACCGATGGTGATGGACGCGCACCTCGCCGCACTGGCGCTCGAGCACGGCGCCTCGATCGCCACCACCGACCGGGACTTCACGCGGTTCCCGGGTATCGAC
>WTGL01000049.1:0-26410 GCA_011523565.1 Acidobacteriota bacterium
AGGAGTTGGTGTCGTCGCATCAGGAGCTCGGCAGCGAGGTCGCTCGGTTGCAGGCCCGCGAGCGGGAACTGGAGTCATCGCTTCGGGAGCTCGGCGGCGAAGTCGCTCGGTTGCAGACCCGCGAGCGGGAGTTACAGACCGACGTCGAGGCTGTGAAAGCGACCCGGGCCTGGCGACTGCACGAGCGCCTGCAGGTACTCCGCGGTTCCGGTGACTGACGGCTGGCTTGCTCGAGAACGAATGAGAGCGAGGGGACAGAGCCGTTGACGCGTGTGGGCCTCGTGTGCAGCGAGGCGCTGGGAGAACGGGCTGCGGGAATCGGGATCCGCTATCTGGAAATGGCGCGGCGGCTTCCGGCTATGGGCTTCGAAGTCGTCCTCGTCTCACCCTGGCGGTCGGGGCAGCGGCCCGAACGGGGATGCGGGCGGTTCGAGGTGCGGAGATTCGATTCCGCGCCGCTTCCCGAACTGCTGGCGGGGTGCGATGTCGCGGTAACTCAGGGGCAGTTGGCGAACAACGTCCTTCATGAGCTTCCCCATCTGCCTACTGCGGTCGATCTCTACGATCCGTTCCTGATCGAGAACCTGACGCACTTCGACACCCTCGGTCTCGATCCCTACCGGAACGACCACCGCACCTGGGTTCATCAACTGTCTCGCGGCGACTTCTTCCTCTGCTCGTCACCCGAGCAGCGGGCTTACTACCTGGGCTTCCTGACCGCCCTGGGCAGGGTGAATCCGCACCGATACCGCGATGATCCGGAGTATTCCGGTCTCATCGTCGAAGCGCCCTTCGGCGTGCCGGAGCCGTTGCCCGACTACCGGCCGCTGCTGCCGTCCCGCGCACCGGGCGAGCGGCGCCTGTTGTTCGGCGGCTTGTACGACTGGTATGACCCCGAGCCTTTGCTCGAGGCTTTTGCCTCGTTGTCCCACCCAGCCGCGCGCCTGCTGTTCGTTCGGCAGCCGCCTGGAGCGGGAGCGCCCCAGCGACTGCTCGCGGACGTAGAGGCGCGGAGTCGACGCCAGGGGTCCGACCGGATCGGCTTCCTCGAGTGGGTGCCGTTCGAGCGGCGTTACGATCTCCTGCGGGATGTGGACGCGCTCGCCGCCTGTCATCGACCCGGACTGGAAACGGACCTGTCGCTGCGCACCCGGTTCGTCGACGCACTCGCGGTCGGCTGTCCGGTGCTGACCACAGAGGGCGGCACGGTGCCCCGCCTGCTGAGGGAGTGGGACGCCGGCCTGGTCGTCCCCTGCGGCGACGTGGCGGGGCTGAGAGCCGGTCTGGCGGAACTCGTCGCGGGTGGCCCGGAGGTCGAGGCGCGGGCCCGACGCGGTCGGGAACACGCTCTGACGACCTTCTCCTGGGAGCGCAGTCTGGCGCCCCTGGTGACTTTCCTGGAGTCTCCTCGTGTTGATTCCACGAAGGAGGAGTTCGCGTTCAGGCCGGAGACGGCGGCCCCCGCGGATGACTTGGGTTTCCGGTTGCGGCGGTGGTTTCGAAGACATCTCGCGGGAGCGTAGAAGGCGGGAAGTGATGAGTGTGTCTGCGGGTCGTCGGACGGCCATCGACAGCGTCGACGTGCTGGTGGTGAGCTGGAATGGCCGTCACCACCTGGAAACCCTGTTGCCGGTCCTCGAGACCCAGGAGGTACCGGGCGCCACCGTGAAAGTCAGACTGTTCGACAACGGATCCAGCGACGACACGGTCGCCTGGGTGCGAGCCGCGCACCCGCGGGTGGACGTGGTGGCGCATCCGGGCAACATCGGCTTCAGCGCCGCGAACAACCGACTCGCGGAGAAGAGCAACGCGAGCGCGCTGGTGCTGGTCAACAACGACACCAGACCGCAGTCGGACTGGCTGGAGGAACTGGTCGCGGCCTTGCGTCAGGCGCCGCCCGATGTGGCCGCGCTTTCCGGCTGCATCGTCGACTGGGATGGTAGCCGGCTGGACTTCGGCCGGGGCGTGATGACCTTCGACGGCCACGCGTTTCAGCTCGACTACCACCGACCAATGACAGACATCGAGTTGCCGGAAGAAGGCGGCGAGTTGCTGTTCCCCTGCGGTGGCAACATGATCGTTCGCCGTGACTCCTACCTCGCGGCGGGCGGTTTCGACGAGACGTACTTTGCGTACCTGGAAGACGTCGATCTCGGTTGGCGGTTGTGGTCCGCCGGAGAGAGGGTGGTGTCCGCGCCGCGAGCGGTGGTCCACCACCGTTCGATGGCGACCAGCCAGTTGCTCGGCAACGCCAATCGGGGACTGCTCTTCGAGCGCAACGCGTATCTCACCGCGTTCAAGAACTACGATGCCGAGCTGTGGCCGAAGCTGATGCCGGTCGTGCAGATGACGCTGCTCGCCCGCATCCAGCACCTGCTCGCCTATCGCAACCCTCACGGTCACGAGCTGGCCGTCGATCCATACAGCGCTCCAGAAGAGGGGTGGACCGGTGTAGCGGCGGGGATCGTGACCAGCGCTGGCGACGGTGCCGGCGTGCGGCGGACGGGCCACGGCTCCGGAGCGCGCGATGCCTGGGAGCGGTTGCGGTCCGCCGTCGCGCTCCGCACGAGACTCAGGAGGTTCGTACGGCCGGAGCCCGAACTGCCTGACGGCGTACCTGCGATCGTCGACGAGCAGACCCTGGCTCAGGTACGGGCTCTGTCTTCAATCGTCCGTGGACTGGACGGCGCGGTCGAACGGCGGCGCCGCATTCAGGCCAGACGCCGCCGGCCGGACGCCGAGATCTTCGAGCGCTTTCCTCTCTACGTCGTGCCGACCTATCCGGGCGACGAGCAGTTGTTCGGGAGTGTCGGCTTCGAGTCCTTGTGGCCCGAAGAAGTCACGTCGGTACGTCGCAGCCTGCAAGACGTCATGGAGGTGGAGCAGTGACCGGTGCGCCGGACTTCAGTGTCGTCATCCCGACCTTCAACCGTCTGACTGCACTCAGGGAGGTTCTCGAGGCGTTGGACGCCCAGGAAGGGCCGAGATTCGAAGTTCTCGTGGTGAATGACGGCAGTAGCGACGGAACCACCGCATGGCTGGACCAGCGGGTGGCTGAACGCCGTGATGCCTCGCCCGCGCTGCGCGTGCTCCACCAGCAGAACCAGGGGCCGGCGGTAGCGCGGAATCGGGGGGTGACGGCGGCGCGGGGGCGCTGGGTGGCCTTTCTTGGTGACGACACTGTCCCCTCGGCGGGATGGCTCGCCGCGCACCACCGGGTCCAGAGCGGGGATCTCGCGCGTTCCGTCCGCGCGGCAGGCGGCTGCGTCGGCGTCATCGGCCGCACGGACTGGCACGACCGCATGCGCCGTACACCCTTCCTCGACTACATCAACGAGCAGGGACTGCAGTTCGGTTTCGCCCTGATCGAGGACGAAGACAACGTACCGTTCAACTTCTTCTACACGTCCAACCTGTCCGTCGACCGCGACGCGATGGCCGCCGAGCCCTTCGACGCGGCGTTTCCCTTTGCGGCCTGGGAGGACGTCGAAGCGGGCTACAGGCTCGCGGCGCACGGGCTACGGCTGCTCTACCGGCCGGCGGCACACGTCGCGCACGACCATCCGACCGATCTGGAGCGGTTCGCGGAGCGCCAGTACCGCTCGGGGTACTCGGCCGTCGTCTTTTACCGGCGCCACGAACAGCTCGGGCACTTTCTGGGGATGCAGGACGGCAGGCCCCCCTCGGCGGCCGGCGCCGGGGAGCGCACTCTGTTGTGGGCGCAGGAGCGGCTGGCGCGCGCGTTGCAAGGAATGCCGGTCAGGTTGCCCCGGGTGTGGGAGAAGACGATGCGATATCACTACCTGGAAGGACTGCGGAACGGCTGGGCCGATGGCGTCGGCCTGGACCGGGGAGGTGCGTCATGAGAGAACGGGAGCGCTTCGGGCTGATCCGCCGGATTTCGGCGCCGGCGCTTGCCGCGTTGCTTGGCCTCGCGCAGGCCGTGGGTGCGGAGGCGGCCCCGGGGGCGCCTGGCGGCGTGACCGCGGTCGCCCGCGCGGCAGCCGTGTCGATGCCGGTCGCCGCCGTTGCCGGCGACCGGGGTGAATCCCGGGAAGGTACCCGCGAGGGGCGGCGAACCCGGACGCGGGTGGTCTACCGGCCCTACTACGGTTCGTTCGGCTGGTACGGCGGCTGGGGCTCCTACTGGCCCTACTACTCGCCATACGCCTTCGGGCCGTATGGTCTCCATGGCTGGGGACCGCGTGCGGTCGGCTACGCGGCGCCGAACGCGGGCGCGCTGGACATCAACACGAGACCCAAGAAGGCCTCGGTCTACCTCGATGGCGAACTGATCGGCCGCGTCGACGCGTTCGATGGCTTCCCTCGCTATCTCTGGCTGCGTGAGGGCAGCTACCGTCTGGCGATCTTCATGGATGGCCATGAGACCCTGGAACGGGAGATCCGCGTCCGCCCCGGCGTCGTGATCAAGATCGACCAGGATCTCGTGCCGGGTACCGCTGTTCGGCCGCAGCCGCCTGCGCCCGAGCCGGCCGCACCCGAGGCGGTGGCGGAACGGACCGCGGCCCCCGGCGAGTCCTGGAGGGTCGAGAACCGCGGCCAGCTGATCAGGCAGGATCAGAGAAGCGAGCCCGCGCGCCTGCTGGTCGAGGTGGAGCCTTCCGATGCCGTCGTCTACCTCGACGGGCGGCTACTGGGAAGCGGCGCCCAACTCGCGAATCTCCATTCGCCACTGATCGTCGACCCGGGCGCCCACCGCCTGGAGGTGACGAGGCCCGGTTACGCGACCGCGGTGCGCGAGTTCGAGGCCGCCAAGGGCGAGGACGTGTCGCTGCACATCGAACTCCGGCAGGAGTGACAGCCACCGGCTGCTGGTCGCTTGGGGGCACGCCATCCGCTTGGACATAGACAAGTTGCCATGCTACCATGACCTATTGTGGCCCAGGAAATCGTGAGCCCTGCGCAGGCGCCAGCCGGTGCGCCGGCATGGCCCGCGGCACGCACCGCTCCGCCGCTTCGAGTCCTGATTCCCTCACCGCTCGGCTCCCTGGGCCTTGAGTTCATGGGCCGGCTGGTGACGCGCCTGGTCATCGACCCGGCGGATACGGAGAAAGCACTGTTCCCCTCGCTCGGCGCGGTGAAGACGACCGACTTCATCGACGAGGCGTTGGGTCGGCTGTCGGAGTACTTTGCCGGCGCGCGGCGCAACCTGGATCTGCCCTACGATCTCGACCGGATCGGCCTGGACGCCCTTTCGCGCCGGATCTTCCAGGAGACGGCGCGGATTCCATACGGTCTGACCCGCACTTACCGCAACGTGGCGACGTCATCGGGCCGGACGGGGGCCTATCGACTGATCCGGTCGAAGCTGATGGCCAACCCGTTGCCGATCCTCGTTCCCTGCCACCGTGTCGTGCCACGCCGGAGCGGTCCGGGTTCCTACATCGGGGGCACGAAGCGCAAAGCTCAGCTACTCGCACTGGAGCGGGCCAACAAGGCTGGCTAGGAGGCCAGCCTGGCATCCTCCCAGATCGCTTGCAGAGCCTGATCGAAACTGCGCCGGGGGCTCCAGCCCAGGGCGCGGAGTCGGCTTCCGTCACCGCACAGGACGGGGACGTCGGCGGGCCGCAGGCGGTCCGGATCCTCTAGGACTTCGGTCGCCACTCCGCTGATCTCGATCAGTCGACGGAGTGCCGCGTCCAGTTCGATCGCTTCACCGCGCGCGATGTTGTAGGCGGTGCCCGGTTCGCCGCGTTCGACGAGAACTGCGTACGCATCGGCGCCGTCGTCGACGTGGAGGAAGTCGCGGTGTGAAGTCAGGTTGCCGACCCGCAGCACGGGTTCCCTGCGCCCGGCCTCGATCTCCGCGAGTTGTGACGCGAAGGAAGGTAATGCGAACTGCACGCTCTGGCCGGGGCCGATCAGATTGAAGGAGCGGGCCGCGATGGCCCCCCGGTCGAGCGTCAGCCGTTCGGCGGAAGCCTTCGTCATCGCATAAGGGGACCGCGGGCGGAGCGGCCTGTCCTCCCGGATGGGGAGTTCGCTCTCGGGCACTCTTCCGTAGACCTCGGCGCTCGACGCGATGATCAGCCGGCATGGCCCGGGAAGCGTCCGCGCCGCGGCCGCGACGCACTCGGTGCCCTCCACGTTGACCCGGTAGTAGTCGTCGATTCGATGCCAGGAGGCACCGACATCGGAAAGCCCGGCGAGATGCACCACAGCGTCCGGCGCATGTTCCCCAAGGACTCGTTCCAGCGCGCCGCGGTCGCAGATGTCGAGTTCCACCCGGTCGCACCTCCCGGATAGTGGGATCGAGGTCCAGGGTTCGGGTGGGGCGGTGCCGGGGGCATGGCAGGCGATGACCGTGGCGGCGCGCTCGAGGAGCCGGGGCACGAGGCGTTGGCCGACGAAGCCTTCGGCGCCGGTGACGAGGACGCGGGTCACGACTCGGCCTTGCCTTGCCGCAGGCGCTCGAAGTAGTCGTCCAGACCGGGTCGCCAGGGCTCGATGCCGCGACTCACCAGGGTTTCGAAACGCGAAGTATCCAGGACGGAGTACGCCGGCCGCACGGCCGGCCGGGTCAGTTCGGAGGACGGGATCGGCGCAATCGGAACGCTCAGTCCCAGGGCGTCGGCAATGGCGAGGGCGAAACCGTGCCAGGACGTCGCCGGCGCGTTGCAGTAGTGGACGATGCCGGAGGCGCCGACGCAGGCGAGATCGACAAGCGCCCTGGCCAGGTAGGGGGCGTACGTGGGGCAGCCGACCTGATCGGACACCACACGGGCCGGCGCGCCCTCGCCGATGCGCGAAGCGATCGCCGAGACGAAGTTCCTGCCCTCGGGGCCGAACACCCAGCTCGTGCGGACGACGAGACCGCCGGCGTCGAGAACGCCGGGTTCGCCGTGGAGCTTCGAACGGCCGTACGCGGTCCGCGGCGAAGTGGGGTCGCCCTCGCGGTAGGGACGGCGGCCGAGGCCGTCGAACACGTAGTCGGTCGAGACATGGATCATGCGGCAGTCGGAGGGTAGAGCCGCCGCCAGCCGTCCGGGCGCCCTGCCGTTGACCTCCATCGCCTGATCCATGTCGCTTTCGCAGCCGTCGACATCCGTGTACGCCGCGCAGTTGTAGACGGCGCCTGCTCCGAACGCCGCGGCGAGCTCGGCGGTCCCGCCCGTATCGCGGAGATCCGCTCGACTGCGGTCGGCGGCGAGCACTTCCGCGCCGCGCCGCCGGAGTTCAGAGGCGACCTCCCGTCCAAGCTGGCCCGCTGCCCCCAGCACGACCGCCTTGGGAACGCCGCCGGTGCCCCTCGTCACAGCGTCTCGCTCTGTCCGCCGGTGATGTCGAAGAAGGAGCCGATGGTCTTGAGCGTCACCAGCAGCCTGTACTGCGTGTCCTGGCGCAGAAGCGTGCGGAAGTTCGCGACCTCCAGGCGGAGGCCGAAGCAGCAGCCCTGGTAGTCGACTACGTGGCGCTGCATCTGGATGAGTTGCTGCTCGATGTCGTAGCTCACCATGCTGCTCAGGCTCAGCTTGCTCGGGATCAGCTTGAGCCCTCCGACCGAGACCTGGACGTGGTGGCGGCGCGTCGTGTCCAGTTCGGGGTTGCGTCGCACCGCCCAGCGAAGACCGAGCGAACTCGTGTCGCCGACGCCAAGACTTGCCGAGATCCCGGTTCTGGAGAACTGCGAGTACAGGGTGTCGTAGAGCGCGTCGAAGCGGATGCCCGTGCGCCGGGACGGATTGAACCGCAGCAGGGCGCCGACCGGACCGTTCTGGCTGGTGAGCGAGCGGTCCCGAGAACGCAGCAGGGGTATCTCGCTGTCGAGCGACAGGTCCCGAAACAACTCGAACGACAGGATCTCGAAGGCGCTGCCCTCGTCTGGATCGGCCGGCTTGACGAGCAGCCGGTTGAACAGGCTGAAACGGGCAACATTACGGCCACGCTGTCTGTCGATCTCGTCGAACAGCGGGATGCGGATGCGGTCGTCGAAGCTGTCGAAGTAGTCATAGGCGATACGAGGCTCGATCACGTGCTTCATCCGGGAGTAGCGTCCACCCTCCCCGAGTTCGAAGATCCGGGAGAACCCCGGGCCGATGATCTCGGCGCTGGCTATCGGGACGATGCGCATCAGATCCTCGCCCCGGAAGTCCGTGTCGGTCACTGTGGCTCGCCGTTCCTCGGAGTTCATCAGGCTGTCGCCGTACCAGGTCAGGTGACCGCCGGCCGTCAGCGACAGGGACAGCCAGCTCGCCGCGGGTATCGGCAGGCTGACTTCCGGTACCAGGTTGGCACGTCCGTAGCGACCCGTCCGCCGGACCGAGCGGTTGGTGTCGAGGTAGTGAAGCGAACTCTTCATCTGCACGTACAGGGGCGACTCGCCAAGCCGGGTGGAGCGCAGTTTGTACTCGATCTCGGGTAGCTGGCGCAGTTCGATGGTGCGCTCAGCGGAGATGAAGGTCTTGCGTTGATCGAGCTGGACGTTGAGCGAGTGGTTGCCCCAGTTCCCGCTCATGAAGGCGGTCGAGTACAGCTGGCGCTTGCTATTGCGATCGACTCTCCGCTCGAAGTCGCGGAAGAAGTCGAAATCGGACACCTCTTCGACGCGGACCACGGCACGGAATCCTGCGGGCAGTTGCTCCGACTGGTGGTTCCAGCGAACCCGCCAACGCTTCTCGTCCAGCTCCGTGTCGTCGATCAGGTAGCCGTCGAAGATCCCCTCGGTTCCCTCGCTGGGCCGGTATCGGAACTCGGTTCCCAAGCCCCAGAAGGGCCTGTTGGAGAAGGCATTCGTGCCGTCGGCCGGCGCGCCGGCGTAGAGGTCCGCGTTGAAGGTGGCGTCGTAGCTCCTGTTGATCGCCCAGAAGTACGCGATGCCGAGGGAGGGGCCGCGGCGGGTGGAGAACCCCGGCTTCGGCGTCAGGAAGCCGCTCACGCGGGAACTCTTCACCGGCAACATCATGTAGGGCAGGTAGATGAGCGGCGCCTTCCTGGCCCGGAACGAGAGGCCGCGGGCCTTCGCGTAGCCATTCGCGTTCACGTTGACCTGCTTCGTGCGGAAGCTCCAGTCCGGAGTCTTGCCGTCCTCGACCTCGCAGGCTGTGAACTGGGCATCGAGGATCGTGAAGCGGTCTTCACCGTGAGCGTGGATTGCGGAGCCGCTGAAGAAGAAGTCGGTGCCGATGTTCCCCTCGACATCGAAGACCGAAGCCGTCTCCGTGGCCAGATCGAGATCGAAGTGCGATCCCTGGAGGACCTCGTTGCCGCGGCTCAGGGTGACGTCGCCTTCGGCCCGGAGCGTCTCGTTGTCGTGGTCGTACACGGCGCGATCTCCCGAGGCGCCGTAGTCCCGGAACCGGAACGAGAAGCCGTCGGACAGGATGTGCCGGTTCGTCTCTCCGGGTTCGAACCGGATCAGGCCGGCCCAACCCTCGACCGTGCCGCTGCCGGACTCGTCTTCGACCTGGAAAGTGAACGTCGTGGCACCGGCAGGTGGAGGCGGCTCTTCGGGTGCGGCGGCTTCCGCGTCTCCCGACGCATCGGGCTCCTCGCCAGCCGACTCCTCGGCGGTTGGGTCCTCGTCGTCGACGCGCTCCTGCTCCTCCGAAGGCGTTTGCTCGTCGTCCGGCTCCTGCGCGGCCGTTCCCGCCGCGGCCAGCATCAGCGCCAGAGCCAGGGTGACGGCCATGCGACCGAAGTCAGCGACAGACATCTCGACGGTGTCCGATCTTCAGGACGACGGCAGTGCGGCTGATCTGGACTTCATAGGTCGCCATCGAGCCCCAACTCGGCGAGTACCTCGGTCAAGGGGCGCGTGGGCTCGATGCTAGCAATCGCTATGCCACAGGGGCTCCGCCGGCCGACGGCTGCCCCGGCGGTTGACAGTCCCCGTGGCCCGCTTCAGAGTGGCGGCGTTGTGCGCTTCCTGGGTATCGACCTCGGCGCGAAGAGAGTCGGCGTCGCCGTCGGCGATTCCAGGGTCGGCGTCGCGGTGCCGCATACGACGCTCCGCCGCACCAGCGACCGGCAGTTGATCGCCGAACTCAAGGCGCTGGCGTCAGAGACGGATACGGAGGTGCTCGTCGTCGGCGAGCCGCGAAGGCTGGACGGTTCCGTCGGATCTGCCGCCGAGAGGGCGCGTGCGTTCGCGGAAAGGTTGGGCAGGGCGTGCGGACGGCCCGTGAGGACGGTGAACGAGTCGTTGACGTCCGTCGAAGCGGAGCGCCGGCTCCGTGCGGCCGGCGTCGACCCGCGCAAGCATCCGGAGCGAGTCGATGCCACGGCCGCTCAGATCATCCTGCAGGAAGCACTGGACCGGGAGGCGGGATGATCTCCGTACAGGCTCGCCGACGGCGTCTGCTCTTCTGGTCGGTTGCGGGACTAGCCGTGGCGGCGGTCGCGGTGGCGGCAATCGGCGCCGGCCTGGTCGCGTGGGCCGAACGGGAACTCGAGCGACCCCGGGGTTCGGACATCGTGGAGCTGGTGATCGAGCACGGCACGCCCCTGGCCTCGATCCTTGACAAGTTGTCCGCGGCAGGCGTCATCGGCGATCCGCTGCTGGCGCGTCTCTATCTCGACTACCGGCGTCCCGAGGACGTGTTGCAGGCCGGCGAGTACCGCTTCGAGCAGCCGATGAGCACGGTGGCGGCGCTCGACCTCGTGATCCGGGGCGAAGTCGTGACCTATCCGGTGACGGTGGTCGAGGGTCTGACCCTGCGGGAAACGGCGGAGCGCCTGGCCTCGGAGGGCTTCGGAGAGCTGGACGCGTTCGTTGCGGCGATGTCCTCCCCCGCCCTGATCGCGGACCTCGATCCGGAGGCGGAGTCGCTGGAGGGCTACCTCTTCCCCGACACCTACGCGTTTCCGGCAGGTGTCGGGGAACCGGAGATCGTGGAGGCGATGGTCCGCAACTTCCGCCGGCGGGTGGAGGACCACCTGCTGCCGGCTTCCGGGCGCGGACTCGATGTCCGCTCGCTCGTGACCCTGGCCAGCATCGTGGAGAAGGAGGCCGGCGCCGTCGCCGAACGGCCCCTCGTAGCCGCCGTCTTTCACAATCGCCTCGACCGCAATATCGGCCTCTACGCCGACCCGACGATCATCTACGCGCTGAAGATGGCCGGCACCTGGGACGGCAACCTTCGCCGGCGGGACCTGGAACTCGACTCGCCCTACAACACCTACATTCACCCCGGTCTGCCGCCGGGTCCGATCTGCTCGCCCGGTGAGCACAGCCTGCGCGCCGCGGCGGAGCCCGCCGACGTCCCCTACCTCTACTTCGTCAGCCGCAACGACGGCACCCACGTGTTCGCGGAGACCCTGGCCGAGCACAACCGCAACGTGGCGCGGTGGCAGGTTCGGTACTGGCGGGAACGCCGGGCCGCGGAGCGTTGAGCCGGCACAACCTATGCATCCACCGGGCTAAGCTCCATGCCCGATGCATCTGCCCACTCTCAACGCGATCCTGAACGCCACGGCGGCGACGCTGCTGGTGATCGGTTACGTGTTGATCCGCCGGGGCAACCGGGAGCGGCACAAGCAGGTCATGCTGATGGCGCTCGGGTGTTCGGCGGCTTTCCTCGTCTCCTATCTCTACTACCACTACCAGGTCGGTTCGGTTCACTTCGAGGGCGAGGGAACCGTACGGACCGTCTATCTCGGCATCCTCCTGACCCACACGGTGCTCGCCGCGGCGGTGCCGCCGCTGGCGTTGATCACGGTCTATCTGGGGCTCCGCGGCCGGTACGACCGGCATCGCAGGATCGCGCGCGTCACCCTGCCGATCTGGCTCTACGTGTCGGTGACCGGGGTCGTTGTGTACTGGATGCTGTATCGCATGTCGTGGTGAGGCCGCGGGGACTCGGATTGCGGATCCGCCGGCTGCTTCTGGTTGCGGCCTGCCTCGTGCCGGCGTCGGTTGCCGCCCAGGAAGCCGACTGGCGCCTCTCAGAGTGGAGCGACGAGGAGCGGGAGTTCTTTCTGGACGGGCCCCAGTTCCTGCTGGCGCCGGCGGAGCTGCAGCGGGTCCAGAACCTGGCTCCGCCGTCCCGGCGCGAGTACATCGAGACGTTCCTGGGCCGCGGCAAGGTGGCCGAAGGCGTCGAGCGGCGTCGCCAGCGGATCCGCCAGTCGGGCGTGCCGTTCTTCGACGTGAGGGCGCAGTTGCTGTTCCTGCATGGGGAACCGGACCACATCGAGCCGATCGACTGCGATCAGACCTTCCGGCCGCTCCAGATCTGGCGCTACGGTCCGGAGGAGGGCGAGCACGACAACCTGGTCGTTTTCCAGCCCAAGCCGAACGAGGCCTTCCGCCTGTGGCTGCCGGAGGACTCGAAGCGGGTGCTCTACATGCCCGAGATGGAGTACTGGCTCGAGCAGTACGAAGAACTCCGGGGCCTCATCCGGGCCCGTCGCTTCGACCTCCAGGTCTGCAGGGAGGCCCGGCGCGTCGACGAGACCACCGGAATCAACGGTCTGTTCGGTTTTCGGCGCCAGCGTCCAACCACCGAGCACCTTGAAGCCTGGTTGAGACCGCCGCCGGATCTCGATGTCTGGGCGGAACAGGCCGCCGCGGACCGGGTCCCGGCCGTACCCGAACTGGAGCTGGAAGCGCCGATCGTCACCTTCCCGGCTCAGCGCGGTCAGCGCATCCTGACGCGCATCCTCTTGTCGCTGCCGCCCGGGGCATCGTTCTCTCCCTTCGTCGACGACGCGGGCGGGGAGCAGGTGCGGATCAACGTGGAGGGTGTCGTCGAGCGGCCGGGTCGTGTGTTCGACGTCTTCAAGGTGCGTTACCTTTCCGGCCCGCCGCCGGCGGACCGCTCCCTGGCGCTGCCGATCGAGCGTTTGCTGCGCCCGGGCTCGACCGTGCTCGTGCGTCTGCTGGTGCGTGACGAGATCGGCGGAGCGGCGGCGTTCGCGGCGGTGCCGGTCGAGGTTCCCCTGGCGCCGCGGACGGAGCCGGCGGGCCCCGAAGAGAGGCGGCGGCTGGTGATGGCGGCGGAGCAACTGGCGGCCGACGCACCGCAGGCGCAGGGGGCCGCAAGCGGCGTGGTCCTGGTGCCGCCCGAGAGCGACATCGTGCTCAACCTCTGGCGCGCGGAGACACTGGTGACGGGAGAGGAAATCGTAGCCATGCGGTTCCTGGTCGACGACGTGCTCCAGGTGACCCGTCGCCGGCCGCCGTTCAGTGCCGAGGTGCGGCTGGCGAAGTACCCGCTCGAGCAGGCGGTTCGGGTGGAGGGTCTGGACGCGTCCGGCGAAGTCGTCGCCGCGGACGAGCTGGTGCTCAACCAGCAGAGGGGCGAGTTGCGGGTCCAGATCAGCGAGCCGCGCCGCGGCGTCCGGGTGTCGGGGAAGGTGGAAGTGGCGGCCTCGGTCGTCGTGCCGGAAGAGCGCCTGGTTCAGGAGGTCGAGTTTCGGATCGGCGAAGAGATCCGGGCGGTTCTCCGGCGTCCTCCGTGGCGCGCCGAGGTCGACGTGCCGGCAGCGTCCGGCGAGCAGGAACTCGTCTACCTGACTGCTGCCGCGACCCTCGACGACGGCAGCCGCGCCGAGGACGTGCGTTTTCTCAACGCGCCGGAGTTCACCGACACGGTGGACGTCGATCTCGTCGAGCTCTACACGACGGTCGTGGACGGCGCGAACCGTCCCGTGACGAGCCTGGATGAGGCGGACTTCACCGTGCTGGAGGACGGGCGCCGGCAGGAGCTGTCGAAGTTTGAGCTGGTCGAGGATCTGCCGTTGACACTGGGTGTCGTGATCGACACTTCCGGTTCGATGGAAACCTCCCTGGGCGAGGCGCGCCGCACGGCGTCGCAGTTCCTGGCCAACCTGATCACGCCGAAGGACCGCAGCTTCGCCGTGGCCTTCGCGTCCCGTCCCGAACTGCTGATGGGCCGGACTTCGGACGTCAGCGCCGTGGCGGGGGCCATCGAGAAGCTGCGGGCGATCGGCAACACGGCCTTGCACGACGCGCTGATCATGAGCCTGTACTACTTCCGGGGAGTCAGAGGTCGCCGGGCCCTCGTGCTGCTCTCGGACGGCGAAGACACGTCGAGTACGGTCGCGTTCAAGGACGTCGAGGACTACGCTCGCCGCTCGGCGGTGGCGATCTACACGATCGGGCTCGGCGTCGGCCGTACCCAGGTGATCCTGCGCAACAAGCTGAACGACCTGGCCCGGGTCACCGGCGGCCAGTCGTTCTTCATCTCCAGGGCCGAGGATCTGGCGCCGGTCTACGACGAGATCGAGCGGGAGCTGCGGTCGCAGTACCTGCTCGCGTACACGTCGAACCGGTCGGGAGGCGGGGAGGAGTACCGCGAGGTCGAGGTGAAGGTCAAGGGCCGCCACAAGGTGCGGACCATCAGCGGCTATTATCCGTGAGGACCGGACCGGCGGCCGCTGTCCTGGCGTTCCTGTCCGGATTCGTCCCAGCCGTGGCAGCGGCCCAGGAGGGTGGCCGCGTCGTCTTCTTCGAGCGGCTCAACCGCGTCTACGAGAGCCTGATCGACGATCTGACGCCGGTGCAGATCGGTCCGGCCGAGGTCCTGCTGCGCTCTCCGGAGCACGCCCTGACCGTGAGCCGCCACGAGGCGACGCTCCGTCCAGGCGACGACGGCGTGTTCGAAACCGCGCTCGAACTCGAGTTGGCCGGTTCCGGCCGCATCGACGCGGACATCACGATCGGCAGCCTGGAGAGTCGGCTGAGCCAGGAGTTGACCGTCCCCCGCCAGACCCTGCACCTTAAGGGCGCGATCAGGGTGCGACGGTCCACTGAGGGTTACTGGATCACGACGGTGCGGATGCCGGAAGCGGCCCAAGTGAGGATCGAGAGCGAACTGGGAACCCAGCTCTTCAGTGTTTGCCGGCAGATGTCCCTGGTGCTGGTCGCCCTGGACTGCGACGCGATCGAACGCGCCGTCACCCTGATCCGGGCGCCGCTGCCGGAAGCCGGCGGCGAGTACCTGATCGCGTTCGAAGACGTAACGCGGGAAGAACGCGAGGCGTTCGATCGTTTCCTGCTGGAGCATCCGGAACGCTGAGCGCCCGGTGAGGCGCCACGCCTGCGCGAAGCGGCCCGGAGGGCCCCGATTCCGGTAGGATTCGGCCGCTCGGCCGCTCCCGGCCGACCCAGGAGTTGAACATGGCTACCCGTCGGATGATCTCGCGTCTCTACTACTTCACGATCGAGGATGAAGGCATCCTGGCCGAGTCCTTCGCCGGTCTCGACTCGGAGACCTTCGCGATCGCGTACAAGGTGGAGGACACGGACGACGTCTTCGTGATGACCAGCGAAACGCGGGATGCGCTTGACCGGGCGGACGTGCCGTACAACCTGCTCGCCGAGGAGGACGGTTCACGGGTGGCCCTGTACCACTCGCCGTTGTCCCGGGAGGAGTTGTCGGACTTCGAGGAGCCGCTCAAGGCGCTGGCGCTTGCCTACCGGGCGATCGCGATGGCCTGCGTCGGCGTCAACGGTGAATCCGACCTCGGCTTCGACCTGAGCGAGGGGATGCGGAACTACACCTACTTCACCGCGCCCGCCGGCCACACCTTCATCTGGCGGCTGTTCACCCGCCGCGACGAGGCACGGCAGTTCCTCGACAAGCTGACGATCGGCGACAAGAACGCTCTCGAGTGGGCCGACGCGATTCCCATGGAGTCGATGGTCGAACTGACCGGCTTCCACTGAGCCCTTGCCCGGTTCCGAACTCCCGGCGGGCACGTACACCGTCTCCCAGTTCGCGTGGGAGATGAAGGGTCTTCTCGGGGACGCCTATCCGTCGGTGTGGATCGCCGGCGAAGTCCAGCGACTGCGGACGGCTGCCCGGGGCCAGATCTACTTCGAGCTGGTCGAGAAAGGGCGGGGAGACCGGGTCCAGGCCAAGCTGGACTGCGTCATCTGGGCAGATGACCGGCCGAGGGTCGAGGCTGTGCTGCGAGAGGCCGGCGTGGAACTCTCCGAGGGCGTCGTCCTGCGCTGCGCCGGCCGGCCCGACTTCTGGCCCGGCGGAGGCCGTTTCCAGTTCGTCGTCGTGAACGTCGACCCCCTGTTCTCGCTTGGCGCGCTCGAGCGGAGGCGCCGTGAGACCCTGCGTGCACTGGAGGCCGCGGGTTTGCTCGAACTGAACAAGCGCCTGCCGCTCGCGCCCGCGCCGCTCGACGTCGGTCTCGTGACCTCGGAGGGGAGCGCCGCCTACCACGACTTCCTCCACACCCTCGAGCAGTCCGGGTTCGGCTTTCGCGTGGTCCTGGTCCACGCGGCCGTCCAGGGCGCCACGGCCGAAACGGAGATCGGCCGCGCCTTCGAGTTGCTGAAGGCGTTTGCGCGGGACGGACACCGCCTCGACGCGATCGCTCTGATCCGCGGCGGCGGATCGCGGGCCGATCTGGCGACGTTCGACAGCCGGCGGGTGGCGCGTGCCGTCGCCGAGGCGCCGCTACCCGTGATCTGCGGTGTCGGGCACCAGATCGACGTGTCGATTTCCGACCTGGTTGCGCACACGACCTGCAAGACGCCCACGGAGGCGGCCGAGCTTCTCGTCGGCCGCGTCGGCGGTGCGGCGTACGGCGTCGAGGAGATGGCCCGCGCGCTCGCCCGGAAGGCGCGCGATGTCCTGCGGGCGGCGGAGAACCGGGCTTCACAGGTCACGCATCGATTTGCGTCGCCGAGCCGCGCGCTTCTTGTGACCCGAGCCGCTCACTGCCGCGCGCTGGAGCGCGATCTGACCCGGTCGGCGAAGCGGACGCTGGCCGACGCCGAGAGGCTGGAGCGAGAACGCCGGACCCGGCTCCTGCGGGGCGCCTTCCTTCCCGTGCGACGGGCGGCTCGGCGGATGGAGGCTCACAGGCGCCTCTGCGACCAACTCTCGCCGGCGCGGACACTTGCGCGCGGTTTCAGCCTGACACGGCGGGCGGATGGCAGACTGGTGCGAAGCGCCGACGACGTGGCGCCGGGCGTCGAACTGCGTACCCGCGTCTGGAGCGGCACGATCCGCAGTAGGGTGCTCGGAGTGGAGGAAGAGTCGCGCCAGAAGGACCTGCTGAGCACAGAGGAGCGGACATGACCGCACGGGGCGGCGCCGGCGACGTCGAACTCAGCTTCACCGAGGCGATGGAGGAGCTCGAGGGCGTGCTCCGCCGCATCGAGGGCGACGAGATCGACATCGACCAACTCGGCAGGGAGTTGGGGCGCGCCGCCGAGCTGCTCGAGATCTGCCGCAAGAAGATCCGCCGCGCCGAGGTCGAGGTCCAGCAGATCGTGGAGACGATCGAGGAGGAATCGGCGGACTCGGGCGGCGCGGAAACCGATCCCGATCCGGCCTCCGGCGTGGAGCCAGCCGGCGGTCAGGACGACGACGAGATTCCCTTCTGATGTTCGAGCGCCAGCAGACAGGCTCCGTCGTGTGTCCCGGCTGCGGCCGGTTGGTCGGCGTTCAGGATGAGCGCTGCTGGAACTGCGGCCGCGTCCGGCCGAGCCTGTTCGGTTTCTCCCGCGTGCTGCAGCGCCTCGGCAACGAGGCGGCGTTCTCGAGCGTGGTGATCGGCATCTGCGTCGTGATCTTCGTGCTCGAGCTGGCGATGGCGCCGGGCCAGGTCGGGACCCGGTCGCTGTTCGGTTTCCTTTCACCCGACTTCGAAGTCGCCATCCGACTGGGGGCGAGCGGCGCGCCGATCGTCTTCGAGCTGGGCCGCTGGTGGACGATCCTGAGTGCCGGCTGGCTCCACGGCAGCCTGTTGCACATCGGGTTCAACATGTACTGGGTGTATCAGCTCGGTCCGGCGATGGCGCGGCTCTACGGCACCGGGCGGGCGGCGATCATCTACCTGGTGTCGTCCGCGCTGGGCTTCCTGGTCACGAGCGCCCTGCCGATCTTCACTCCCTGGCTGCCGTTGACCCATCGCGGCGTGACCCTGGGAGCTTCGGCGGCCGTCTTCGGTTGGCTGGGGGCGCTGCTCTGCTACTCGCGCAGGACCGGCAGCCGCATGTTCATCAGGCAGGTGCTGGGCATGGCCATCCCCCTGGTCCTGTTCGGGCTGCTGATCCCGGGAATCGACAACTGGGCGCATCTGGGCGGTCTGGCGGGTGGCTACGGGATGGCGCGTCTCTACCGTCCGGACAAGCCGGAGACGCCCTCTGAAGTGCTGGCGGCGATCGTGCTGCTCGCCGTCTCCGTTCTCGCCGTGCCCTTCTCGTTCCTCTCCTGGCGCTGAGGACTCCCAGTTCGGCGGCACGAATAATCGTGCGCCGTTGTGGTGTATTATTCGCCGCCTTGTGATTCGGGCTGCGATCGCCGGGGCGTCCGGCTACAGCGGGGCGGAACTCGTCCGGTGGCTTTCTGGCCATGGGCAGGTGGAGCTCGGTGCGCTTGCTGCGGGGCGCAGCGCCGGCCAGGCGATGGAGGCCGTCTTCCCGCACCTGGGCGGCGTGGCGGAGAGTGACCTCGCCCCGACCGATTGGGACGCGCTGGGCTCCGGCGCCGATGTCGTGTTCCTGGCCCTGCCCCACGGCGAGGCGCTTGCGGCCGCTTCCAGGCTCCTTCAGGCAGGAGTTCGGGTGATCGATCTCGGCGCCGACTTCCGGCTCCGCGACCCGGCCGCCTACAGGCGCTGGTACGGCACGGAGCACACCGCGACCGACCTGCTGGCGGAGGCGGCCTACGGTCTCGTCGAGTGGCATCGGGACACGGTGGCGGGAGCGCGGCTGGTCGCCAATCCCGGCTGCTACCCGACCGCTTCGGCCCTCGCGCTCAAGCCGTTGCTCGAGCACTTCGGCGACCGGGTCAGCGGTGCGATCGTCATCGACGCGAAGTCCGGGGTCTCGGGCGCCGGCAGGAACGCGCGCGACGGCTACCAGTACGCCGAACTCAACGAGAACTTCAAGCCCTACGGTTCGGGAGCTCATCGCCACCAGCCCGAGATCGAGCAGGAACTGGCGGCCGGAGGCCGCAGTGCGAAGGTCTTCTTCTCGCCGCACCTCGCCCCGATGACGCGGGGGATCCTCGCCGCCTGCTACGTGCCGATGACCGCGCCGCCGGGCCGGGAGGAACTCGAGGCCGTGTTCCTCGATCGCTACGCGGACGAGCCCTTCGTGCGAGTGCTCACGGGCTCGGCTCTGCCCCAGACGAAGGCAACGCTTGGTTCGAACTACTGCGATCTCGCGGTCCGCGTCGACCGGAAGCGCGGGCTCGCGGTCGTGTTCTCGGCGATCGACAACCTGGTCAAGGGAGCCGCCGGTCAGGCGGTGCAGAACATGAATGTGCTCTTCGGCCTGCCCGAAACGACCGGCCTTCTGGCTGCCCCGGTGTTCCCGTGACCGCCGGCGTCACCGCCCCCCGGGGGTTCGTTGCCGCCGGCGTCCACTGCGGTCTCAAGGACGAGAAGCCGGACCTTGCGCTGATCGCCTCGACGACGGCGGAACCGGCGGCGATGGCGGGCGTCTTCACGCGCAACCAGGTGCAGGCCGCGCCGGTGCTCTACTGCCGCGAGGTGGCGGCCGGCGGCCGGGCGCGGGCGATCGTCGCCAACAGCGGCAACGCGAACGCGTGCACCGGCGATGCGGGTCTGGCCGACACCCGGGCCATGGCCGAGCGGACGGCGTCGGCCCTCGACCTCGACGCCGGGCACGTCCTCGTGGCGTCGACCGGCGTGATCGGCGTCCCCCTGCCCCTGCCCACGGTGCTCGCGGGCATCGATCTCGCGGCCGCCGAACTGGGCCCGGACGGCGGTTCGCGGGCGGCGGAGGCCATCCTGACCACGGATACGCGGACCAAGATCGAAACCCTGAGCGTCGAACTCGAAGGCGGCGAAGTGACGATCGGCGGAATGGCCAAGGGCTCCGGAATGATGGCCCCGGACATGGCGACCACGCTGGCCTTCGTGACCACGGACGCGAACGCGGCGGCGGAAGCGCTCGACATGGCGCTTCGCAGAGCGGTCGAGCCGACCTTCAACAGCGTCACCGTCGACGGCGACACCAGCACGAACGATTGCGTCCTGCTCCTGGCCAACGGTGCGGCGGGCGTCGAAGCGGCGTCGGCCGCCGACCTCGAGCGCTTCGCGGCCGGGCTCGAACGGCTGCTGGGCCGGCTCGCGGTCGCTCTGATCGCCGACGGCGAAGGAGCGAACCGGGTGATCGAGATCCGCGTAGGCGGCGCCCGCACCGACGCCGCGGCGCGGCAGGTGGCGACGACGATCGCCAACTCGCCCCTGGTCAAGACGGCCTACCGCACGGGCCAGCCGAACTGGGGGCGGTTCATGGGGGCGATCGGCCGCTCGGGCATCGACATCGTGGAGCATCGGATCGCGATCGCGGCGGGCGCGCACGAAGAGCGGATCGAGGTTGTGCGCGACGGCCTGGGCGTAACGGACGATCTCGAACCGCTTGAACGGGCGATGCTCGCGGACCACTCGGTGCTGGAGGTCGATCTCGGCCTCGGCTCCGGCAGTTGGACGGTCTGGACCTGCGACCTGTCCGAGGGCTACGTCCAGATCAACGCCAGCTACATCAGTTGAGGGGCGGCGCGGACGATGAAAACGGAACGGGATCTGGGCCTGGAGATGGCGGCGGCGCTGCGCTACGCATCGGCGTGGCGCGGCAAGCGGGTGGTGATCAAGTACGGCGGCCGGGCGATGGCCGGCGACGAGTTCGGCACCCTGATCGAAGACGTGGTGCTGTTGCGGAGCGCTGGGCTGCGGCCAATGCTGGTGCACGGCGGCGGCGCGGAGATCACGACCACGCTGCAGAGCATGGGCGTCGAGCCGCGCTTCATCGACGGCCTGCGCGTCACCGACCGGGCGACGATGCGCGTCGTCGAGATGGTTCTGGGCGGCTCCGTCAACAAGCGCCTGGTCGGGATGATCCAGCGCGCCGGTGGGCGGGCCGTCGGGCTGACCGGCAAGGACGGCGACCTGCTCAGGGTGCGGCCCCACGCGCGGTCGAATGAACTGGGCTTCGTCGGCGAGATCGAGAAGGTCGACACCTCTCTGCTCGATCAGCTCACGAACTCCGGCTACGTGCCGGTGATCGGATCGCTCGGCGTCGGTCCGGGAGGCGAGACCTACAACATCAACGCCGACACGGCCGCCGCGGCCCTGGCCGCCGAAGTCGCGGCGGAGAAACTCCTGCTGCTGACCGATGTCCGCGGGATCAGCGACAACGGCCGATTCCGGTCGCGGCTCTCACCCGGGGAAGCGGGGGAGTTGATCGACTCCGGCGTCGTGTCGGCCGGCATGGTGCCCAAGGTGCGGGCCTGTCTGACAGCGCTCGAGGCCGGAGTCACGAGCGCCCACATCCTGGCCGCGGGCGAGCCCCACGGGCTGCTGGTCGAACTCTTCACCGAGGGCGGTATCGGCACGATGATCAAGGAACCTGGGAACCCTGGAGCGACTGGAAGATGAGTGACGACAGCCTGTTCGCGAACTACAAGAGGGCGCCCGTGGCGTTCAGCCACGGCGACGGCGCGCTCCTCTGGGACCGGCAGGGCCGCGAGGTTCTCGACTTCATGGGGGGCATCGCGGTCTCCTCCCTCGGCCACAATCACCCGGCGCTCACCGACGCGATCAAGCGCCAGGCGGGCCGCTATCTCCACGTATCGAACCTGTACGAGATTCCGGAACAGGAGCGGGCAGGCCGGATGCTCGTCGAGGCGACCGGCGGCGTGCTCGACCGTGCCTTCTTCTGCAACAGCGGCGCGGAGGCGGTCGAGGCGGCGATCAAGCTCGTGCGCCGGTACGCCTACGACCGCGACGGTTCGGGCGAACGGCACAGGATCGTGACCGCCGAAGGAGGCTTTCACGGCCGCACTCTCGGGGCGCTTGCCGCGACCGGCACGCCCGCCTACCAGGTCGGATTCGGGCCCATGCCCGGGGGGTTCGCCGGCGTGCCGTTCGGCGACCTGGAAGCGGCCGCGGCCGAGATCGACGACACGACCTGCGCGCTGCTGATCGAGGCCATTCAGGGCGAGGCCGGAGTGATCGAGCCGCCGGCGGGCTACCTGGAAGGACTGCAGGCGCTCTGCCGCGAGCGAGGCGTGCTGTTCGTTCTCGACGAGGTGCAGACCGGGATCGGGCGTCTCGGAAGCGCCTTCGGCTTCCAGCACTACGGCCTCGAACCGGATGTGATCACCTTGGCCAAGGGTCTCGGCGGCGGCGTCCCGGTAGGAGCCGTGCTGGCGAAGGAAGAGATTGCCGCGGCTCTCGTTCCGGGTACCCACGGAACCACCTTCGGCGGCAATCCGCTGGCGTGCGCGGCCGTAGTGGCCGTGCTCGAGACGGTGCTCGAGACGGACTTCCTCGAGCGCGTGACGCGGGCCGGCGAGTACCTGCGCGCGCTGCTTGGACAGCTCGGCGCGGGCGGTCTGGTCACCGAGGTGCGCGGACAGGGGCTGATGACGGCGATCGAGTGCACGCCGGATGCGCCCGACGTCGTCAACCGCTGCCTCGAGGGCGGCCTGATCGTCCAGGCTCCGCGGCCCCACAGCATCCGCATGCTGCCGCCGCTCGTGGTCCACGACCTGGAGATCGAACGCGCGGTGGGGATCCTCGGCCACGCGCTGGAGGAAGCCGCCGCTTGAACACCCGAAACCAGCCAGGAAGTGCGGGACCTTCCGCCGCGCGCCTCTGGGGTGGCGCCTTCGCGTCGGACGTCGATCCGGTGATCGACGCGTACACGCGTTCGCTGCCGTTCGACCACCGGCTCGCGGCGGCGGACCTCGTGGGCTGCCTGGCCCACTCCCGGATGCTGTTCGACACCGGCGTGATCGACCGGGAATCGTCCTCCGCGATCCTCGAAGGTCTGAGTTCCCTGCTGAGGCGCGTGGAGGCGGGAGAACTCGAGGTCGGCGGCACCGACGAGGACGTCCACACGTGGATCGAGCGGCAACTCACGGAGGAGATCGGCGACGCCGGGCGGCGCCTCCACATTGCGCGGAGCCGGAACGACCAGACCGCGGTGGCGCTGCGGCTGTGGCAGCGGGCAGAGATCGAGCGCGCGGTCGCCCTGGCCGCCGACTTCGCGGCCGCCCTGATCGAGCGGGCCCGGCGGCACACAGGCACGGCGCTTCCCGGGTACACCCACCTGCAGCGCGGTCAACCCACGAGCCTGGCGCAGCACCTGCTGGCCCACGCGTGGTCCGCGCTCGCCGACTCCGGTCGGCTGCGGCGGGCGCACCGCACGGCGGGACTCTGCCCTCTGGGCGCGGGCGCGATGGCCGGGTCGCCGCACCCGATCGACCTGCACCGCAGCGCCGGGTTGCTCGGCATGGAGGCCCCGTATCCGAACGCGATGTGGGCGGTGGCGGACAGGGACTACGCCGCCGAGGCTCTGTTCGCCTGCGCGCTCGTCATGGTGCACCTCTCGCGCTGGGCCGAGGAGGTCGTGCTCTGGACGTCGAGCGAGTTCGGCTTCGCCCGGCTGCAGGACCGGGCCGCCAAGGGCTCGAGCATCATGCCCCAGAAGAAGAACCCGGAGCCGGCCGAGATCCTGCGCGGCAAGTCGGGGCGCGCCGTGGGTGATCTCGTCTCGCTGCTGGTGACGGTCAAGGGCCTGCCGCTCACCTACAACAGCGACCTGCAGGAGGACAAGGAGGCGCTGTTCGATGCGTTCGACACGGCCCACGCGTCCCTCGGCGTGGCCCGGGTGCTGGCCGAGAGCCTCGAGTTCGACCGCGACGCGATGGCGTCGGCGCTCGAAGGCGCCTACATCACCGCCACCGATCTGGCCGACCATCTCGCCATGGCCGGCGTGCCGTTTCGTAGCGCCCACGAGCGCACCGGCGCCGTGGTGCGGGCGGCGGAAGAGCGGGGCGTCGAGCTCTGGCAACTGTCGGGCTCGGAGCTCCGGGAACTCGTTCCCGAGATCGAGGACACCGGCGCGCTGCTGGCGGCGCTTCGCCCGGAGGCCTCGCTCGCCGCGCACGGGAGCTACGGCGGACCGGCGCCGCAACGGGTCGCCGAGCAGATCGAACTCGCCGCGGAGGGTCTACAGGTAGAGCGCCGTTGGCTGGACGAGCTGGAACCGCCGCCGGTCTACCGCGCTCACCTGGCCGGCGAACTGCTGGCGGAAGCGATCCCGGGGGCCGGCGAATGAGTCCGGCGATCCGGCGCGGCGCGATCCTCGACATCATCGGCGAACGGCCGGTGTCGAGTCACAGGGAACTCGTGCGCGCGCTCGACCGCCGCGGCATCCATGTCTCGCAGGCCACCGTGTCGCGCGACGTGCGTCGTCTCGGCTTGGTCAAGGTGCCGCTCGCCGGCGGCGGCTCACGCTACGCGCCGGCGGAGCAGGCCGCGAGTCCACCCCAACGCAACATCGAGCGGGCCCTGCGCCAGTTCGTGACCGGCTTCGACGAAGGCGAGGCGCTGATCCTGCTCAAGACCCGCAGCGGCCACGCGAACGCACTTGCCGTCGCCCTCGACCAGACCGACTGGCCCGAAGTCGCCGGCACCCTAGCCGGCGACGACACCGTCCTCGTCGTCGTCAAGAGCGTCGCCGACCGCGACCGCATCCGTGACTCCCTCGCGGCATTGCTCGAAGGCGACTGAGCCCGGATTCAACCGCCCTGCACGGCCCGCCGCACCTGCCAGGCCTGCCTCGTCTCCTGCGACGAAAAGCGCTGCTCGGCCCAGGGATCGCCGTACGTGTGGTACCCGTTCTCCTCCCAGAAGCCCCGCTCGTCGGAGTTCAGCAACTCGATTCCCGAGACCCACTTGGCGCTCTTCCAGGCGTAGAGATGGGGCACTACGAGCCGTAGCGGACCCCCGTGGTCCGGCGCCAGCGGCTCGCCGCCGTGGCGGTCGGCGAACAGGGCGTATTCGGAGAGCAGGTCGGCAAGGGGCAGGTTCGTCGTGTAGCCGCCGTAGCAGTGGAGCATGGCGTGAGTGGCGTCAGCGGTCGGCGTGACGGCCGCCAGCACGTCGCGGGTCGAGAACCCGGACCACGGGTTGTCCAGGGTCGAGAAGCGGGTCACGCAGTGGAAGTCGGCGACGACTTCCCTCCGCGGCAGCGCCTTGAGCGATTCCCAGTCGAAGGTGTGTTCGGCTTCGACGCGGCCGAAGAGCCGTAACTCGAACGCGGCCAGATCGACCTCCGGCGTGTCGCCGCAGGAGAGCACGGGCCACTTCTTCGTGACGTACTGGCCGGGGGGCACGCGGTCGTCGCCGCGATGGGGTGCGTCGTGCATCGCGGCGGAGAATACCGGGTCGCGGCGCCGCGCGCCGGCCGGCGGTTGTCAAATGTGAGTATTCTGGTCAACAATTCCCGTTCGGCGCTCGGCAGCCTCGTCGGAGCCGCGGCCAGCTACGCACACGATGATCACCGAACCTCCCCTCGCCATGGCCTCTGCCGCCTCGCTGGCCGGCCCGCCGATTCCGGCGGGACTGGGCGCCGCCGCTCGGCGTCTGCTGTCACGGATCGGCAACACGCCGCTGCTCGACCTCAGCCATGCGCTGGGGCCAGCCGCGCAGGCCCTCGGCTCGGGGTTGCTGGCCAAGGCGGAGATGGCGAACCCCGGCGGTTCGGTGAAGGACCGCCCCGCCCGTCACATGATGCTCGCGGCTCGTGATGGCGGCCAGCTTGAGGAAGGCCGCCGCGTCCTGGACGCGACCTCCGGCAACACCGGCATCGCCCTCGCCATGATCGGCGCCGCGATGGACATCGGCGTGACCCTGTGCCTGCCGCGGAACGCCTCGATCGAGCGGCGCCGCATCCTCGGCGCGTTCGGCGCCGAACTCGTCCTCACCGATCCGATGGAAGGTTCCGACGGCGCTATCCGCGAGGCGCATCGGATGATCGAGGCAGCGCCGGCGGACTTCTGCTACGTCGACCAGTACAGCAACCCCGCCAACTGGCGCGCTCACTTCGAAACGACGGGCCCCGAAGTCTGGCTGCAGACCGAAGGTCGTTTGACTCACTTCGTCGCCGGCCTGGGCACCAGCGGCACGTTCTGCGGCACCGCGCGCTACCTTGCGGAGCGAGCGCCGGATGTCCGGCTGATCTCGATGCAGCCGGACGGACCGTTCCACGGCCTGGAGGGGATGAAGCACATGCCCAGCGCTCTGGTGCCCGCCATCTACGATCCGGGGATCGCGCACGAAGAGACCGCGGTGAGCACGGAGGACGCCTACGCCGAAGTCAAGGCGCTCGCCCGGCGGAGCGGTTTGCTGGTCGGCATCTCGGCGGGCGCGAACGTGGTCGCGGCGCGTCGGATCGCCGAGCGTGCCGCCGAGGCGGGCGAGCGCGCCGTCGTCGTCACGATCCTCTGCGACGGCGCCGACAAGTACCTGTCCGAGCCGTTCTGGGACGAAGACTGAGCCGCCGGACCGGCGCACGCAACGACCGCACCGAGATTCGAGCATGATCGAACTGTCCCCAGGCGACCTGGCCCGCATCCGCGCCCACGGCGAGGCGACGTACCCGGAGGAGTGCTGCGGCATCCTGGTCGGCCGCACG
>WTGL01000049.1:26420-26934 GCA_011523565.1 Acidobacteriota bacterium
GTCCGAGGTGGCGGTGGCCGCCGCCACGGTCGGCGAGGCGATGGAGCAGCTCGTCACCCGGTACGAGGGGCTGCGGCCGCACCTGTTCGGTGACGACGGCAAGCTGCGCACCTTCGTCAACCTGTTCCTCGACGACGAGGACGTGCGCTACCTGGAGCGCGAGGCGACGCCGATAGGCGGCGACGCGACGCTGGCGATCATCCCGTCGATCGCGGGCGGCGCCGTTACCGAGGCGATCCTGGCCGAGCCGCCGCCGGCCGCCCAGGCCAAGGAGCTGAGCCCGGAGGAGATCCTCCGCTACAGCCGGCACCTGATCATGCCGGAGGTCGGCTCCGAGGGGCAGTTGAAGCTGAAGGCCGCCAAGGTGCTGATGATCGGCACCGGCGGGCTCGGCTCGCCTCTCGGCATGTACCTCGCCGCGGCCGGTGTCGGCCGTCTCGGCCTGGTCGATTTCGACGTTGTCGACGAGTCGAACCTGCACCGCCAGTTGCTCTACAGCAACGCGGACGTCGGC
>WTGL01000325.1 GCA_011523565.1 Acidobacteriota bacterium
TTCGAGCTGTACTGGGAGATCGACGATCCCGCCGCCAGGTCCGCCTTCACGCAGGCGATCAGCGACCTCCTCGGCCCGGGCAGCGTCGACTCGATGCTCGACCACCTCGACTACATCGTCGACCGGATCGGCGTGAACCATGTCGGAATCGGGACGGACTTCAACCATGGCGGCGGAGTCGAGGGTTTCGCCGACGCCAGCGAAGCTCTCGGCGTGACCGTCGGTCTGCTGGAGCGCGGCTACAGCGAGGACGACATCGGGAAGATCTGGGGCGGCAACTTCCTGCGGGTCCTCCGGGCGGCGGAAGCCGCGAAGAACCCGGTTGAGTAGGTGGCCGTTCAGCCAGGAGTGGCGTAGACTAGGGACATCGATCTCACCCTGAATCGGAGGTCCTGAGAATGAAGCGCACCGCGAGCTTGCTGACGGCAGCCGTCCTCCTTCTCGTCCTTGTCCCGGCCCTTGCGGCCCAGGACGACGGGATTCCGCGAACGGCGAGCGGCCGGCCCGATCTGAACGGAACCTACGACGCCGCCACTCTGACGCCGCTTCAGCGGCCGGTAAGCCTCGGCGAGCGTGCCTATCTCACGCCTGAAGAAGCCGCGGAGATCGCCGAGGAGGAGCGGCTGATCCAGGAAGGCGCGGTCGCCAAGTCGGACGCGAACCGTGAAGCCCCGCCGGAAGGCGGCGCCAAGGTAGTCGGCCTGGAGCACACTCCCGGCGGCGGCAACGAGTTCGGCGCCGGCAACGTGGGCGGCTACAACCTGTTCTGGATCGATCGTGGCACCGACACCTACCGGGTCGACGGCCAGATCCCGACCTCGATCATCATCGATCCCCCGAACGGTCGCATGCCGAAGATGACCGAGGAGGCGCAGCAGCAGATGCGAGCCGCTCTCGCAGGCATCATTCGCGCCAACGACGGCACCGCCTGGTGGGTAGAGCACGACGGTCCCGGCCCCTACGACGGCCCGGAATCGCTCCCCACGAGTGAGCGCTGCCTCGCGGGCTTCACCGGCGCCGCGCCCACGTTGCCGAGCCTGTACAACAACTTCAAGCGGATCGTGCAGACCGAGACGCACGTCGTCATCCTGCTCGAAATGATCCACGACGCCCGCATCGTGCGCCTGAACTCTGAACACCCGGGCCCCGAGGTCACGAAGTGGCTGGGCGACTCGATCGGCTGGTGGGAAGGCGACACCCTCGTCGTCGACACGACAAACTTCCGTGTCGGTGGACGGGGATTCCGCGGCGGCTCGGAGAACACGCACGTCGTCGAGCGGTTTACCGTGCAGGTCGACGGCAGCGTGCTTTACAACTTCACGGTCGAGGACGACACCGTCTGGACCGCCCCCTGGACCGGCGAGTACCTGTGGAAGGCCGACGAGGGACGCGTCTACGAGTACGCCTGCCACGAGGGCAACTACTCCATGGGCGGGACGCTGCGTGGGGCTCGGGTCCTCGAGGCGGACGCTCTGAGCGGAGCAAGCACCGGCGCCGAGTAGGCGCAGCGTCGGGCCGCGCTTGTAGCGTGGTATGAGAGTCCTGAAGATCGCCGCAATCGCGGCGCTCGGCTTGGTTCTGGTGCTGGCCTGTGCGGTCGGCCTGTTCTTCGCCACTGCCGGCGTCGACACGCCGGAGGGCCCGGCGAGCCGCGGGGTGCTCGCGCGGGGGCCATACCAGGTCAAGAAGCTGGACACGACGTTCGTCGACCCGAGCCGCCCGACGCAGGCGAACAACGACTTTGGTGGCTCGGACGAGCGTCGGCTCGTGACCTCGATCAACTATCCGACGAATCCGAACGGGCGCGGGGTTGCGCGGGAGGGCCGGCCGGCAAACGGCTTTCCGTTGATCGTCTACAGCCACGGCTTCATGTCCAGGCGGTCGGAGGGCCGCTACCTGGCGCTGCACTTCGCCAAGCATGGCTACATCTTCGTCGCCGCCGACTATCCGCTGACCAACTTCGCGAGTCCGGGCGGGCCGCGTTTCGACGACGTGGCTTACCAGCCGGACGACGTGCGGTTCCTGATCGACAGGTTGCTGCGCTGGAACGACGACCCGACTCACGAGTTCTTCGGGGCCATCGACGCGGAGCGCATCGGCGTGATGGGACTGTCTCTCGGCGGCATGACCAGCACGCTCGCCGCTTTCCATCCGGAGCTCCGGGACGATCGGATCGCGGCTGCCGTCTCGATCGCGGGACCCAGCGCCATGTTCACGCCCGCGTTCTTCGAGACAGCCGACGTGCCGTTCCTGATGATCGCCGGCGACGCCGACGCCATCGTGCCGTACGCGGAGCACGCGGCCTCGCTGCCGGAACGCGCGCCGCGCAGCGGCCTGGTCACTCTAGAGAGTGGTTCACACGTAGGTTTCGCCGACATCGCCCGCTACATCTCCCGTTGGTCGAGGCACGGCGACTCGATGGCGTGCGGCGCCCTGATGGGCGCGGTGGCCGAAGACGCCGACCTGGGCGATGTGGCGGGCCTGGGAGGGCTGGAACAGGGAGTGGACCAAGGCCGGAGCAGCACGCCGTGCGATCCATTCCCGAGCGTGCGGTCGATGCGGCCGGCACGCCAGCAGATGCTGACGATTCTCGCCGCCTTCTCGTTCTTCGAGAGCCGGTTCGCCGAGGACGCTGCCGATCGCAAGAGGGCGGTCGACTATCTCGCCACGGGACTGGCCGCGGAGAACGACGACGTGACGGTGCGACTGCCCGAAGCTCGTCGCACGGGGTGACGGAGCAGCAGCTAGCGAGCGGCCCCGACCAGGGCGAGCAACTCGTCGACTTCCTTCGGTACAGCCGCACTCAGGATCTCCGGCTCGCCTTCGGTGATCAGCACCGTGTCCTCGATACGGATGTGGATGTTGCGCTCGGGGATCTCGATGATCGGCTCGACGGCGATCACCATTCCCGGCTCGAAGGGGAGAGAGCCGTCGCCGACGTCGTGGACCGAGAGGCCGACGAAGTGGCCGGCCCCGTGGGCCGGCTTGTCCTCGAAGCCCCAGCGGTCGTAGATCTCGCGGCAGATCGCGGTCGTCTCGCGCCGGGTGACGCCCGGGCGCATGGCGGCGATGATCGCCTTCTGGGCTTCGAGCACGGCGCGGTAGGCCCGTTCCTGGACCTCGTCGAACTTGCCCGTAACCGGCCAGGTTCGGGTGATGTCCATCGTCATGTAGGCGAAGGAAGCGCCGTAGTCCATGACGACCAGGTCGCCGTCCTGTAGCTGCCGGTCGTTCTTCACCCAGTGCCAGATCAGGCCGTTGGGACCTGAGCCGACGATCGCGGGGTAGGCCTCCATCTCGGCACCGTGCTTCAGGAACACGTGCTTGGCCGCGGCCTCCAGTTCGTACTCCCAGCCGCCGGTGCGGGTGGCGCGGATGGCCGCCGCGACGCCCTCGGCGCTGACCTGGCCGGCGCGGCGCAGAACTTCGATCTCGCGCGGCGTCTTGATCATGCGCAGGCGATCGAGGTGCGGCGTCAGGTCGCGCAGCTCGGCATAGGGGTAGCGGCCGCGAATCGTCGCGATCTGGTGGGCCTGCTCGGTCGGCTGGCCGCCCCAGGGGTTCTGCTCGCGCCGGCCGAGGTAAAGGCCTTTCTCGCTGCGCGCCAGGTCGAGTTCGTCGCGTTCGCCCAGGCGCATCCAAAGGAGATTTCCGGCCTTTCCCAGCATCCGGCCGCGGCGGCGGGCCAGGTGCTCGGGCAGGTAGGCGAGGTGGTCGACCTCGAGACCGCTGCCTTTGGCCTGATCGGGGGCGTAGAGCCAGTTCGGCCCGTCGATGAACTTCTCCCGATCGCCCTGGTGGGGAAGGTAGAGGCGGGCCTCGCAGCCGTCGACCTCAAGCAGGAGGACGGCGTTCCGGCCCTCGTACCCGGTCAGGTAGAAGAAGTCGTGGTCCTGCCGGAAGCGGGCACCGTAGCGCGGCATCGTCTCCGAGAACAGGAGCACCGCGCCGACGTCGAGGCGTTCGCAAAGGCGCGCCCGTCGTTCCGCGAATTCTCCGGGCGGATAGGTGGCCCGCTGGGCGGTTGCCACACTGGCGGCGAAGAAAGTCGAGAGAAATAGGGCCGCAGAAAGGCACTTTCTGGTATTTTCCGCGGTTTGAGTCATTTTCTGGGGAGAAACAGGGAGACACCTACCGGTTTTTGCCGCCACCGATGGCCACCGCTCGACTTTTCTCGAAGGGCGAGAAGAAATCGTTCCCCTTGTCGTCGATCACGATGAAGGCGGGGAAGTTCTCGAC
>WTGL01000254.1 GCA_011523565.1 Acidobacteriota bacterium
AACACGACCTCCCGGACGGCAGCACGGTCGCCGACCTGGTCGAGCGCCTGACGGTGGCACATCCGGGTCTGGAGGCCCTTTGGCCGCGTCTGGCCGTGGCCGTCGACGGGGAAGTCGCCGGGGACCGGACCGTTACGCTTCACGACGGCGCCGAAGTGGCACTTCTGCCGCCGGTGTCGGGCGGGTCCTGCGGCGCCGGCGCCCGCCGGCTGCGCGACGGCGCGGTCGACGCGAACACGGTGTGCTCTGTACGCGCGGGCGTCGAAGACGCAGGTAAAGGAGCGGTCGTCGTTTTCGTCGGCAACGTCCGCAACTCCTTCGGCGGCCGCCCGGTGGAGCGCATCACGTACTCCGCCTACCCGGCGATGGCGGAGAGGCGCCTCGAACGGATCGTTAACGAACTCGAGGCCGCGGAACCCGGAACTCGGGTAGAGATCGTCCACGGCCTGGGCACGCTCGAAGTAGGCGATGCGAGCGTAGTGATCGCCACCGCGTCCGCCCACCGCCGTCAGGCTTACGAGACGAACCGGCTCGCCCTGGAGCGTCTCAAGGCGGAGGTTCCCATCTGGAAGCGAGAGCACTACGCTGATGGTGAATCTGCCTGGCGCGAGGAAGAACCGCTGGAGTAGCGCCGCGCAACGCTCGTCCAGCCCGTCCGGTGTTCGTACCTCCAGGCCATGGCGTTCCGCCCTAGAGCAGCTAGCCCTGGATCACGTTTCGGGAGCCGGTGCGGCCGAATCTCGAGATCGTCAGCCGCCTCGCCGCTGGTAGGCCTCCTTCAAGAGCCGTTGGAGCAGTTCGTCGAACTCTTCCACATCGGCCTGCGTGAGACGAAGTCGATAGTTCCCAAACTGCTTGTCGTACGCCATGACGTCGAAGTCCGAGTTATCTAGCTCATGATCGATGTCCTCGCTTCGATCTAGCCTGATCTCCAGGTTGACGAACTTCTTCTTTGGCCGAAACACGACGAAGTTGAACGGTTGTTTGTCCCGGTAGATACCGATGTAGTGCTTGTTGAAGTTCAACTCCAGAGCCGTTGTCAGCAGTCCGTTGATGTGCTTGAGGAGCCGGTCCACCAGCTTGACCGTGCCCTTGGCGGCCGTCTTCTCCCAGTAGGAGCGATCCGTGGGTTCGCCCGGCTGGTCCTCTTCGTCGAACCCCAACTTGATCTCGTCGAGGACTTTGGTGAAGACGAGTGTGGATTGGGTACCCACTTCAAGCGCCTGCATCTTGATCGCGACAAGAGGAATGTGGCCGTTGAAGAGAGAGATGACGTTGAGGAAACGGCTCGTGATGTCTTCGGCCACGATGACCGCGCAGTGGTCGTACTGTGGGTAGCGCCTTCGCTCGATGTCCCAGTACTCGATCGTGCGAATGATGTGGGACTCGTCCGTCGGTCCGAGCTGGACTTCGACTTCGTAGCGGCGCCTGTCCTCGTCTTCGAGGAGTAGGTCGAGGCGGCCAGCACGGGGCTGGCGTCGCTCGCGATCGCGGAACTGCAGGTCGTCACCGAGACCGAGAATCGATGGGTCCTCCTCGATCTGATCTTGGATCCACTTCTCGGTGATTGCCGACTCCGTCTTCATCGAGATGAGCTTGGCTGGCGCGTAGTTCTCCATGAGCTTCACTCCCCGTGTTCGTCCGCCACGGGTCGGAGCTACGAGTTGCCCCAGCTGTCCCCGCAAAGCGCTACGACTTGGCTTGTTCCGTTACCTGGGAAGGAACGTAGACACGTCCGGTCGAGCTGTCAAGCCGAGACTTCTACACGGTCATCAGACGATCGGTAAGTGTCTCAAGTGGTTTCCTGCCCTGGCGGATCTCGGCCAGCCGCTCGCGCCAGCGATACGGAATCGCCTCCAGCCCGAAGCGGGCTTCAAGCACCGCGCCTGCGATCGCACCGTTCGTATCCGTGTCTCCGCCCGCGCTGACGACCGCGACTATCGCCTCCTCGAAGTCGGGAGCCTGGTTCGCGCACCAGAATGCGACCTGCATCGCCTTCAGCGTGTAGCCCATGTCGCCGCCGTCCAGAGCCAAGTCTGCAGGAGCAGCGCCTTCCGGCATCGAGCACGAATCCAGGACCGTCTCCGGCACCACGCCCGCAACACCGAGAGCCGCCAGCGAGTCTCCAAGCTCCGTCGCCGCACGGTTGGTTCGTTCCATGGCTTCCTTGGTTCCGACATCTTCGCCACGAAGCAACATGGCAACCACGACGTTGACCAGCACGGCCGACCAGACGCAGCGCGGGTCTGCATGGGTCACAACCACGCTCAGCGCCGTGTTCCTGGTAAGGGCAATGTCATCCCGCATCCACCGAATCGCCAGCGGAGCGCACCGCATGACGGCCCCATTGCCTGCGGAGTATCGGCCCGACTCCTCCCAGGCCGCCCGGGCCGCCTCGACTGCCGGCTGGCCGGTCGGCACCCGTGCCTGAGGTCCAGCCCCGAGGGCGCAGCGAGGCATAGCCCCGCCGATCCGCGACAAGACGTCTGAGGTCTGAATCCCGATACCGAGACCATTCTCCTCAGCCCACTCCCAGAACCGCTGGCCGATCTGGTCGACGTCGAGATCTCCGGGCGCCGTCTCGACCGCCGCCTCGGCGAGGATCAACGCCTGGGCCAGGTCATCGTCGTCGGGCTCGCCGGATTCCACTTCGATCTCGCGGACCCCATCGGGGTAGGAAGCCTCGACCGTGTGACGTGCCCAACCCTCCTGCGGAACGCCGAGCACGTTCCCGACGGCGAGGCCGATCATGAGACCACGGGCGCGCTCTTGGAGGCCGGCTTCCCGTCTCGGTCTCGCTGGGGCGCGGCTCGGGAACAACGGCGGGTCACGCACCCATGTCCTTGGATCATAGGGATCTGGAAAACCGGGATAGTCCTGCTCGGGAGTCGGGTCACGCTTCGGGTAACCCGCCTTGTGGAGGATCCTCTTCTCTCCTTTCTTCCCCCACATCCTGCGGATCTCTCGCTTCGGCTCTCGGCATCGCCAAGTGAGATTGACGGCCGCGTTCTTCTTGAAGAACACCATCTTCGAGTAGTGGAGGTTGTCATGGATGAACCAGGCAAGAGCCCGCCAGTCGTGGTCCTCCTTGTGCTTCTCCAGCCAGTCAACGAACCACGGGATCACGATGCAGGCAGTCGCACCGATATGGCCGTCAGCATCCCGATGATCCCAGATGTGGTGAGCGAAGTTCGCCTCGTTGGCGGCGCAGCCCATCCCATGTTTGGCGCAGAAGCCGTTGACGTTGGCGCTCCGGAATGCGGAACGGATTGTTACGTGGCCGAAGACGCTGCGGAGTGGCTCCAGGAGGTTCTCGCAAAGTCCGCGGCCCGCCTTGATGGCCAACTCAGCGTCGTCCGGGACATTCGCGATCCCGTGAGCCACAGCTACCTCCGAGTACAGGAAGTCACGCATGAAGTAGTGCTTGGAGAGCCGTACGCGACCGAGGTCTTCGAGAGCCGCCAGAACCTTCTTGTTCGGATCAAGACCCGGCAAGTGCAACTTCCTCTGCGTGGCGGCGAAGTCCCTCAGAGTCTTCGCCTTGTCCCTCGTGATCTGTATGTCCACCTGCCAGGGTCCCTCTGTGTGTTTCGAGACAGGGTGCGAATCGTAGTCGTGCTGGTCGCTTCGGCTCAAGCGCCTCTGGTGCCCGCCACTCCAACCGCGTTAGACGCGCAACGTGCCTTCCGGTGCATCTCGTGGCTAGGCGTCCGCACGATGATTGAGGCTGCGTTGGCCGAGTCGCCGCTCGCGTCCAGTAGCGCAGGCGGCCCTCCTGTTGTCGGAGAACCGCTCTCTACCTGGGAGCACCAAGACCGGATCAGGGAATGGGCTCCCCTGGAGACTGAGAGCCGTGGATCCCCCGTCGCCGATCCCTTTCTCTTGAAGAGTGTCAGAAAGAGAGATAGAGTTCCGACACTCTAGAGGTGTCGCCATGGAGCGTTTGAGCGAAGCGGTACTGCGGTACGCGGAAAGACAGCCGGAAGGCGCCCCGGTGCTGGCGAAGGGGCTGTTGCATCTTGGCAGTCGGGCGGCGGTCGACCAGGCCCTCTCGCGTCTTGTGAAGCGCGGCGCGCTGCTGCGAGCGGGACGGGGTGTGTATGTACTACCGGTAGAGAGCCGCTTCGGCCGCCGTGCACCGTCGGTCGAGAAGACAGTCACGGCACTCGCGGTCGCGCGCGGGGAGCGGATCGCGAACAGCGGCGCGATGGCGGCCAACGTGCTCGGC
>WTGL01000147.1:0-10476 GCA_011523565.1 Acidobacteriota bacterium
GGACGACCTGCCACTGCGGGAACACGTCTGGCCGAAGTTCCTGCGCGAGAACGCGGCCGCCGTCTTCAAGCTGGACGACCTGCTCGGCTGAGTCGCCCGCGGCCGGGGGATCGGCTCGCTTGGACCCGTCCGACCCTGACCCGATGCCGACACCGGACGCCAGCGCCACGTTCCACGGCTGGAAGATCGTCCTCGTCTCCTTTCTGGCGCTGTTCGTCTCGGTCGGCTTCGGCTTCTACTCGTTCGGCGCCTTCTTCGTGGCGCTGACCGAGGAGTTCGGAGGCGGCCGCACCGGAGTCGGCGTCGGTCTTGCCCTGTTCGGGATCACGAACGGGCTCGTTGCGCCCTTCCTCGGCAGCGCTCTCGACCGGGGCCACGCGAAGCGGATCATGCTCTGGGGCGCCTGGCTGCTTGCGTTCGGTCTCCTGCTGACCGCCGCTGTTCGGAACCTGATTCAGTTCTACCTCGTCCTCGGCACCCTCCTGTCCCTGGGGGCGGCTCTGATCGGCGGGGTCACCGCCTCGACGCTGGTCGCCAACTGGTATGTCCGCAAGCGCGCGATGGCGCTAGGCATCGCCACGATGGGCATCTCGCTCTCCGGGGTCGTCATGGCCCCCGTCTCCACCCGGCTGATCTCCCTGGTCGGCTGGCGAGGCACGTTCGTGATCTACGGCGCGCTGACCCTCCTCTTCGTCGTCCCCGCGGTTCGCCGCTGGGTCGTCGACCGACCGGAGGACATCGGCCTTCACCCGGACGGCGACGTGACTTCCCCGGTTGCCGGGTGGGCGCCGGCACCGATCGTGTCCTCTGCGTCCCGCCGTCCGCACTGGACCGAACCTCTCAGGAGCCGGAACTTCTGGGTCATCGCCCTCGTCGTGTCGATGAACTTCTGCGCCAACTCGGCGATCCTGACCCACATCATCGCGCACGCCAGGGACCTCGGCTTCCCACCGCTTCCAGCCTCCTACGCTCTGTCGATCATCGCGGCGATGGGCGTTCTCGGCAAGGTCGTCTTCGGCTGGATCGGCGACCGCCTCAGCGGGCGGGGCGCGCTCTGGCTGGCGATCGGTCTTCAGGCCACCGGTTCGACGGGCCTGCTCCAGGCTGAAAGCTACTCGGGACTGCTGTCGGCCGCCGCCGTGTTCGGCCTCGGCATGGGTGGCATGATGCCGCTCTGGGGCACCCTGATCGGCGCCTGCTTCGGCCGCCGTTCCTTTGGCCGGGTGATGGGTCTGATGAGCCCGATCCTGCTGCCGATCCAGATCCTCGGCGTACCCTTCGCCGGGTACGTCTTCGACCGATCGGGGACCTACGACCTCGCCTTCGCAGTGTTCGTCTGCATGTACCTCTCCGCCATGCTGGTCCTCTTTCTGCTGCGCACGCCCGCCCAGGAACCCACGGAAGCACCGGTGCCGACCGGCCTGAAGACGGCGGCCAACCCGTAAACGAAGTAGCAGTAGAGTCGCGGCGTCCGCGCCGCGCTGACGCACAGGAAGGGCAGTTCCATACAAGCATGTCCGCCTACCGCTTCTGCCGCTCGGACGACGTGCCCCTGCTCGTCGACGCGTACGAACGCTGCAACGTGGGGCCAGGCGCTGTGCCGTGGCGCCTCACGATCGCTCACATGAAGCGGCTCTCCCGGGAGATGGACCTCTGGACCAGCAGTTGCATGGTCGCCCTTGCGGGATCCGATCCGATCGGCGTCCTGATCGCGGCGAAGAGGGAGCCCACGGCCAACCTGGTGCTCCACGCAGCCGTCCACCCGGACCACCGCCGGCAGGGCCATGCCCGCCACATGATGACTTCGCTCAGCCAGAAGATGGCGATCCTCGAGCCGACCCGCATGCTGGTCGAGGTTCCGGTGGAGGCCGTCGCCGCACAGGGCTTCCTCGTCGCCTGCGGCTACGCCAGGACGGAGCAACTGACCGACTACTTCCACGCAGGCGAGGGCGCGGCCGCCACCCCCGTTCTCGACCTGATCGGAACCGTCTCGCCCGCGGAGATCCTCGCCAGCGCCGAGTTCGGCGACGCCTCGGAGCTCAATCGCTGCTGGCAGCGCTCCCCCCGGACGATCGGGAACCTGCGCGGGGGAGCACGGGGCGTCGGCATCGCGACGGACCGCGGGTTCGAGGCCTATCTCCTCTACCGAGACTCCCGGGACGCCGACGACCCCCTTCCCTTCATCGCGCGGCCCTCGATCCCGCCCGACCTCCGTTCCGGACCGGCACCCTGCGAGATCCTCGCGATCGGCGGCCTGAGACCCGTTCCGGCACTCCTGGGACCGCTCCTCGCCCTCGCCGCCAGAGACTCCGGACGACCGCTCTACCTGCCCCGCGTACACCCCCGTGAACCGCTGGCGGAACGTCTCGAACAGGTCGGCTTCCAGGCGGCGAGAACAACCCTCCGATACGAAGGCGACGCGGCGCGGTCGTGACTGCTACGCTGCCGACGATGTCTGCCCGTGCCCGCTCCCAACAAAGGGCGATCGGAGCGCGGTCCGAGGTCCAGCCCAAGGCGGAGAAACTCGAACTGCTCGACACGGCGTTCGAACTGACCGAGTTCCGGTCGTTCGCCGACCTTGGAGCGTGCTGGGGCGTCGACGGGGCCTACACGTTTCACGCTGCCGAACTGTGCGGAAACGAGCTGGAGAGGGCGGTCATCGTCGACGGCCACCTGACGCCTCTGACCAGGGAGCGTGCGAAGGAGGTTCCGAACGTCGAACTCGTCCAGGCCCTGCTCGGCTCGGATGAGGCGCTCGATGAGGTCGGCAAGGTCGACGCCCTCATCATGTACGACATCCTGCTCCACCAGGTCAAGCCGGACTGGGACAGGTTCCTGCTCAACTGGCTGCCGCACACGGACGCCCTGATCATCTTCAATCAGAACTGGTTGAAGACTCCCCGGACCATCCGCTTCGTCGACCGCGGTCTGGACTGGTACTACGAGAACGTCTACGTCTGGGAAGACGACTGGAACACCCGCGACAGGCTCGAGTCGTGGTTCAAAAGGCACAACGAGCGCGACGCGGACGGGCGGCTGGAACGCGACAACCACTGGTACTGGCAGTTTGGTATCCGGCCGCTGGAACTGGTCGGCCTGCTGGCAAGGAACGGTTTCGAACTCGTCTACATGAAGAGGCATCGTCACGCCTTCGGCCGCAGTCGTCCCTGGATCGTGAACGACGGCCTCATCTTCCAGCGCGCCGCCTATCCGGAACTCGGTGCCGGCGGGCGGCTCCGCGCCGCGGCCCGTTCCCTGGCCAAGCGAACCGGGCTTCTCGAACGCCTCCGCCGGCCATGAAGACCTACTTCGACGTCGAGGGGGATGGCGGCTCCGACGTTCTCGGACAGGTCCTCCGGCAACGGGAGCGCATCGCCCACGCGATGGCCGGCATCGATCACGTCGTCGCCATCGGTTCGGGCAAGGGGGGCGTCGGGAAGAGCACCCTCACCATGCAACTCGCCCTGGCGCTCGAGCGCGCGGAACGCCGCTGCGCGATCCTCGACGCCGATCTGAACGGTCCCTGCCAGGCCCGGCTGGCCGGGCTCGAGAACGTGCCGCTGCTGCCCGGTGATCGAGGTATGGCCCTGCCACGAACGCTTCGCGGTCTGGGCGTCGTGTCGGTGGGCTCCATGGTGCCAGAGGCGAAGCACCTCGAGTTCGAGAGCGTTGCGGAGGGAGACACCCATGTCTGGCGGGCAACCCGGGAGTTCAACCTGTTCCAGCAGTTGCTGGGCCTGGTGGACTGGGGCCGTCTCGACTTCCTGCTGGTCGATCTGCCGCCCGGCGCCGAGCGCACGCTGCAGTACGCCGAGGTGCTGGGGCCGGCCGCGCGCTTCGTCCTGGTCACGATTCCTTCGGCGCTGGCGCGAGGAGTGGTCGCCCGATCGGCGGCGGCGCTCGAAGGGACGCCGAACGAGGTCATCGGCTACATCGAGAACATGAGCGGCTACTACTGCGGAACGTGTGACGGGGTCCGGTCCCTGTTTGGCGAGGGCGCCGCCGAGGCGGCCGAGCTTGGATTCCCGTGCCTGGCTAGGGTACCGTTCGACCCGCGGCTGGCATCGGCGTCCGACGCCGGTGAACCGGACCTGCCCCAGGGACCGGTCCTCCGCGCGATCGACGAGGCTGCGGCACAGATCCTGAGCCGTGTCGCCAAAACGACCTGACTTCCCACCGGGAGACGGAGACCACGGATGAAGTTCCTCTGCGTACCCTGCGACGAGCAGATGAAGCTGAAGCATGCCGTCGGCCCCGACGGCGGGTCCGTGGCCGTCGTCTATGCCTGCCCCCGTTGCTCTTCGGAGATGGCGATGATGATGAACCCCCACGAGACCCAGGTCGTCGGGTCCCTTGGTGTGCGAATCGGCCCCGAAGCCGGAGCCGAGGCGGGGACCGCGACCTCGAAGTGTCCCTTCACCGGCATGCTGACCGACCTGGGGGTGCCGGCCGCCGCAACCGGGCAAGTCGGCGGAGGGCAGGGCGTTGCCGGCAACGGCGAATCCGCGAGCATCCCCTGGACATCCGAGGCGCGCGAGCGGATGGCGAACATCCCCGACATCGTGCGCACCTCCGCCGTCGCCGGGATCGAGAAGTTCGCACTCGACCACGGCTACGAAGAGGTCGATGCGGCGGTGCTGGAACGGGCCCGCACCTTCTTCGGCATTGCCTGAGCCTTCCGGGCGGAATACCGCGCACGAGTCCCTCCCATGACCCTCTCACCCCTCGAGCGGCCGCAGCGTGCCGTGCCGGCGGCCTTCGCCCGCCCCTACGTCATCTCCTGGAACCTCACCTACCGCTGCAACCTGGCCTGCGAGCACTGCTACCTCGACGCCGGCGGCAAACCGCTCGTCGAGACCCCCAACTTCACCGATCGTTCGGAACTCTCCACCGACCAGTGCCGGAAGGTGATCGACGACATCTGCGAGTTCGCCCCCGAGGCCCTGGTCATCCTCACCGGCGGCGAGCCGCTGCTGCGGCGCGACATCCTCGACATCGTTCGCTACGCCGCGGAGCGCGAGCTGTGGGTCGTCGTCGGCAGCAACGGCGTCCGTATCACGGAGAATCTGGCGCGGATCCTCGCCGGTGAGGGCGTACGTGGTCTCGCCCTGTCGCTGGACGCACTGGACCCGCAGGTCCACGACGGCTTCCGCCGCGTGCGCGGCGCCTGGCAGAACACGGTCGACGGCGCAAAGCACCTGGCCGCCACGGGTCTCCCCTTCATCATCCAGACGACCGCCGGCGCGCACAACCGGGGCGACCTGATGGAAATCGCCGACTTCGCCTACACCGAGCTCCAGGCCCGGGTATGGAACCTGTACTTCCTGGTCCCCACGGGCCGCGGTCAGTTCGTATCCGATCTCTCGCCGGCGGACTACGACGGCGTTCTCGCCTCCCTGGAGCAGATTCAGCGCGACTACCGCGGCCGCATGGTCGTCAACGCGAAATGCGCACCCCACTACGTCCGTCAACTGCTGTCCGGCGATCCGGAGTCGCCCTTCCTGAAGGCTTTCGACGGCGGCGCCGGCGGTTGCCCGGCAGGCACGCACTACATGGGGATTCGCCCGAACGGAGACGTCACACCCTGCCCCTACCTGCCCGTGTTCGGCGGCAACCTGAAACGATCCACGCTGTCGGCGGTCTGGAACGACTCCGAGTTGTTCCAGGACATCCGGCGCCGCAAGGAGCTCGGCGGCCGCTGCGGCTCCTGCGAACTTCAGGCGGTCTGCGGCGGCTGCCGCGCCCGCGCCTACGGCATGACCGGCGACCTGATGGCGGAGGATCCGCTGTGCACCCACGATCCCGGCTCCTTCTCGCCACAGCAGCTCGCGGCTCTTGGAGACCAGACCGGACTTGCATCGCTCTCCCGCTACGGCGAGGACGCCTCGACCGGCATCGCCTGGGAACCTGAGGCGGAGGCGCGGATGAAGCGCGTGCCCGCCTTCGTCCGCGGCATGGTCGTCCGCTCCGTGGAGTCGCACTGCCGCAAGAACGGCATCGGCACGGTGACGGTCGAGGAACTCGAAGCGATCCGTGCCCGGATGCCGACGCCGAAGGTGTTCGGCCGACCGTCCTGACTTCGCCGACCATCCTGATCCCGGAGGGCCCAGTGGCCAGCACCGCGCGCCGCCCGCTGCCCCGCTCCTACGCCCACGTTCCGCGCACCATCCTGTGGTTGATCCCCGGTGGCGATTTGCTGCTCGCGGGGCGCCCGCTGCGCGTCGAGCCCTTCTACCTCGGCAAATGGCCGATCACCAACGAACAGTTCGAAGCCTTCGATCCGGACTACGAGCGCTCCGCCCTGTCACCGGGCGACCGCGATCTCGCCACGGGAGTGAGCTGGCGGCAGGCCGACGCCTACTGCCGCTGGTACGCCGCGGTCTCGCGCAAGCCCATGCGGCTGCCGACCAGGGTCGAGTGGCTCTACGCCTGCCTGGGCAGCAGCGTGCCGGACGAGGCTCTTCCCTGGAGCGCCACGCCGGAGCTGGTCGAGCGCCGCTGCTGGCACGCCGGCAACTCCGGCGGCCAAGCGCGGCACCCGGAGCGGCGGGACGCGAACGACTTCGGACTCCACGGCATGCTGGGTAGCGTGTGGGAGTGGGTCGCCCCCGACGAAGAGGACGACGACCGCGGAACGCTCTGCGGCGGCTCCTTCCGGCTCGAAGCCGCTGAACTCCACTGCGAACTGCAGAAACGGGAGTCAGCCGCCTTCGCCGCCGACGACACCGGGTTCCGGGTCGCCCGCTCCTTCCGCATCCGCGGCTAGCAATCGAGTCGCGGCGTTTACGCCGCGCTGACGCAAAGGAAACCGGGCTTGCGGCGCCGCATCAGCGCGTACCGCGAACGACCGGCGTCGGCGGATCCTCGCCGCGGTGAAGCGCAAGGACGTTGTCCACGGCGAGTTGGGCCATCGCCAGCCGGGTCGGGATCGAAGCGCTCGCGATGTGGGGCAGCAGCACCGCGTTGTCGAGTTCGAGCAGGTCCGGGTGGACCTCGGGCTCCCGCTCGAAGACGTCGAGACCGACGGCCCAGATGGCGCCCGAGCGGAGCGCTGCCGCCAGCGCCGCTTCGTCGACGATCGGGCCGCGTGCGGTGTTGACGAGCACCGCGCTCGGCTTCATCCGGGCCAGCCGGGCGCCGTCGATCAGCCCGGCCGTGTCCCCGGTCAGCGGCAGGTGGATGGAGACGAAGTCCGCGGCGCCGAGTAGCGTGTCGAGATCGGTTCGGCGGACGCCGAGTTCTTCCTCCAGGTCCGGACGGCCCCGCTCGTCCCAGTACAGGATCTCCATGCCGAACCCGAGCCGGGCGCGGCGGGCGACCGCCTCGCCGATACGGCCCATGCCGAGGATGCCGAGGGTACGCCCGTGAACCTCCTGGCCGGTCAGGAGCATCGGCCCCCAGCGCCGGTAGCGGCCGGCGCGCAGGAAGCGCTCGGCCTCGGGCAAGCGGCGCGCCGCCGCCAGCAGTAGCGCCATCGCCAGATCCGCAGTGGCGCCATCGAGCACGCCCGGCGTGTTCGTGACCCAGATTCCGCGCGCCTCGGCCGCAGAGGTGTCGACGTTGTCGAAACCGACCGCCATGTTCGCCACCATGCGCAGGTTCGGCGAGAGGTCGAAGAGCTCCGCGTCCATGCGCTCCGTGAGCAGGGCCAGGATCACGTCCGCGTCCGCGGCCTCGTCGAGCAGCACCGCACGGTCCAGGGCTATGTCTTCCTCCAGCACGGTCGTCTCCACGCCGGGCTCGGCGATCAGCCTTGCCGTGGCCTGCTCGGGGATCGGTCGCGTCACCAGCAGCTTCATCCGTCGATCTCCCATTCGTGCGCAACCTCGAACAGACTCGGCTCAAAGCGCCCTGCCTCGATCTCCAGCACGTTCGCCTGCACCTTGCGGTCGTACACGTGCAGGGACTCCTCGTCGAGCAGAAAGACGCAGGCGGAGTAGTCGCCCTTCGTCATCGGCAACCGCGGCACGCGAACCACGGCGCGGTGACGGCCTGCGCCGGTCACCGGTACAAGACCCGCGCGCTGGGTCGTGAACGCGCAGACCTGCACGCCGTCCGCCGTGTCGAGTCCCACCGCCAGGTGAAAGCCGAGATCGTCGTCCAGACTCTCCCATTCGATCTCGAGGGCCCAGGAATCCGATCCGCGTCTGTGCGCCTCGCCGCCCTCCGGCCTGATCGCGACGATTCGCGCCGGCGTCGCTGCCGCATCGTCCTTCGCCTGTTCCTCCGTTTCGGCGCTCTCGCCCGTCTTCGCCATCAGGAACCGCTCGTACTCGCCGACTACGCCGAGCGCCTGTCCTGCCGCCGCCACCTCGCCGCCGCGCAGCCACAGGGCCTGCTGGCAGAACGCGGTGACGTAGTACATCGCGTGCGAGCAGAACAGCAGGGTGCCGCCGTCCGCCATGTACTTCTGCAGGCGATCCATGCACTTCTTCTGGAAGTAGCCGTCGCCGACCGAAAGCGCCTCGTCGATGATCAGGATGTCAGGCTCGACCTGAACCGCGATCGAGAAACCGAGCCGCATCGTCATGCCGGTCGAGTAGGAGCGCACCGGCTGATCGATCGCGGGGCCGAGTTCGCTGAACTCGATGATGTCCCGGGTGCGCTCCCGGAGTTCCCGCTCGTCGAGACCGACAATCGCCGCGCTCAGCCGGATGTTCTGGCGGCCGGTGAACTCGTGGTGAAACCCCGCGCCGAGCTCCAGGATCGAGGCGACCCGCCCGCGAATCGCCAGCTCACCGGACGTCGGCCGCGTCACACCGGCGACGATCTTGAGCAACGTGCTCTTGCCGGCTCCGTTCTCCCCCACCACGCCGAGCCCCTCGCCCGCGGGCAACTGGAAGCTGACGTCGCTGAGCGCCCGGAAGGGCCGGTGAGCCGGACGTTTCAGCACCGCCTCGCGCAACCGGCCCCATGGCGTGTCGTAGATCCGGTAGACCTTGGTGAGACGGTCGGCCACGACCGCGGGAGCTGCGGTCGTCAACGCCTCACCCGGTGTCGTCCTCGCCCGAGGCGGCGATCATCGCGGACACCTGATCCGGCTGCACTCTGGTGATCAGGGGCTCAAAAGGCAGGATCTGATGGTCCACCAGGGGCGCGTGGACGTCGTCCCAGACCAGGGGATCGATCCCCAGAAAGCTCTCAGCCCTGGCCGCGATCGTCGGCACGACCGGCTTGAGATAGACGATCAACTGACGGAACAGCTCGATACCCGTCGTGCAAACCGCCTGGACCTCGGCCGCCCGACCGGGATCGCGCGCCAGCTCCCAGGGCCGCCGGTCGTCGATGTAGCGATTCGCCCTGTCCGCCAGGGCGATGACCCGGCGCAGGGCCCGGTTGTAGTCGCGGCCCTCGTAGAGTTCCGCGATCTCCTCCGCCTGCGAGGCGGCCGCGGCCGCGAGGTCGGGCGCGTCCAGCGACGCCGCCAGCCGGCCGTTCGACTGCCGGTGCAGGAACCCGGCGCAGCGACTGGCGATGTTGACCACCTTGCCCACGAGATCCGAGTTGACGCGCAGAACGAAGTCCTCGAGGTTGAGGTCGATGTCGGCGAGCCCGTTGCTCAACTTGGCCGCTATGTAGTAGCGGAACGCCTCCGGATCGAGATGCTCCAGGTAGGTGCGCGCTTTGACGAAGGTACCTCGCGACTTGGACATCTTGGCGCCGTCGACGGTCAGGAAACCGTGCACGAACACTGCGGACGGGGTGCGGTAACCGCCCCCGTGCAGCATGGCCGGCCAGAACAGGCAGTGGAAGTAGAGGATGTCCTTGCCGATGAAGTGGTACAGCTCGGCGTCGCTGTCCGGCCCCCAGAAGTCCTCGAATCCGATGCTGTTTCCGTCGCAGAATCGGCGGAAGCTGGCCATGTAGCCAATCGGCGCGTCGACCCAGACATAGAAGTACTTGCCCGGCGCGTCCGGGATCTCGAATCCGAAGTACGGCGCGTCGCGCGAGATGTCCCAGTCGCGAAGACCGTCGTCGAACCACTCGCGGAGCTTGTTGACGACCTCGCTCTGCAGGCGGCCATCGCCGACCCAATCCTCCAGCAGTTCCCGATAGTCGGAGAGGCGCAGGAACAGATGCTCGGACTCCTTCTCGACCGGCAAGGCGCCGGTGACGATCGAACGCGGGTCGATCAGGTCCGAAGGCTGATAGGTCGAGCCGCACTCGTCGCAACTGTCGCCGTTCTGGTCCTTCGCTCCACAACGCGGGCAAGTGCCCTTGATGAAACGATCGGGCAGGAACATCCCCCGCTCCGGGTCGTAGAACTGGCGCACCTTCCGCCGGTCGATCGAACCCCGATCGCGCAACCGCCCGTAGATCTCCTCGACCAGTTCCCGGTTCTCGGGTGAGTGGGTCGTGTAGTAGTCGTCGAAATGGATCGAGAACGCTTGGTAGTCCTCCAGGTGCTCTTCCGCCAGCCGACCGATCAGCTCCTCGGGCGTGATTCCTTCCCGCTCGGCGCGCAGCATGATCGGC
>WTGL01000147.1:10486-20835 GCA_011523565.1 Acidobacteriota bacterium
CTCCCGGCCGCGCATTCGCTGCAACCGGCACCAGATGTCCGTCTGCACCGCCTCCACCATGTGACCCAGGTGAATCGGGCCGTTGGCGTAGGGCAGGGCATTCGTCACCAGGATGCGTCGTCGTTCGGGCATGGCGATCCTCCCGAGCGCGCAGCGCCCGGCGGACCGGGATTATGCAGTATCCACCAGGGGGCGGCACCCGAGGAAACTTGTTCGCACCGCGGAACGTCTTCCAGATCAGACGCCCAATGACGACTCCGCTCCCATCCTCCGGGCCGAACCCCGACCTGTTCCTGGCCCGCCGCGCCGCCGCCGGCCATGCCGGCGCCTGGGCCGAGTTGATCGACCGCTACGGCCGCCGCATCTACAACATCGCCTTTCAGTTCGCCGGCAACACCGCCGAGGCCGAGGACCTGACCCAGGAGATCTTCCTGAAGCTCTATCGCAACCTCGGCCGCTACCGGGGCGACGTGCCGCTCGCCGGCTGGACACTCCGGCTGTCCCGCAATCTGTGCGTGGACCACTACCGCCGCACCCGCACCGAACGGCGGACCGTGATCGTCTCGGACGAACTGCTGCAGTATCAGGCGGGAGGCATGGACCCGTCCGCTCGCGCCGAGCGTCGAGAACGGCTGCGAATGGTCTACCAGACGCTCGAGGAGATGCCGGAGGCGTTCGCGGAGATTCTCATGCTGCGGGATCTGCAGGGCTTGAGCTATGCGGAGATCTGCGCCTTCCTCGATCTGCCCCAAGGGACGATGAAGTCCCGGCTCAGGCGCGCTCGCCTGGAACTCATCCGCCGGATCGACCGGCGGCGGCAGGCCCTCGGCGATTCCACACCGACCCGTAGCGGGGCCTACAGGTGAGACGCGCGCGTCAGCGAGGGGCGCCTCGCCCGGAGGAGGCGCAGCCGGAACGGATGCCGGGCATCGAAGAGCTTGGCGCCAGCTTGCCCATCTCCGCCGAGCTTCGCGCCGCGCTCCTCGAGATCGCCGTCGGCGCACCCTACGAACGCGACGGCGAGGCGCGCGCTGAAGAGCTCGAATCGCTGGTCGGATCCGAGCTACAGCCATCACCCGCGCTCCTGCAGCGATTGCGGGCGATCCCGGCACGCAACCCGGCTCACCGGCCCGCGGCCTTCGGTGCAACGCCCCGAACCGCCATGGCGCTCGCCGCCAGCTACGTGCTTGCGGTCGCCCTGAATCTCCTTCTCGGCGACCCGGTGGCGGCAGGCCGCAAGGCCGCCACGAGCCTGAGCGCCGCGGCCGGCGAGCACCTGCTCAAGCCCGTGGCCGAAGCCGGCTCCTCGGTCCAGGCGGAGGTCACCCGGCGCCTCGGCACCGTGCAGGGTCTCTGGCGCCCGGCCGGATTCTTCGGTGCAACGCTGGAGTTGCCCACCGACCGTGTCCGAACCTGGTTCCGAGACGCCGTCGACACGTCGTCCGAGGCCATCCGCGAACTGAGCGGTCTGTTGACGCCCGGCGACGCCGGCGCCGACGAGCCACCGACAACGACCCGAAACCGAGCCAACACACACCGGGAGAGGAGTTCCGCATGAACGCCGAACACGAACACCAAACGTCGCCTGCCGATGGCGGGGAGACCACCGGCTCCGGAGCGGCAGCGGCCACGGACGCTCCACCACCTCCGCCGCCAGCCGGCACCGAGCAGGCGCCACCGCCACTGCCGCCTCAGGCCGCGACCCAGGGCGGGCTGACCGTCCGCCATGCCGTGAGCGTGATCCTCGCCATCTTCCCCGGTCTGGGCCACGTCTACAACGGCCTGTACCAGCGTGGCATCGTGCTGTTCCTGCTGGCGGTCGGCTCCATCTTCCTCGCCACGGAGGAGGGCCTGATGGGCATGGTCGTGGCCTTCGTGTGGCTCTTCAACATCATCGACGCCTACCGCCAGGCCACGCTGATCGAGCTCGGCCAGGGCCCGGACCTCGGCCTGCACGATGCACCGAAACCGCCCGCAACCGGCCAGCTCGGGCTGCTGGCCGGCGCGGGCCTGTTCGTCATCGGATTCCTGGCTCTGCTCGACTACACGCTCGGCTACGACATCGACCGCGTGTGGGAGTTCTGGCCGCTCGGCCTGCTCGCGGCCGGCGCCTGGCTCATGATCGGCGCGTACCGGCAGTGGCGGCGCAGCCGAACCGATGCGGAGGCGGCGGCTTCGGACTGAGGGGCGCCGCTCCCAGGCCGGCTTCTAACCCAACTCAGCCCGCAGCTTGTCGTGCAGGGCGGCCGCGCCGTCGATCATCGCGTCGACGCTGCGGGCACCGGCCAGGAAGAGCCCCGTCAGGTTGAGCGCCACGCCGTCGAACCCCAACTCGCCCAGTCTGGCGGCGGCCGCGGCGACACGCTCCGGATCGACGTAGAACGTGCGGTCGCTCTCGTTCCCCGGTCGGGGCGGCGGCGACACCTGGGCCTGGAACTCCAGCGTCTCGGGATCGCGACCGGCGCTCTCCGCGTGCCTTCGGATCGAGGCGATCGCCTGATCGCCGCTCTCGAACAACTCCCTTGAGGCGACGCCCATCCAGCCGTCGCCGAAGCGGCCCGCGCGGCGGAAAGCCGCTTCGCTATGGCCGCCGATCCAGATCGGCAGATCCGCGCCGCGGGGCGGCTTCGGCTCCATGGCCATCGCCTCCACGCGGTAGAATTCGCCATCGAAGTCGATCGGGTCCTGACTCCAGCAGGCGCGGAGAACGGCGATCGCCTCGTCCATGCGCCGCCCGCGGTTGTGGAAGTCCTGCCCCAGGGCGTCGTACTCCGATTCCTGCCAACCGACCCCGAGACCCAGACGCAGGCGGCCGCCGGAGAGCGTGTCCAGGGTCGATGCCTGCTTCGCGGTCAAAACCGGATCGCGTTGCGGCAGGACCAGAACCTCGGTGCCCAGCCCGATCCGCGACGTGCAGGCCGCCATGTACCCGAGGGTGGCGAAGGCCTCCATGATGGGCATCTTTGCCGGGTAACGGTTCTTCTCCCGGCCATCGGTGTCGTAGCCCATGACGACGTGGTCGAAGATGTCCAGTTGATCGAAACCGATCTCGTCCACCGCTCCAGCCAGGCGGGCAACGGCCTCCGGTCCCTCCCGATAGACCACACTCGGGAACTCGACGGCGAGCTTCATTCTTCAGGTCTCCTCGTTGGAAGGCGGTGTTTCTACCACGAACCGGCGGCGCAGCCACTGCGGCATGCGACCCCGTATAGTCGACACCCGTTCGGCGTCGCCCCGGCTCTTCGCAGGGGGCCGCTGAACCGGATCAAGGAGAGTTCATGCTGCGAACCGTCCTCGCCATTCCCGCCGGCCTCGTCGTCGGTGGCATCGTGATCAGCTTCGTTCAGGTCGCGGCCATCACGCTGCTTCCCCTGCCCGAGGGAGTGCCGACCGACCGGGCGTCGATCGAACCGGGGGACATCCCGGCCGTCAACATGGCGTTCGTCCTCATCGCCTGGGCCGCGGGCGCGTTCGCCGGCGGCGGCACAGCCGCGCGCGTAACACGAAGCGCGAAGCGTCGACTGGCCCTGATCGTCGGCGCCTTCTTTCTGTTCGCCGGCGTCTACAACATGGCGACGATTTCATCCCCGCTCTGGTTCTGGGTCGTCGGCATCCTCCTGTTCCTGCCCAGCGCCCATCTGGGTGCGAAGACTCTCGGCGGTCCGGAAGAGCCGTAGCTACAGGCAGCCGGCAATCGCCGGTGAACGTCAGACCCCGGCCAGGAAGCGCTCCCGCAGCCTCCTCATGCCGTGCAGCCAGCGGTCGTAGTCCGAGGTCTTGCGCCGCATGTACTCCAGGACCTGCGGGTGCGGCAGGATCAGGAAACGCTCCTGCTCGATCGCGCGGACGACGATTTCGGCCACCTCGTCGGCCTCCATCATGCCGTCGTTGCCGTGCGTGATCGCGATCCACTCCGCGAGCGCCACCGCAGCGTGCTTGGTCACCGCGTAGGGCGCCGAGCCGATCTGCGACAGCAAACCCGCGGCGGACGAGGTGCTGGCGATGTAGCCCTCGCCCCGCTCGATCATCTTCGGCAGCACGGCACGGGCGGCATAGATGTGGGACATCACGTTGATCTCCCAGATGTTCTGCCAGCCATCGTCGGTCACCTCGACGCCGCCGCCGGTGCCGATGCCGGCATTGGAGAAGATCAGGTCGATGTCGCCGAAGGCCGCCTCCGCGCGGGCGACCATGTCCTGAACCTGTTCCTCCACGGCCACGTCGACGGCCACGGCGATCGCGCCCTCGCCGATCTCGCTCGCCACCGCCGCGGCACCGTCACCGTCGCGGTCAGCGACCACGACTCCCCTGGCGCCGTCGGCGGCGAACCGGCGGCAAAGCGCCCTGCCAATGCCACTCGCGCCGCCGGTGACGACGCACGACTTGCCCTGTATCTTCATGCCGCCGATCGTAGCAACGGTCGCTGGCGCCGCCCCTTGGTAGAATCGGGGGCTCGGCGGCGGCTGTTCCGCAGCCGCTAAGCCTTTCACTTCTAGGCGGTTACCTGTGCCGCGCCTGAGTCCCACATGACCGTCGACCACCATCCGCTGCACCGTCAACTGCTGAAGGGCCTGGAAGAGGAGGTCTACACCGGGACCCCTGACGGCCACGTCCTGCCGCTCTCGCCACAGGTCAAGGAGGCGCTCGACGGCTACACGACCGAGCCGGATGGACGCAACGTCGAGTTCACCACCGCCCCCTACCGGAGCTACCAGGTCCTCATCGACCGCCTGATGGCAAAGCGCTGCGCGCTCCGGCGCTACCTGGAGGCCAATCACGGCTGCACGCTGGTGCCGGGAGGCGCCCTGTCACTGGCGGATCCCGACTCCTTCTACTTCTCCGACCCGGAGAATCCGTACTACCGCTACATCCGCGACACCTACGGCAACCGCGTCGTTACCGCCTCGACCCACATCAATCTGGGGATAGACGACCCGGAGGAACTGCTGCGCGCCTACCGGGTGCTGCGAATGGAGGCCGCGGTGTTCCTGGCGCTCACCGCCGCGTCACCCTTCCTCTCAGGCGCAACCACCGGCCAGCACTCGACGCGATGGCTACGCTTTCCCCTCACCCCGGAGAGGGTGCCGTTCTTCCCCGACGCCAGCTCCTTCGCCACCTGGATGGACGAGCAGCTCGCGAACGGCACGATGCAGAACGGGCGCCACCTCTGGCTCGGCATCCGGCCAAACGGACCGGCGACGCCCAGGGATCTGGACCGCCTGGAGCTTCGGATCTGCGATCGGATCAGCGATCCGTACATCCTGCAGGCGGTCACCGCCCTCTACGAGGCGCGCGTGTGGCAGGTGCTGGAGCAGCCGGACCTCGATCCGTTGCATGAACGGTCCTCGTCCGAACTCGAAGAACTGGCCGCGACGAACGAGCGCGCCGCCGGCACCGCCAGTCTCGATGCCGAAGGAATCAACTGGGTCGACGGAAACACCCTCACCTTCCGGGCGTGGGCGGAATCGATGCTCAAGAGCGTCACCCCGACTGCCGGCCGTCACGGCTTCGACGGACTGCTCGAGCCCGTCCGGGCTGTTCTGGAACAGGGCAACCCGGCCATGCAGTGGCTGCGGCGCATCGAGCAGGGGGCAACTCCCCAACAGGTAGTTCAGGAGGCGATCGTCGAACTGGCCGCCCTGGACCGTGAGTTCGACCCGAGTTGCCCGCTCGTGGCCTGAAACGCGGGCTCAGCCGGCGAGCCTCGCGTACCGGCCGCCGTAGAACAGCAGCGGCTCGCCGTCCCGAACCACTTCGCCTGCCACCACGTCTCCAATCACGATGATGTGGTCGCCGCCGGAGATTCGCTCCGTGATCCGGCACTCCAGATGGGCGAGCGCGTTCTCGATCAGCGGCGCTCCCAGGCGACCGAGCCGGTGCTCCACACCAGGAAGGGAGCCTTCGGTCGGTTCCGTGGATCGGGCGAACACGTTCGAGATCTCCTCCTGGTCGGCCGAGAGAATGCTGACGCCGAAGACCTCGGCGCCCTGCATCTGGATGTAACAGTTCGACCCGCGATCGACGCAGACCAGCAACTGGAGCGGGTCGAGCGACAGGGAACAGACCGCGTTCGCGGTCATGCCGTGCAGCCGACCACCCACGTTCGTTGTCACAACCGTCACGCCGGTGGCGAAGCGGCCGATCAGGCTTCGGTAGGTATCGCGGTCCATGGAGAGTCGGCAGGCGCGCCAAGTCCCGGTCAGAACGCCTCGACGTCGATCTGACCACAGATGCTGCCCGGCTCGTTGCGGTAGGGCGAGGTCTCCCCGGTCACCGTGTCCGTGACCGTGATCTCGTACTCGACATCCGACAGGCCGCCGTACAGGAGCCAGAAGTGGCCGTTCAGGCCACGGCCGTCCAGCATCTTCACGGCCAGCTCGATGTTCGACGAGCTGAAGAACCAGAAGAAACCCGTCTTCGCCATCGTGAGCGACGGAATCACCTGGGCCGGTTCCTGCAAGCCGGTGCCGGCGTTCGGATCGACGAAGTCGACCTTGACCGAGAAGCGATCGTCCAGGAGACACAGACGGTCTACCGCCGCCTCGCAGTCGCCACCCCCCTGACTCGAACGGCCGACACCGACCGCGTTGAGCGCGACCGCGCTTACTGGCACCAGCTCGATGCCCGGTCCACCCGGACCGTGGCCGCCCGCAGTCGATCGAGTCGACGCCGCGCCCGGATCGCGGAACGCGTCGAGGTCGTTCTGTCCGCAGACTTCACGCGGGGGGTTGTGGTACGTCTGCCGTGCGCCGGTCGTCGCGTCCCTCACCGTGATCCAGTACTCCACGTCGGACAACGCACCGAAGAAGACCCAGTAGCGGTCATTGAGCGCCCGGCCGTCCAGCACCTTGACGACCAGTTCGATGTTCTCGGGCTCGAAGAACCAGAACAGACCGGACTCGTCCGACACATCGACCGACACAGCCGGACCCGCACCGTATTCGCTGACGCTGTCCGGCTTGCTCCAGTGTGCCCGCACCTCGAAACGGCCGTTCCGGAGACAGAGAACCTCCGAAGCGCCCCGACAGGCGCCCTGGTAGGCGCCGGTCGTCACGCTGACTTCCGGGGAGTAGTCCGCGCGTCCGGCCCGAAGCCGGAACGTGTAGGGCGTCTCGGCCTCCAGACCCGTGACGACGGTGTTCCCCATCGTCGGCGCGGCAGTCGCCACTTCGACCCAGCCGCTAGCCGGGTTGCGTGCCTCGATGGAGAGCGTGCCCCGGGCCGCCCGGGTCCACCTGCCGGTCCAGGCCAGCTCCACCGACGTCTCGCCGGAAGGGGTCGCCGTCAGATCGCCCCCGCTCGGCGTCGGGCCTGTTCCGTCGAACGGCATCCCTCTGACCGTGTTGCTGGCCTTCGAGAATCCGGTGCCGTTGTAGGCGAAGACCCGGTAGTCCACCTCCTCGCTGCGCTCGAGCTCGAAGGCCCTGGCTCCCGCCGGCGCCAGAGCCACCCGGGTCCAGCGGCCGCCCCCGACGACGACGGTGTCCGCGTTGTCGTAGTCGGGGCGCGACTGAATCTCGAACCCCGTCTCGTCGTTCGTGTTGTGCACCCAGGCAAGGCGGGCCGCACCCCCGGAGACCGCCCAACTGAGCTTGGTCGGAGCCACGGGGCCGCGCCCTGGGGAACCCAGAGCCAAGCCGATCCCCGTACGTCTCCCCAGACCGGAATCGTTGAATGGCAACACATAGAAGGCGTAGCTGCCGCCACGGGCCAGCCCCTCGAGCTCGATGGACTCCCTGTCGGCCTCGGTTTCAAACAGACCGAACCAGCCCGACACCAGCGCCAGGACCCGGAAGCCGAGCTCGTTGGTGGAGTTGTCGGTCCACGTCAAGCGGACCGACGTGGGACCGGTGGCACTCGCGGTCAGGTTCGTGACGGCCGCCGGGCCCGGCGGCAGGCGCGGTCTCAACACCATGAACTCACTGCCCGTCGCCGTGCCGCCGGGGCCGATGGCGCTCATGCGCACACCGTAGGCTCGTCCAGGCTCCAGGCGCGACAGCACGGTCGAGCGCGAGTTCGGAGACACGTACTTGCGCCGCACGGGACCGCCGATCGAGAGTTGCACCTCGAAGTAGTACTCGTCGTCCGAGTTGTCGACCCAGGTCACGCGGGCGGCGCTCGTTCCCATCTCGGCCGGGTCCGTCACCGGCACCGGTTCCCAGGCGAGCCCGGACGGCGGCGCAGGCTCGGCGCCTGGTGTCACGAGTGTGACGGTGCTGCTGCCCGCCGAGTAGGTGCTTTCTCCGCTAACCGCCCTCAGAAAGAAGAAGTAGCGCGTACCCGCGGTAGCCACCGGAAGGCCCAGGACCGCCGTCCTGCGACCCTCCAGTCGTCGCGTGGCGGGATCGTCCGTCTGCTCCGGCCTCCAAAAGGTCACTTCGTAGCCGTCCGCATCCGGCGCGTTATCCTGCCAGGAGAGCCGCACCGAAGTGTCGTCCGCCATCTCGACGCGCAACTCCGTCGGCGCCGCCGGTGCGCCAGGGGTCAGCGGGGGAACGAAATCGCCGTACTCCACGCCGATGTGGATCGTCTCCCGGAGAGCGCGTTCGTTCTCCCGCTCGCCCGCGACGCCGATCACGCGGCCCTGGGGCCTGATCCGCACGCTCGACAGGTACGGCTCTTCCTGGCCCGTGTAGCTCATGATCGTCCCGACGTTCGGAATCCGGTCGAGATTGCCGTGACCGAAGGCATACCGCCTGACGGCGGACTCGGGCGAACCGCCGTTGTCCGGATCGTGGTGGGCGCCCAGGCCGTGGCCCACTTCGTGGGCGAAGATCGATCCGTCCGCGTAGCAGGAGTTGGCGGTCCAGCCGTACCCGAACTCCGAGAAGTCCTCCGCCGTCTCATCGCGAAAGAGCAGGTAGTGCTGGCCGCAGGCGTTGAACAGCCAGGGCGACTCGCCGGTGAACAGATGAACCAGGTCGGCTCCATGTTCCCGACGGAGACGGAGCGCCTCCCCGTGAAACCTGAGCTGGCTGATGATCGACGCGCCGTAGAGACCGGTCCCATCCCTTCCGACGCGATCGAGCCCCGCCACCTGGGCCGAGTGGACGATGTTCCCGCGAATGTCGATGCGGCCGTTCCGCAGGACCATGTTCAGGTAGTCGCCGGCGTTCCGGATCGCCGCTTGCGCCCCGCCTCGGCCGGCCCAGTTCGCGGCCGCCGTGGGCGTATAGACGACGAGGATATCGAGCGTGTCGTGACTCTGCGGGGCCACGACGCGCGCGGGCGGATCGTGCGCCACCGCCCCGGCCAGGCGCACCGGGGCGCCCGGCGCCGGCTGGCCGCGATCGGAGCCCACGGCGCAGAAGGCGTCCGGCTCCGCGCCCGGCAGGTTGAAACCAGCCTCCAGGCGGCCGCTGCCGTCGGGCCGGGCGCTGATCCGGTAGCGGACACCGCCGGGCTCAACGAACCAGCCCACGAGGCGGCCACTCTCGAGCGTCAGCACGACGCTGTCGTAGCCCGCGTCCGGTAGACCGCCAGACCACATCAGGTCGCCGCCGCCACGATCCTCGAACGCGCTCAGTTCCGCGATCAGAACACGGCCGTCCGGCGTCGGCAGTTCCAGCCGTCCCGGCTCGGTGCGAAGCAACTCCAGGTCGACCTGGACTGCAAGCGCAGCGATCTGTGGTGCGAAGTCCGGATCGCCGACGGTTGCACGCCCCGTCGCCTGAGGCGTCAGGCTCAGCAGGCGCTGACCCTCGGCGGGCGCCGCAAGGAGCACGAACGCCGCCGTGAGCAGCAAGCCACCGACACAGGATCCACCGCACCTCACCCTCTCGAAAAAGTACACTGCGGCCATGTCCTCACGCAAGAAACCGGCCGGCGATTCCCTTGGCTCTCGCGTATCGGCCGCCCGCCTTACCTCGGTAGCGGTCGTCCTCCTCGGGTTTCCTGGTTGCGGCGGCGAGGAAGCCCCGCCCCGGCCCGACATCGTCCTCATCATGGCCGACGACATGGGCTTCTCCGACCTCGGCAGCTACGGCGGCGAGATCGAAACCCCCAACCTCGATCGCCTGGCCGCAGACGGCCTGCGGTTCAGCCACTTCTACAACACCGCCCGCTGCTGCCCGACCAGGGCGTCGCTCCTGACCGGCCTCTACGCGCACCAGGCCGGCGTCGGCCACATGATGGGTGACGACGACCTGCCCGGGTACCGCGGAGACCTTGCCGCCAACGCGGTGACGATCGCCGAAGCGCTCGGCGAGGCCGGTTACGGCACCTACATGTCGGGCAAGTGGCACGTCACCCGCCATGTCGGCCCCTGGAGCGGCAATGACGAGTTGACCTCGACCCACAACTGGCCTCTGCAGCGCGGTTTCGACCGCTTCTACGGCACGATCCACGGC
>WTGL01000147.1:20845-26587 GCA_011523565.1 Acidobacteriota bacterium
GAAGCGCCAGGAACAGCTGAGCGAACTGGGCCTCATCGACGAAGACTGGCTGCTAGCCGAGCGCGACCCGCGAGTGCCTGCCTGGGACGAGGTCCCCGACCGGGAGCGGCCCTGGTTCGAGCGGGCGATGGAAGTCTACGCCGCCCAGATCGACCGCATGGATCAGGGGATCGGGGCGCTGTTGGCTGCCCTCGAGGAGACCGGTCGACTCGACAACACGCTGATCCTGTTCCTGGCCGACAACGGCGGTTGCGCCGAGGTCCTGACGGACCAGTGGACCGGCCTCGCGATCCCACGCCAGGCCCTCGACGGCAGCCCGGTCGCGGTCGGCAACGACACACGGGTACTGCCAGGCCCCGAATCGAGCTACCAAAGTTACGGCCCGCACTGGGCGCACGTCAGCAACACGCCCTTTCGCCTCTACAAGCACTGGGTCCACGAAGGCGGGATCGCCTCGCCGCTGATCGTTCACTGGCCGAACCGCATCACCGAAGGCGGCGGCATCGTCGGCGAAACGGCCCATGTCGTGGACCTGATGGCGACCGCGCTCGACGCTGCTGGTGCGTCCCACCCGAGCAGCCGGGCCGATGAGGACTGGATCCCGGTCGAGGGAACGAGCCTGCTGCCGGCCTTCCAGGACCAGCCGCTCGAACGCGAGGCCGTGTTCTGGGAACACGAGGGCAACCGCGCCGTACGGTCCGGCAAGTGGAAACTGGTGTCGCGCCATCCCGGGGAATGGGAGCTCTACGACCTGTTGGCCGACCGGACGGAGGCTTACGACCTCGCCGCCGACGAACCGGAGCAGGTCGCCGCACTCGCCGCTCTCTGGAACGACTGGGCGGCGCGCACCGGCGTGGTCCCCTGGGACGAGATTCGTGAGCGCCGGCGGGCCGCCCGCGTGCTACTCTCCCGGCCATGAAAACGAGAGCTTTCCTGGCTGGCGCGGCGCTGGTCTGCGCCTCTCCTGTACTTGCCGCCGACGTGCCGACATCCGCGGAGGACGTCCGGCCGCTCCTGGTCGGCAGCGCCGTCCCCGAAGTCGAACTCCCCGCCACCGACGGCGGTGTCGTTGATCTGGCCGCCGCGGCCAGGGCCCAGCCGACGATCCTCATCTTCTACCGCGGCGGCTGGTGACCGTATTGCAACACGCAACTGGGTCAGTTGCAGGAGATAGAGCAGGATCTGATCAACCTCGGCTATCAGTTGTTCGCGGTTTCACCGGACATCGTCGACCAACTGCAGGCCACCGTCGACAAGAACGAGCTGAAGTACCGGCTCCTCTCGGATCGGGGCATGGCGGCCTCACAGGCGTTCGGCATCGCGTTTCGCAACGAGGAAATGGTGCGGACCTACCGGGACAGCTACCAGCTCGACCTTGAAGCGTACGCCGGAGACGACCACCACATGCTGCCGGTGCCCGCCGTCTTCGTGCTCGACACGGACGGTCGGATCGCGTTCCACTACGTGAACCCGGACTACAGGGTCCGTCTCCCGGAGACGGTTCTGCTCGAGGCCGCGAAGGCGGCGCTCAAGTAGCAACGACCGGCGGCTGAAGGCGCCGGTACGGGATACCGATCACGGCCACCGGCATCTTCCGCCAGGCGATCGACTTCGGAGGAGCCGCGTAGTGGATTCCAACCGGCAGGCACTGGCACGCAGCGATCCCGCCGTCTGGGCGGCGATCGTCGGCGAAGAGGACAGGGAACGGCGCGGGGTCGAGCTGATCCCGTCGGAGAACTACACCTACCCGGAGGTCTTCGCGGCCAACGGCTCGGTGCTGACGAACAAGTATGCCGAGGGCTACCCCGGCCGCCGCTACTACGGCGGCCAGGAGTTCACGGACGCGGTGGAACGGATCGCCATCGAACGGGCCTGCAAGGTGTTCCGGGCCGAGCACGCGAACGTCCAGGCGCTCTCCGGCTCGCCGATGAAGATGGCCGACGTCTCCCACATCGGCGGCCTGATCGCCGGCAACGCGATGGCCAACCCGCTCGACCACGGCTTCGACGTGATGACGACGACCGGCCACAAGACCCTGCGCGGTCCCCGCAGCGGCCTGATTCTCAGCCGTGCCGAGCACCGCCGAAAGATCGACAAGGCGGTGTTCCCGGGACTCCAGGGTGGACCGCACATGAACGCTGTTGCCGCCCTGGCGATCACCCTGGGCAAGGCGCTGGAACCGGAGTTCGCGGTCTATGCCCGGCAGGTGCTGACCAACGCACAGGTGCTGGCCGAGGAACTGATGAACCGGGGCGCCGAACTGGTCACGGGCGGCACGGAGAACCACATGATGGTTCTCGACACCCGGAAGAGCTTCGACATCGACGGCCGGGTCGCGGAGGAGACACTCGACAAGGTGTCCATCACCGTGAACAAGCAGTTGATCCCCGACGATCCGCTCCCGCCGCTGCGGCCCAGCGGCATCCGTCTCGGCAGCCCCGCGGCAACCACGCGCGGCATGGAGGAGGCGGAGATGAAGCTGCTTGCCGAGTGGATCGTCGACGCACTGCGGCGGCACGGCGATGACGAACGCCTGGACGCCATGAGACAGGACATCGAGCGGTTCTGCCTTCGTTTCCCTGTCCCGGGCGTCTCCGGGGCCGCTGCTGGAACGGCTGCGCGCCGGCTGTAGAAACAGGCGAGGAAAGCAGATGCCCGAAGAACAGGCGTACGAGACGATCCGCTACGAGGTCGAGAACGGCGTCCTGCTGATGACGCTGAACCGGCCCGAGCGCCTGAACGCGTTCAACGGCCAGATGATGCGGGAGATGATCGATGCGCTGAATCGCGCCGACGGCGACGACTCCGTGCGCGCCGTCATCGTGACCGGCGAAGGGCGCGGTTTCTGCGCCGGCGCCGACCTTTCCTCCGGCGGCAACACCTTCTCGCACCCGGAAGCCGACGGCGATACCTACCGCGACGGCGGCGGCGTCCTGTCGCTCGCGATCTACAACGTCCGCAAGCCGATCATCGCCGCGATCAACGGCCCAGCGGTCGGCATCGGCATCACGATGACCCTGCCGATGGACATCCGCCTGGCCTCGACGGAAGCGCGGATGGGCTTCGTCTTCGTCCGCCGCGGCATGGTTCCCGAAGCCTGCAGCAGCTACTTCCTTCCCCGCCTGGTCGGCATGGGACGGGCCACCGAGTGGGCGCTCACCGGCCGCGTCTTTCCTGCGGAGGAGGCGTTCGAGGCCGGACTGGTGAACCGCCTCCTGCCGCCCGGCGAATTACTGCCGGCGGCCCGCGAGCTGGCAGCGGAGATCGCCGCGAACACCTCGCCGGTGTCGGTCGCGATCACCCGTCACATGCTGTGGAAGGGCCTCGACGCCGAGTCGCCGATGGCCGCGCACCGGGTCGAATCAAAGGGCATCTACTGGCGCGGCAAGAGCGACGACGCTCGGGAAGGCGTGACGTCGTTCCTCGAGAAGCGCCCGGCCGAGTTTCCGATGAAGGTCAGTTCCGACCTGCCGCCCTACTTTCCCTGGTGGGAGGACGAGCCATTCCAGGAGTGAGCGGCAGCGGATCGCAGCCCACCGCCCGCAGGAGGGCGGTGGCGTCCTGGTGTCTGTACGACTGGGCCAACTCCGCCTTCACCACCCTGGTGGTGACCTTCGTCTACGCCACCTACTTCTCCCAGACCTTCGCCGAGGACGCAGATCGGGGGACGGTCCTGTGGTCGCGCGGGATCACGATCAGCTCCCTGATCATCGCGCTTGTGTCACCGCTGCTCGGAGCGATGGCCGACCGCTCGGGGCTTCGCCGCCGGTTCCTGGTCGCCGCCACCCTGGTCTCGGTCGGCGCCACCACCTGGCTTGCATTCATCGTCCCGGGGAGCGGCAACGCCGTTCTTTCCGCGCTCTCGCTGTTCATCGTGGCGAACGTTGGTTTCGAGGTCGGCATGGTGTTCTACAACTCCTTTCTCCCCCAGTTGTCGACGCCCCGAACGATCGGGCGGATCTCGGGCTACGCCTGGGGCCTCGGCTACGCGGGCGGGCTCGCCTGCCTGGTGGTCGCCCTGCTCGGACTGATCGGTCTCGGCGACAGCGCCCCCTGGCTGCCACTCAGCACGGAGGACGGCTTCAACGTCCGCGCGTCGAACCTGCTGGTCGCGTCCTGGTTCCTGGTCTTCAGCCTGCCGGCGCTCATCCGCCTGCGTGACGAGGTCATACCCCGCCTGGGTGACGGCACCGGAGGCATGGCTGCAACGATTCGCGGCGCCTTCCTGGACCTTGGCCGCACCTTGACCCGGATCCGCGAGTTCAAGGACATCGTTCGCTTCCTGATCGCGCGGCTCATCTACAACGACGGATTGATCACCGTGTTCGCCTTCGGCGGCGTCTACGCAGCAGGGACCTTCGGGATGGACACCGCCGAAGTGATCGTCTTCGGCATCGCCCTGAATGTCGCGGCCGGGCTGGGGGCGTTCCTGTTCGGCCTCGTCGACGACCGGGTCGGCGGCCGTGCCACCGTGCTGTGGAGCCTGGTCGGCCTGTTCGTCTGCTCCCTGGTCGCCGTCGCGGCGCCCACCAAGGCCTGGTTCTGGGGCGCGGCGCTGGTGCTGGGCCTGTTCATGGGCCCCAACCAGTCCGCGAGCCGGTCGCTGATGGGCCGGTTCGCGCCCAAGCGCTACGAGTTCTTCGGCTTCTTCGCCTTCTCGGGCAAGGCGACGGCCTTCCTCGGACCGATGCTGCTGGGCCTCATCACCGCCGGCTATGGACAGCGCACCGGCATCGGGGTGGTCCTCGTTTTCTTCCTGGTCGGCGGCCTGTTGCTGCTACGGGTCGACGAGGCACGCGGCATCGAACGCGCGGCGCACAGCGCGTAGCAGCGTCAACAATGGACTCCGGATCGACGTAGAACAGAGGGAGGAGCGATGGAGGCAGTCAGTAGCTGGTGGGGTTCCCTGGAAGGCGCGTACCGCGTCTTCTACGCGCTCGGCATCGTCTCCGCCCTGGCCTTGCTGATCCAGGTGGTTCTCACGGTCTTCGGGCTCGACGACATCCTCGACGCGGCCGAGGGCGAAGGCACGTCGCTGCTCTCGATGCGCACCGTGAGCGGTTTCCTGGCCGGCTTCGGCTGGACCGGCGTCGTGATGATGCGAGCCGGCTACTCGACTCTGGCCGCCTCGATCGGCGGCACCGTCGTCGGCCTCCTGTTCGCCGGCATCCTGCTCCTGATCATCCGCGTGATGATGGGCCTGCGCCACAGCGGCACGATCGATTACAGGAACGCGGTCGGCGTGGCCGGCAAGGTGTATGCGCCGATCGGAGGCGGTCTCAAGAAGCCCGGTCAGGTCGAGGTTCTGGTCCAGGGCCGGCTGCGCACGGTCGCCGCGATGACGCGGCACGACCGGGATCTTCCCACGCTGACCCGCATCCGCGTGGTCGACACTGTCGACTCCAACACCCTGCTCGTCGCTCCGCTGGACGCGGAAGCGGCCGAACCGCAAGACACGAAATAGCCAGTACCCGGGAGAACCAAACCGTGGATCTGATCATCCTCATCCTGTCCGCCCTGGCGGCGGTCCTCATCCTCATCTTCTCGCTCTCGAGCCGCTACCGGCGTTGCCCGTCGGACCGCATCCTTGTGGTCTACGGCAAGATCGGCGGCACCGGTTCGGCGAAGTGCTACCACGGCGGCGCGGCCTTCATCATTCCGATCCTGCAGGCGCACCAGTTCCTCGATCTCGAGCCGATGACGATGGACATCAACCTGACCGGCGCGCTGTCGAAGCAGAAC
>WTGL01000227.1:0-441 GCA_011523565.1 Acidobacteriota bacterium
CACCTGATCGCGGCCAGCGTCATGTCGGCGCCGGCGGCCCTGGTCATGGCCAAGTTGATGATCCCGGAAACCGAAACCGACAAGGTCTCCGCCGAGGCCGACTTCAAGGTCAAGACACCCTGGGCGAACCTGATCGACGCCGCCGCCCAGGGCGCCGGCGACGGCGTGAAGCTGGCGATCAACGTCGGCGCCATGCTGCTCGCCTTCATCGCGCTGGTCGCGATGGTCAACGGCCTGCTCGGGCCGGTCGGCGGCTGGATCGGCCTTCCGGGCCTGAACCTGGAGATGATCCTCGGCTTCCTGTTCCGGCCCCTGGCCTGGGTCATGGGGGTGCCATGGGCGGAGGCGGACGCGGTGGGAACGCTTCTCGGTCTGAAGACCGCGGCCAACGAGTTCGTCGCCTACTCCCGCTTCGAGGACATCTCGGCCGAGAACCAGCTG
>WTGL01000227.1:451-4132 GCA_011523565.1 Acidobacteriota bacterium
CGGCGGCATCGGCGGCATCGCCCCGGAGCGCAAGAGCGAACTGGCCAGCCTCGGGCTCCGCGCGATGATCGCCGGCACCCTGGCCTGCCTGCAGACGGCCACGATCGCCGGCCTGCTGGTCTGAGGCGGTCACATTGCGCGCTCCACGGGAGCCGAAGGACGACGCGGGCCGCCTCCTCCCGATCGCGCATGTGTTCGGTCTGTGGGCGTTCGCCGTAGCTCAACCCATCCTCGACCTGATCGGCGGAGAACCGGGCTTTCTCGTGGCTCACCGGCTGACCGGGGTTCCGCTGGCTGCCCTCGCGCTTGGCCTTGCGGTCGGCATCCCGGCGATCCTGGCGGCGCCGCTCGCTCTTCCGGCCGTAGGCGGGAGCAGCCTCGGGCGTCTGTGGATGGACGGCGTTCGAGTCTTGCTGGCGGCGGCGTTCCTGCTCCAACTGAGCCACCGGCTGCCGGTCGCAGCGGCCCTGGTGCTGGCGGCTGCCGGAGGCGCGGGCGCCGTCCTCTGCCTGCGCCGCTACCGCGCGTTCTCGAGCCTCGTCGGCGTGACCGCTGCCGCGGCGGTCATCGCGCCGCTTGTCTTCCTCCTCCGGCCGGGCGTTCGCGATCTGTTCCTGACCGGACCCTCCGCCGACCCCGGCGCCCCGGTCGCCGAAGCGCCCGCCATCCCGTCGGACATACCGATCGTCTTCGTGGTCTTCGACGAGTTACCCACGAGTTCGATTCAACTTCCGGACGGTTCGATCGATGACCGCCGCTATCCGTCCTTCGCCGCCCTGGCGGCAGGCGCCGACTGGTACCCGCTGGCTTTGACCACGTCCAGCCAGACGGAGAAGGCGATTCCCACCCTGCTGACGGGCAAGTTGCCCCGGCCCGCCGCGAACGCGCACTGGAGCACCCATCCCGCGAACCTCTTCTCCTGGCTGGGCCAGGGCGGCTACCGGGTCGTCGCGTACGAGATGTTCACCCTTCTTTGTCCCCCGGCCGTCTGCGACGAGCCGCCGCCAGCCGGCCCCGGGGAACGTCTTGCCGCCGTGGCTGACGACCTCGGCGTCGTGTACGGCCACCTGTTGCTGCCACCGGCGCTCCGGACAGGTTCGCCGGAGGTCGACCAGACCTGGACCGGATTCCGTGACCGGCGCCCACCGGGAGAGCATGCGGAAGAGGAGGGCCTCCGGGGGCTCCACCAGGATGTTCCGCGTGTCGTCGACCACTTTCTCCTTGAGCTCGAACGCCACCGGAACCGTAGGCCGGCGCTGTACTACCTGCACCTGAACCTGCCCCATGTTCCGTTCCGGTACCTTCCTTCCGGCCGGGAGTACGTTCCCGCCGGCGCGCCGGTGATTCCCCCGGGTCTCGACGATCCGAAGGTGCTCGAGGACGATTGGCTCTACATCCAGGGTCTTCAGCGGCACACTCTCCAGGTGGGCTACGCCGATCGCGTGCTGGGCCGGATCGTCGACCGCCTCAGGCGCATCGGCCTCTACGATCGGGCCCTGATCGTCGTGACGGCGGATCATGGTTTCCGTGCCGGAGCGCTGCGCCGGGCACCCACGGAAGCCGACTTCGAGGAACTCCTGGAGGTTCCGCTGTTTGTCAAACGGCCGGGCCAGCAGGAGGGACGAGTCGTCGAGCACGTGGTGCAGACGATCGACATCCTGCCGACGATCGCCGCGGCACTTGCCGCGGAGCCGCCCTGGGAAGTCGACGGAAGGCTGCTTGGCGACGCGTCGGAACGGACGCTCACCGTCTGCTGCTACTCACCGCCCACGCCGTCGACGCTGAGCTTCCGGACGGATCCGGTCAGGCGTCAGAGCACACTGGATCGGCTCCACCGGTTGTTCGGCGAGGATGTCGCGCCGCCGCCCGGTTCCGGAGATCCGTTCGATGGTGTCTTCGCCGCCGGGCCGAGGCCGGATCTCCTGGGCCGCGCGGCCGCCGACTTCCTCGGGGAACTCACGGACGCCGGGAGTTCCCGGGACGTTCGCGTCATCCTCACCGCGCGACACAGCTACGAAGACGTGAACCCCGAGAGCGGCTTCGTGCCGAGTCTGGTCGGCGGTCGGATCGAACCCGCTATCGCCGACGGAACGGAGCTGGCGGTCGCCGTGGACGGCATCGTGCGCGCTACGACCGAGACCTTCTCGCACCGTGGCGGCAGCCGCTTCTCGGCGCTGGTTCAGGAGCGGTGGTTGCCGGCTGGGCGTCGTCGGGTCGAGATCTACGCGATCGAGGATGGCGGCGACGGCACCGCGTTGCGGTCGTTGCCGGACGCTGAGTCGTCACCCTAGGAGGCTGCACCGGCGGCGGCGGGGACGATCAGGAGCAGTTGAATCGCGTCGAAGAGGAAGTGGGCGGCGATGGCGGGCCAGATGTTTCCGCGCCAGAGCGTCAGCATGCTGAAGGCGATCGAGAGCAGGGCGACGCCCAGGAGCATGAACGGCTGCTCGTAGCTCATGTGGCCCAGGACGAACAGGACGTTCGACAGGCCGAAGCCGACCCGGGGCATCAGGAAGCCGCGGAAGAAGATCTCTTCGACGACGCCGGCGGAGAGGCTGACCATGAGTCGCACGACGACCGGCAGGCCTCCCATCCAGAGCACCATCTTCGGCGCTTCGTTCGGCAGGTTCTCGAAACCGCCCGCCGCGCCGACGACCAGTGCCGTCAACAGCACGACGGCCAGCACGCCGGCCCACAGGACGACGCCCGCGCCAAGTCCCAGGCCGACTTCGGCCGGCAGGGTCTGGCTGTTCCGCGTGCGCAGTCCAAGCTGACTCAGGACGACGGTGCCCGCGTCGTGTCCGCAGCGCCAGTAGCCCAGCACCAGCCAGGCCGCCAGCATGGCGACCAGAATCGCGTGCATCTGGAACAGCCGTAGCGGCGAGAGGCGCTCGAAGTCGATCTGGTCCATGGCGGACGGCAGGCCGATCTGGCCGATCGCCGCGAACACGCCGACAAAGAGCACCAGGCCCAGCAGCGCCATCGCAGCGACCCGGCGGTAGACAGCGGAAAGGGAGGCGCCAGCGAAGCCAGGTGGCAGCAATCCCCGGGCAGCCGTGGAGCGGTCGATCCACCAGGCGCAGGCGATGCCCGCCACTAGTGGCAGCATGAATCGAACCAGGGTCACGGCCGGCATCCTACTGCTAGGGTTCGGCGCTGCCGCAGACCATCCTGGAGGGTGCCTTGGAGCGATTCCCCGGCGTTGATTTCATGAACTTCGACTCGCTGCTCAGCGGCGAGGAACGGTTGATCAGGGACACGGTCCGCCAGTTCGTCGACGAACGGGTGAAGCCCATCATCGAGCAGTGCCATCGGGAGGCGCGCTCTCCGATGGAACTGGCGACCGAACTGGGCGATCTGAACCTGTTCGGGGCGAACTTCACGGAGTACGGGCTGCCGGGCCTCGGCGACGTGGCCTACGGGTTGGTCATGCAGGAACTGGAGCGCGGCGACTCGGGCATCCGCAGCATGGTCTCGGTCCAGAGCTCCCTGGTCATGTACCCGATCCTGACCTTCGGCTCGAAGGAGCAGAAGGACCGCTTCATTCCGGGACTGGCGAGCGGGCGGATGATCGGCTGCTTCGGCCTGACGGAGCCGGACTTCGGCTCGAACCCCTCGGCGATGCGTACGCGCGCGCGGCGGGACGGGGACTGCTGGGTGCTGAACGGCGCCAAGCAGTGG
>WTGL01000030.1 GCA_011523565.1 Acidobacteriota bacterium
GCCAAGCGCATCGAGGCGCTCCGTCCAGAAGCGCGTGTGGAACTCGAGCCAGTCCTGGGCGTCCCGGAGCGCGGCCGGGTCGACTGGGGACCCAGCCGAGGCGGTTGCCCGTCCTCAGGCGCTCGGCAAGCGGCGGAATCCTCTGCTAGCGTCGCCGGCCCGAACTGAAGAACAAGGAGTTTTGGCCATGTCTGGAAGTGGTGGAGGGAATGGGGATTGGAGACCAGTAGATAGTGGCGAGCCCACCGAGAGCCCCCAGGGGCCAGGCGGCTCTACGGGCGTCGCAGCGCCCTCTGATCCGTGCGACATCAACGAGTACGCCAGACTGAACTCGCCCGACCCTTCAGTCATCTCGACGCTTCACGTAGATGACGTCTTGGACGTTGACTGGAGAGTGGGTCCACCTCGACAGCTACTTGCGACTACAGAGGCGGGTCAAACCGCAGGCTCGATTACGTCACCGAAGAGTGCTCAGATAATCCAGTGCATCGCCCTGGAAGGCCGTAGCTACAAGGCCACGGTGCGGGCTATAGCGGGAGGCTCCTGCGAAGTCGAGATAGAGCCAAGGTGAGCCACCTAACGGTTGTCGGTGGCCTTTATCGAGAACACTGCCGCTCGGCCCAGTGGGATCGAGTTTTTGGTTCCGGAGGGCGGGCGGCCGCCTCTGTCTCGAGTCATGTCGAGAACATCACATTTCGCACGTACGCTTCAAAGACGATGGCTGAGGCGTTTCTCCCGGAAGTGGTTCTAGACGGTGTTGCTGTCAATGCTGAGACTGTCGAGCAAGAGATTCTGTTCGACTATGCTCACTGCTTGGCGACGCCGGCGATCTACCCGCCTACATCTCGCATTGAGAAGTTCGATCCACTTGACGTGAGCGGGGACTGTGTACTTCGGTTCGGAATGCTCGAGGGGGATGCACGTGTGACTGCGGCACGCTGCGTTTACGATCCTCAGTCTGCGTTTGACCCGAAGCCGTTCTCGGCGAATGGTAGTAGCGCCGACGTCCTCGCAGTGGTTGGGAATCGGCGCGAGATTCTGGCCTTGGGCTGCGCCACCGAGGTGCGAGAGGCCGCGAGTTGTCTCTTAAGCGGCGGTGCCGACGTGGTGGTAGCGAAGCTGGGAGCTGAAGGGGCGGACGTCTTCACCAAGCGCGGTGTGGAACGCGTGTTGCCGCGCGCGAGCGAGGAGGTCTTCTCGCTGGGGTCTGGCGATGTGTTCGCGGCGGTCTTCGCGGCTCGGTGGATGATCCACGGAGACGAGCCCTTAGAGGCAGCATCGCTTGCGTCTGCGGCGGTCTCGAGCTACGCGGAGCTGAGGGCTCTTCCTGTGCCGGAGACCGAGGATCTCCGCGGCCGTTCCGAGTGCGTACGGTGGAAGGGGGGGCTTGTCTATCTGGCGGGTCCGTTCTTTACTATCGGGCAGCGTTGGCTCATCGATGAGGCTCGTGTGGGGCTTCAGCAGTTGGGCATGAAGGTGTTCTCGCCCGCTCATGACGTCGGTCCTGGCCCGGCAAGGAAAGTAGCTCAAGCCGACCGAGAAGGGTTAGAGCGGTCAGATGTCGTCTTCGCTGTCCTAGACGGGCTTGACAGTGGGACCTTGTTCGAAGTCGGCTATGCGCGAGCTCGAGAGAAGCCGGTCTACGCTCTGGCCCAGCGAGTGTCGGCAGGCGATCTGAAGATGCTGGAAGGGACGGGATGTCGCGTTTTCGATGACCTAGTTACCGCGATTCACAAAGTCGCGTGGCGCGCATGAGCAGGACGGCGGTACTCCTCTCTGGCGGGATGGACTCGGTTTCCGTCGCCTATATGCGCAGGCCTCCGGTGGCGATCACGATTGACTACGGACAGTTAGCGGCGGCTGGGGAGGTTCGGGCAGCGGCTGCCGTTGCTGAGGCACTTGGCATGAGACACGAAGTCGTCGAAGTTGACCTCAGGCCGCTCGGTAGCGGTGACATGGTCGGGCGGACACCGCTTAGTGTCGCGCCTGTCACTGAGTGGTGGCCCTTTCGAAACCAGATGCTAGTCACCCTTGCAGCGATGAAGGGAGTTGCTCTTGGAGTCGAACGCCTGTTGCTAGGTACAGTGAAGGACGACGTCGCCCACGCCGACGGGAGACGTGAGTTCATCGACGCAATGGACACGACTTTGAGACTACAGGAAGGTGGTCTGCGCCTCGAGGCGCCGGCAATAGACCTGGCACCAGTTGACCTCGTTCAGAGGTCGAAAGTGCCTTGGGATGTCCTGGCATGGTCGCACTCGTGCCACGTATCGGAGTATGCCTGTGGGGTTTGTCGGGGCTGCCACAAGCACTACCAGACTTGTGAGGCGATGGGTGTCTCGCCCTATTGATGGTGAGCCGCGACCGCGGACGGACCCAGTCGTACCAGCGGAGGTGGTTTGGCCGGTTTCCAGAGTAGAGACGTGTGCTGGCATAGAGGGACCTGGAGAGCTTTCTTTCTCTTCTGTACTTGAGGCGCGGCGTTCCCACCGCGAAATGCGTCTCGCTCCGATGCGAGAGATCGTGAACGCGGTGGCCTTTGCTGTACGACCGCGCGCGGTTCTGAAGGAAGACGAGTTCCGCAGGTCTCGAAGACCGAGCCCATCAGCAGGAGCGATTCATCCAGTTGAGATCTTGCTGGTCCGAGAGGCGCGGGTCTTCCGCTACGAGGCGCTTGGGCATGAACTCCAGGTACTCCGGGTGTCACGACGAACAAGTCTGCGGAGGTTCGCTCAGGATTGCAAGGAAATCCTGCCAAAGGCCGCCGGAACAGCTCTCGTGCTTGCGGGCGATGGAAAACGGGTCGACGCTATGTATGAGCGACCTAGCTCGCTTCTTTGGAGAGACGCCGGCGTGCTGCTTCAAACACTGGCTTTGGTCGCTACAGCGTATGGGCTGGCGTTCAGCCCTCTGGGTATTCTCGGCGGGTCTCTCGTGGACTCCATAGGACTGGCGGGAGAAGTGAGAGCTGCCGGTGTTGCGCTTGTGGGTTACCCGCAGCGGGAAGCGGGAGGAGCCGTCTAGGCGGTCACTCCCGTTCGCGCCCAGCGAAAGGTCTCTAGACGTCTCATGTAGTCCCAGATCACTGCGTCCAAGAGAGAAGGTCGAACGCCCAAGGCTCGCGCAAAATCGAGGAATGCGGCCTCTAGCTTGAGGTAGTGACGTTCCGGCCTCCATGAGAGCGGAAAGAGGCCGACATGGCGACCTGCCCTCAATACGTGAACGTCGATGATCGCGACTTCATTGGAGCCACGATGATTGCGGACGATCCACGAAGCGGTTTTCGGCCCTATGCCCGGTAGGCGGACTAGGAGGTCCCGGAAGGCCACGTCAGATTCTGGCGGGTCTAGATCCTGAATGGCCCGAAGAGAGCCGACGAGATGGCGCGCCTTCAACCGCGGAAAGCGGTAGCGCCGGGTCGCGCCGTGCGAGGCAAGAAACGGTGCAGCGAGCGCTCTCTCCACCTCGCTGACAGTTGGCAGTGTCCGAAGTAGGCCTAGGCTTCGGATGCGCCGGTACGCGGCTAGGCCAAGCTCTGCTGGCATGCCGTGGCCGCCAAGGAGGCACGCCGCGAGTTCGTCCACCAAGGAACGCCCCAGTCGATGATTGTCGTACGTTCCGAGGACTTCATGCTGCCAAGCTTGCCCTTTCCAGTAAGCGGGCGTCAGGAGTTCGTCGAACAGTCCCCACCGTACTCCCTTCATGAGCCGAGTCTCCGGAGGAGGAAGTGGTAGCCGCAAGACCTCGCCCTCTAGAACCGCGTGCATCGTCTGCATCGGCCTTCCTCCGTCAGTTCAACGCGATGGAGCGCCCTGATCCTGGAACGTCCCTTCGCTATCACCTGAGCTTTATGCGGCGCGAGCCTAGCGTACGGGGATGCCCCTACCTGCTGCGCCAGGCTTGAATGGCGCTTTCAACGTCGCCGGGGGTCAACTGCTTCAGGAATCGTATGTACTCTGCGGAGTAGAGGGTGAGGGCACCTCTCCTATCTCGCCAGCACCACTTGGGGTTCGATCGCACGCCAAAGTGGTAGCCGATGTTGGGGGCAGGTGTAAACGTCCCGTTCGTGGCAACCGAAAACGGCACACTTTG
>WTGL01000118.1 GCA_011523565.1 Acidobacteriota bacterium
GACCCACGGTCTGTTGCCCGAGGGGATGCGCAGCAGGTAACTCACCGTCGCCAGGGGCATTCGCCCTCGGGGTGGGGCGCCCTGCCGATGCCGACCCGCCGTGCCCCCTCGACGGGAGCCCGCCGGGTCGGCCCCGACCGAGTGCGGTGCCTCAGCCCAGGGAGCGAACCGCCCCCCGGCTGTACCGCCAACCCTAGGCGCTCGGTACTTCCCCGCGCGTACTGCCCCTGGCGACGGTGAGTTACCTGCTGCGCATCCCCTCGGGCAACAGACCGCGGGTCCTTGACACGCCCCCACCACCACCGCTACGCGACTGCGGAGCCTCGCCTCTCGGGCGGACGAACAGGAGCCGTACAGCAGGAGCGTAGCGGTGGACACTCCCCATCTCGGTCGGGCACACCCGAGGCGACGGCACAGACGCTGTCGAGCACGCTGCCACCGGCTGGTGCGGGGTGGGGCTATGCCGCTGGCGACGAGCCTAGCGACACCCGTACTTCGCTGTCAAGCATTTCGGTACGATCTGTACTTATCGGTTGCGTCGTCGGTACGCCGCCCGTCACCTGGGGCGGCATCAGCTGTCGAGCACGCCGTCGGCGGTGCGAATGTAGCCGAGAGCGACGCCGGCCTCCCCCGACAGGATCTTGTCTCCGAGCTTGTCGGCGTGGGCCGTGACCTGGTCGCCCGTGGTCTGGGCGCGGACGAGCAACGGCAGCGCGGTGTAGACGTTGCGGCGGCTCAGTGCAGCACGGGCTCGTTGCGTCTCGTCGAGCCACAGTGCGCAGAGCTCACGGGGGCGGTCATAGTCCATCTCGTCGCAGCGCGCGCCGGCCCGGTCGATGTGGATGAGCGCTGCGTCGACCTCGACGATGGCTCGATCGATATCGCTCATGCCAGCCAGCCTAGGAGGCGCTGCTGCAGCCGGCCTCGCAGGCGGCGAATTCCTGGCATTTCAGGCCGCGGTCGATGATGTGGCTGCCGCACTTGCAGGCGAGGCAGAGGTGGTGGCATTTGTCGCAGGCGCCCTCGCAGCCGCAGTGCTCGACGGTGCAGGCCGGGTCGTCGGCGATCTCGAGCGCGACGGCGCCCGAGCCGGCGAGCAGGGCGGCGGCTGCGAGCCAGGTGGCCCAGCGGCGGCTCATGGCGTGACCTGGCCGGGGTGTGCGTCGGCGGTCTGGTCGGGCCAGTCGGGGCCGGCATGGCTGGTGGGGATGCGGAATTTGACGTCGACGGTGCGGATTTCGCCGCCGAATTCGAGGGCGGGGTTGCCTTGGGCGCGGTAGTCGAGCCAGCAGCCGAGCTTGAGCCAGTGGCCGGGTGTGATGGCGCTGGTGGGCTGGACGTCGTAGATGATGGTGGCGGTGCCGGGGTTGGGGTTGCGGCCGTCGCTGTCGCCGAGGAATTGGTCCCAGCGGTTGTTGGTCATGCCCCATTCGTTCTGCTGGGACCACAGCCGCACGACGACGGCGTAGTCGCGGGGGATCTGCTGCCAGCCGAAGGTGACTTCGATGCGCAGGTGGCGTCGGGTGGGGACGGGGAAGTCGGACCATTGCCATTGCCAGAATTTCTGGTTCTCGATCCAGGCCATGTAGCGGCGGCCGTAGTGGGGGGCGATGTCATCGAAGCGTTCGGCGTCGCCGGCGAGGCCGGGGAGCAGCTCGGCGGGCTGGGAGGCGTCGACCTTGATCTGGACGCCGGAGCCGTTGGGGCGGCTGCCGTCGATGCGCCAGTTCTTGTTGCCCTGGGTCTGGGAGACCTCGGTGGCGGCGAGGGGGCCGATCGCGGCGCCGAGCGCTTCGATGGTGGTGCGGCGGGTGCCTGATCCTTGGTCGACCATGACGATGTCGGTGCCCTTGAGCGCGGCGGCGGCGGTGAGGTCGGCGGGCTGGCGCCAGTCCTCGTCGTTGCCGACGAACCCCAGGAATTGGCCGTCGCGGCCGCCGACGGGGCCGAATTCACGCGGCAGCCCGATGGGGACCTGGCTGTAGCTGTAGCCGGTGTCGTCGTTCTTGCGCACGACCATGAGGCGACGGTTCGACGCGGCGACGGGCTGCAGGCCGAGCGCTGCGGTGACCGCGGCGAGGTCGACGGCGCCGCCGGTCCCGGCGCGCACGACCGAGAACTGGACGGTGAAGTTGCGGCCGCCGGTGCCGACGGGGACGGGTGTGACGGTGAACGCGGCGTCGGCGGGCAGGCCGGTGGTGGTGCGCCCGATGGTCCAGCTGACCGACAGCGGCAGCGCTGCGGCTTCGAGGAGCTGGCTGTTGTTGCCGGCATAGCGCTGGTAGCCGGCGGGGAGGCTGCCGAGGATGAAGCCCATGCGGCCCTGGAAGCCGCCGGCGACCGCGGTGATGGTGATGCGCAGCTCGAAGATCTCGTGCTGGGCGACCTTGGCGACGGTGCCGGCGATGCGGGGGCTGGCGCTGGTGACGGTCTGCAGCACCGTCTCGGTGCCCGCCGCGTCGCCGCCTGACGGCGCGGCGGCTGCGGCGATGAGGTGCTGGCGCTCGATCTTGCCGAGCCCTTGGGCGGTCTCGATGAGCAGCAGGTCGGTGTCGGCGGGCGTGTCGACCTCGTCGAAGTCGTCGAGCTCGAAGGTGAGGTCGACGGTGTCGCGGCCCTCGTTGACGAGGAAGTCCATGCCGGCGGGGGCCGCCTTGAGGTGGGCTGCGAGGTCGGCCTTGGAGCCGATGTAGGGGCTCGGCTTGGCGGTGACCTCGGCCCAGGTGGGGGGCCGGTGGCGGTGGTCGGCGCGGCTGTAGCGGGCGCTGGTGCCGGCCTGGCTGGCGCCGGGCGCGAGCGGCAGGGTGCTGCCCGGCTGGGGGATGGCCGGCTTGCCGGTGACCTCGCCCCAGGTGGGGGGACGGTGGACGTGGTCGTCGCGGCTGGCTTTGTCGCCGTCGCCGGCGGCGGCCGGGCCGGGGGGCTGCGCGGGGTCGTCGGACAGCTCGACGGCGGCGGGCACGTCGGCCCAGGTGCCGTCCTGGCGCAGGAACTTGTCGCCGTCGGCTGTCACGCCGCTGATCTGGCCGGGCAGCGTGATGCCGGTGAACTTGCTGGTGCCGACATGCGCGCTGGAGCCGGTGGTCTGCAGCGTGATCGTCTCGGTGGCCAGGCCGCCGGGGGTGACGTAGTAGGCGTAGCTGCCGGAGGTGCCGAGGCGTGTCCAGTGCGACACCAGGTCGGTGCTGGCGCCGTCCTCGTTCGCGAACCTCACCCGGTACTGCTGGGGGTCCGCGGCGCGGGGGATGCGGGCGACGCCGGACTGGCCGAAGGTGGCGCGGGCGTTCGCGGCCCAGCCGGTCAGCGCAGCAGCAGCAGCCGCGTTGCCCGGTCGGCTGGACTCGTCGACGGCGACGATGCCGCCCTGCGCGGTGGTGGTGACATCGGACCAGCCTGTGGAGGGACTGCCGGCGATGAGGTCGCCGGTGACGTTCTTGAGGTCGGCGATGTCGTCCTGGACCGGGCCCAGGTCGACGGGGTCGTCGTAGCTGTAGCCGGTCTCGTCGGACTTGCGGACGATGATCTTGCCGCGGTTCACCGCCGCCACGGGATCCAGGCCAAGCGCCGAGGTGACGTTCGCCAGCGTGGGCGGCTCCGCGTCGCCGGTGCCCTGCCCCTGCAGCCGGAACAGCATGATGTCGACGTCGACGCTGCTGACGCTGCCGACCAGGCGCAGGTCGTTGCCGCTGCGGGTGACGATCAGCTCGCGCTGGGCTGCGCCGCCGACCTGGTATCTGACGCCGCCGGCGCGGGCGACCTCGGTTTTGAGAGTCAGCAGCCCGGTGAGGGTGTCCTGGTCCTGGGCGCGGCCTTTGCCCTCGATCTGGGCGAGGAACACGTCGGGCAGCGCGGTGTAGCCGCCGGTGACGGTCTGGGGGGTGGTTCCCGACACCGACACCGTGGCGCCGATCTGGACGGCCTCCATCGGCACCGGCGCCGCCTCGTCGCCCTTGGGGCCCTTGATCGGGTTGCCGTCGGTGATCCACGTCTGGACGCCGTCGGCGACTCGCGACAGGAGGTACTGCTGGCCGGTGTCGGAGTCCTGGTAGACGTCCTGCGCGGCCGCGCCGGGCAC
>WTGL01000070.1:0-2642 GCA_011523565.1 Acidobacteriota bacterium
CTTCCCGGTGCCGCCGACCGACAAGCACCAGGACATGCGGAGCGAGATGATCCTCACGATGGAGGACGTGGGCCTCAACGTCGAGTGCCAGCACCACGAGGTCGGCACGGGTGGTCAGGCTGAGATCGACCTTCGCTTCGCGCCCCTGGTCGAGATGGCGGATGCGATGATGCTCTACAAGTACATCATCAAGAACACGGCCGCCAAGCACGGCAAGACCGTCACCTTCATGCCGAAACCCCTGTTCGAGGACAACGGCAGCGGCATGCACACGCATCTCTCGCTCTGGAAGGACGGAGTGCCCCTGTTCGCGGGCGACGGCTACGCCGGCCTCTCCGACATGGCGATGCACGCGATCGGCGGTCTGCTCAAGCACGCGCCGGCGCTGCTCGCCTTGACCAACCCGACGACGAACAGCTACAAGCGGCTGGTGCCGGGCTTCGAGGCGCCGGTGAACCTGGTCTACTCGCAGCGCAACCGGAGCGCCGCGGTGCGAATCCCGATGTACTCGCCGTCGCCGAAGGCGAAGAGGGTCGAGTTCCGTTGCCCCGACCCGAGCTGCAACCCGTATCTCGCCTTCGCGGCGCTGTTGATGGCCGCCATCGACGGCATTCAGAACGAGATCGATCCGGGCAGCTCGCTCGACGTCGACATCTACGATCTGTCGCCGGAGGAGAGCGAGGGCGTCCCGACCACGCCGGCCACCCTCGACGAGGCGCTCGACGCGCTCGAGGAGGACCACGACTTCCTGACCGCCGGCGGCGTGTTCGACGAGGACGTGATCGAGAACCACATCGCGTACAAGCGCGAGAACGAGTGCCAGGAGGTGGCGCTGCGGCCGCATCCGCACGAGTTCGCGCTGTACTACGACATCTAGGGCGAAACGTGGTCGTGCGCGTCGTCGGTGTGGTGCTCGGGCTGATGCTGGCGGGGCCGGCTGCGGGTGACGACTGGCCTCAGTGGCGGGGCGCGGACCGCTCCGGCGTCTGGCACGAGGACGGGATCCTCGAGCGGTTCCCGGAGGACGGCCTGAAGGTCGCGTGGCGCACACCGATCCGCGGCGGCTATTCGGGACCGGTGGTGGCGGACGGCCGCGTCTTCGTCATGGACTGGGCGCGCACGGAGGGGTCGCGCGCCATTCTCGGCAAGGAACGCCTCCTGGCGCTCGACGAAGAAACCGGCGAGGTGCTGTGGACTCACGAGTGGGACGTCAACTACTCGGCGCTCCAGCAGAGCTACGCGATCGGTCCCCGCTCAACGCCCACCGTCGACGGGGACCGGGTCTACTTGATGGGAGCGGTCGGCCACCTGATCGCCCTCGAGGCGGACACCGGCGAGGTGATCTGGAGCTACGACTCCGTGGAGCAGGGCGGCGCGAGCATCTCGATCTGGGGCTTCTCCAGTTCACCGCTGGTCCACGGCGATCTGTTGATCGAGATCGTGGGCGCCGAGCCGGACGGCAAGGTGATGGCGTTCAACAAGCACACGGGCGAGGAGGTCTGGCGGTCGCTGTCCTCCGACTGGGAGATGGGCTACGGCCAGCCGATGATCTTCGAGGCCGGCGGCGTTGAGCAGCTCATCGTCTGGGAGCCGAAGGCGGTCAACTCGCTCAACCCCGCGACCGGCGAGGTGTACTGGACCGTGCCCTGGGAGGTGGCCTCCGGGATGACCGTGACGACCCCGGTGATCGACGGCAACCGGCTGCTGTTCAGCCAGTTCTACCGCGGTTCCCTGCTGCTGGAACTCGACTCCGAGAAGCCGGAAGTGCGGGAACTCTGGCGCGGCCAGAGCCGGAGTGAAATGCCGGAGGAGACGCAGGGCCTTCACGCCCTGATCACGACACCGATCCTGGAAGGCGACACGTTCTACGGCGTCTGCAGCTACGGCCAGCTCCGCGGTCTCGACGCCGCCGACGGCTCCCGGCTCTGGGAGAGCGACAAGATGACCCGGCAGGGGCGCTGGGGAGCCGCCTTCATGGTCCGGCAAGGGGATCGCTGGTTCGTGAACAACGACTTGGGCGACCTGATCATCGCCCGCTTCTCGCGGGACGGCTACGAGGAGATCGACCGGGCCAGGCTGATCGAACCGACGGCGCGTTCCGGATTCGGCCCCCGGCGGTTCTACGACGCCCAGGTGAACTGGTCGCACCCGGCTTACGCCAACCGCCACATCATCGCGCGGAACGACGAGGAGATCATCCGCGTGTCCCTCGCGGCGGAGTAGCAGTGAGCGCCGCCGGCACGCCGCCGAGCCGGTCCCTGATCGGGCGCCGCCGCCCGTGGCGCTTCCTGGCGCTCGTCACGGTCCTGATGGGGGCCGCGGCGCTCCCCGTTTCCGGCCAGGGTCCCGCAGGCTCGCTCATCTTCCCGCTGGAGCACTGGCACAACCACGGCTCGTCCATCGTCGAACTCCCGAACGGCGACCTGCTCGTGGCCTGGTTCCATGGATCGGGCGAGCGGAGGTCGGACGACGTGCGGATCCTGGGCGCCCGCCTGCGGGCGGGCGCGGAGGCGTGGAGCGCGCCCTTCCTGCTCGCGGACACGCCGGGCTTTCCCGACACGAACTGCACCCTGCTGCTAGAGCAGGTGAGCGCGGGCGGCCACCGGCTGTGGCTGTTCTGGCCCACGATCCAGGCGAATCTC
>WTGL01000070.1:2652-3298 GCA_011523565.1 Acidobacteriota bacterium
CGAGGGGCCCGGGCCGCCGGTGTGGCGGTGGCAGGACGTGCTCCACATGAAGCCGGGCGAGGGCTTTCACGACCTGGTGGCGGAGAGGACGGACGAGTACTTCCGGAGCCTCGGCTTCACAGGCGCCACGGATCCCGCCGCGCCCGAGTCGTCCCGGCAGTGGGCGGCGCGCAACCTGGAGCAGGCGGCCGACAAGCTGACCCGCCGCATCGGCTGGTTCACCCGTGCCCATCCGGTCGTACTGCCCCTGCCCGAGGGCGGACAGCGGCTGCTCCTCGGGCTCTACTCGGACGGCTTCAGCTTCGCTTCCGCCACGTACAGCGACGACGGCGGCCACACCTGGACGATGAGCGAGCCGATCATCGGCGGCGGCAGCATCCAGCCCACGTTCGCGCTCCGCGACGACGGCACCCTGGTCGCCTTCATGCGCGACAACGGCCCGCCGCCGAAGCGGGCCCACGTCGCCGAGTCGTCCGATCTGGGCGCCACGTGGACGATCGCTCGCGACCATCCCGACCTGGTCGAGACGGGCGCCGGGCTGGAGGTGCTCAGGCTCCGAAGCGGCCGCTGGATCGTCGTGCACAACGACATTCCCGACGGCCGCTACCAGCTTGCGGTCTCGGTCTCCGAGGACGAGGGCAGGACC
>WTGL01000070.1:3308-4643 GCA_011523565.1 Acidobacteriota bacterium
GCGGGAGGAGAAGGGCGTCGGCCGTTATCACTACCCGTCCGTCATCCAGGCCCGTGACGGCCGCATCCACGTGACCTACAGCTACCACGTCGCCGGCGCGCTCGACGATGGGGGCCAGGGCAAGAGCATCAAGCACGTGAGCTTCGATGAGGCCTGGCTGCTCGCCGAAGATTGAGAGAGGGACCCGACATGCACCGACGAAAGATCTCCACCACCGCTCTCGCCTGCCTACTCGCCATCGGCCTGCTCGCCGCGTGTGCGCCCCAGGGCACGGACAGCCCGAGCGGCGCCGGCGAGACGTTCGCCGGCCTGCCGCGCGTCGCGCCGGAGGCCGCCGGCATGTCGAGCGAGCGGCTCGACCGCATCCGGCCGGCGTTCGAGGGCTTTGTTCTGGACGGCAAGCTGTCCGGTGTCGTCACCGTGGTCAGCCGAGGCGGTCAGGTCGTTCACGTCGAAGCCAGCGGCCACCAGGACGTCGAAGCCGGCGAGCCGATGGCCGAGGACACGATCTTCCGCATGTACTCGATGACCAAGCCGATCGCCTCGGCGGCGCTGATGATCCTCTGGGAGGAGGGGCACTTCCTGCTGTCGACGCCGCTGGCCCGGATTCTCCCCGAGTTCGCCGACACGCAGGTATACGTCTCCGGCGACGGCGACGGCGACGACATGGAGACGGAACCGCCGCGACGGCCGATCGTCATCCGCGATCTGATGACCCACACCTCCGGGCTGACCTACACCTTCATCCCCAGCCCGGTGGCCGCCAGCTACGCGGCCGCGGGACTCGAGGGCTCGGCGGACGCCGTGCCCCACGACGATCTGGAGCACTACGTCCGGGAACTGGCGAAGCAGCCCCTACTGGCTCACCCCGGCACCGCCTGGAACTACAGCGTCGGCCTTGAGGTCGCGGGCCGGGTGGTCGAAGTCGTCTCCGGGCAGAGCTTCCGGGACTTTCTGAAGGAGCGCATCTTCGACCCGCTGGGCATGGTCGACACGGATTTCTACGTCCCGGACGAGAAGCTCGATCGCCTCGCCGTGAACTACGCGCCGACGCCCGAGGGCGGCATCGTCGTCTTCGACGATCCCGAGACCAGCGCCTACCGCAAGCCGCCGAAGGTCGAGATGGGCGGCTCCGGCCTGGTCGCGACCGCCGGCGACTACCTGCGCTTTGCCCAGATGCTGGCGAACGGCGGCGAGCTCGACGGCGTGCGGATCCTCGGGACGCAGACGGTGGCCCTCATGATGGACAACCACCTCGGTTCGGCCTATGGCCCGTCGCCCATGTCGAGCCTCAACCTCGACATGGGGATGAGCGAGGGCATGGGCTACGGCCTG
>WTGL01000070.1:4653-7259 GCA_011523565.1 Acidobacteriota bacterium
CCAGTTGCTGCCTACCGGCACCTATCCGCTGCGTCCGACGATGGAAGTGCTGACTTATCAGGCGATCGTGGACTAGGCGCGAGGAGATGAAGATGGGGAAGCTCCGACGACCGCCCCGGCGCCCACCGTGTGCGCCGGCAAGGGCCGTGGGCCTCGGCGTCGCGTCGCTGCTGATCCTGACCGGGGCGTCTCTCGCGCAGGAGCGCGGCTTCTACGCCGGCTACACCGCGACGGGGGAACTGTTCGACGCCACCTTCTCGAAGAGCGTCGACAACACGGACCCGGACACCCTGGTGCCCGAGCCGCGCCGCGGCATGGTCTTTAGCGACCGGGACTCCGCCGACACCGTGGATCTCGCCGCCGGCTTCGTCGGCGGCTACCTCGCGCCCCTCGGGGACGGCGGCGCCTATCTCAGTACGGAAGTCGACGTCATGTTCCACAGCGGCGAGCCGAACGGCCAACTGGCCGGCGTCGGCACGTCGGCCGGGCGCAACCAACTGGGCGGGAGCTGGCCGGATGCGTGGTCCCTCGACAAGAAGCGCAGCTACGGCCTGACTCTGCGGCTCGGCTTCGGACAGTCCCGGGACATGAGCATCTACATGCTCGGCGGCGTTCGGCTCTACAAGGCGCGCTTCAGCACGACCTTCGAAGGGTGCCTGAACGCTGAGCCGTGTTCGCCGTCCGAGTTCGTCTCGGGGACGGACGGCCGCGATGTGGATCCGGTCACCACCACCTGGGGCCTCGGCCTGGAGAGACGGTTCGGCAGCGGCGAGTACGCCCGCAGGATCGCGTTGCGTTTCGAGGCGGCCTACAGCCAGTACGGCGACGAATCCTGGGTCGCCGATTTTCCGGACGTCCGGGTCACCGTGCCCTCGACCGTGGAGGCGGAGGGGATTGGCTTGACGGTGAGCATGGTGCGGCTGTTCGGCGCCGTCGACTAGGGCGCCCGGCTCAGCCGTACATCACCGCGGCCGCCTGCTCCCGCAGCGCCGTCGGGTTGCCCATCATCTGCCGGTCGTAACCGGCGCGCTTGTAGAAGATGTGCATGTCGCACTCGTGGGTGAAGCCCATGCCGCCGAAGACCTGGGTCGTCATCGTGACGGCTTGGCTCGCCACGTCGGTGGCGTGGGCCTTGAGCAGAGGGGCGAGGTGGTCGATCTCGTCGGATCCACCGTCCCATGCGTCGGCGGTGTGCCAGAGCAGGGACTGGACCGGATCGACTTCCGCCAGGACCTCGGCGCAGATGTGCTTCACTGCCTGGAAGGAGCCGATGATGCGCTCGAACTGCTTGCGCTCCTTGGCGTACTCGACCGAGATGTGAAGGCCCTTCTGGGCAGCGCCGAGGGCGTCGGCGCCGAGGGCGATCTGGGCCGCCTGGACGGCGCGGCGGGTGTTTTCGGCGCTGCCGCCGAGGCTCTCGGCCGCTCCCAGGTCGAGCCCCGAGAACGTGACTTCGGCGACCCGCCGGGTGTCGTCGACGGTTTCGAGCGATGTGATGTCGATCCCGGAGATCGAAGCGTCGAGCAGGTAGAGGCTGCCCCCCGTCTCGAGAAGGAAGGCATCGGACCATGCCGCATCGGGGACGTAGAGGACGGTGCCTTCGATCTGTCCGTCGTCGATCGGCGCATCGAGGATCGGCGTGATGAGCGACCTGCCCTCGGCGATCCCTTCGAGCAGGTCGCTCTTCCGGTCTCCGGCGTCGGCCCCGGCGAGTAGCAGCGGCGCAAGGACGTAGGACGAATGGAAGTTCACCGGCGCCGCGGCGCGGCCGATCTCCTGGGCGGCAATCGCGGCCTCCTGCATGCCGAGTTCCGAACCGCCCAGATCCATGTCGATCAGGAGCCCCGTGATCCCCTGGTCGCCGAGCTGGCCGTGAATTGCCTCGTCACGGCCGGATTCCGACTCCATTGCGCGGCGGACGCGCTCGATGCCCACGTCCTGGGCCAGAAAGCGGGCGATCGAATCTCGGAGCAGCTCCTGCGGCTGCGTCAGTCCAAAGTCCATGTTCGAGGACTCCTTGTGGTCCCGGCTGCTAGGCCGCGGCCGGCTTCGGCTCCCGCGGCAGGCCAAGGCCCCGCTCGCCGATGATGTTCTTCTGGATCTGGGCGGTGCCGCCGCCGATGATCAGGCCGAGCGAGTACATGTAGTTGCGCTGCCAGTTGCCGTAGTCGCGCACATGCTTCGAGCCGCGCTTCAGGACCCCGCGCTCGGCCATTCCGTCGATGGCGAGCGCGCAGATGTCGTAGTTCAACTGGCAGTTGTTCAGCTTGACGATCAAGCCGCCTGCGCCCGAATCGCGCTTCTTCAGGCGGTCGGTGAGCAGGCGCAACTGGTGGTACTTCATCGCCTGCATGCGGCCCTCGAGCTTGAGCAGCCGGTCCCGGTAGACGGGCGAGTCGATCAGGCCCGTCTCGCGCAGGATGTCGACGCAGCCGGCGAGGTAGCTCTCCGTCGCGTTCGAGCGGCCGAGCATGTTCCGCTCGTAGCGCAGCGTGTAGGTGCCGACCTCCCAGCCCTGGCCGGGACGGCCGACGACGTTTGTCGCCGGCACGCGCACGTCGGTGAAGAAGACCTCGTTGAAGGAGGCGTCGCCGGTCATCGTCATC
>WTGL01000070.1:7269-11963 GCA_011523565.1 Acidobacteriota bacterium
GGCGCCGCTGGTCCAGATCTTCTGGCCGTTGATCACGTACTCGTCGCCGTCGAGCACCGCGGAGGTGCGCAGCGACGCCAGGTCCGAGCCGGATCCCGGCTCGCTGTACCCCTGGCACCAGATCAGTTCGCCGCGCATCGTGGGCCGGATCAACTCCTGCTTCTGGTCCTCGCGACCGAAGTGCAGCAGCGTCGGGACGAACATGCCGGTGCCCTGGCTTTCCATCCCGAGGGAGATCCCGGCGTTCTGGAACTCCTCCTCGATTACCAGGCTCGCGAGGGCGTCGGGCTCGTGGCCGGCGCCGCCGTAGCGCTTCGGGATCGTGCGGCCGGCGTAGCCGGCATCGAAGAGCCGCTTCTGCCAGTCCAGGGTTCTTGCGCGGACTTGCGATGCGTCACCGCCGAAGCCGGGGCCGGCCGGGACGGCAACGTCCTCGTTGGCGGTGAGGAAGGCGCGGACCTCCTCGCGAAGTTCGTTGTACTCGGAACCAATCGTCGTGTCCATGATGGCGCGACTGTATCGCGCTCGGTGGGGTCGCTTGAAGAGCTTCGGCAGTGCCTCGGAGTGTTCGGAGTAAGCTGGGGCGGCATGAGCGACGAGACGGTCGGAGAAGAGCTGGCGACGGAGGCCGACGGCGCCGGCGAAAAGGCGCAGTCCAGCCGGGATGCGGTACGCCTTGAGCTGTTGCGACAGGCCGCCGCGGGTGTGGGGGTCGATGCGGTCGTCCTGACGCCGGCGGCCACGATGACGTGGCTTCTGGGTCACGACTTCGAGGCCCACGAGCGACTCTTTCTGCTGATCGTGCCGACGGCGGATGCCCCGGTGGCGGTGGTGCCGGCCCTGGAGGAGGCGAACTTCCGCGGAGCGGCGCCCGCGGTCGGGTCGGTCCACCTGTGGGACGACGCGGACGGCCCCAAAGACGCCGCGGCGGCGGCGCTCAAGTGCCTGGGCAAGGCGTCGCGGGTGGCCGTCGAGCCGCTGAGCCTGCGCTACATGGAGTTCGAGCACCTGCGCCGCGAGCTGCCGAAGGCGAAGATCGAGAGCGCCGAAGAGATCGTGAGCGAGCTCCGGCTCAAGAAGAGCGACGAGGAAGCGGCGCTGATGAAGAGGGCTTCGAAGATCGCCGAGGCGGCGCTCGAGTTCACGCTGCGCGACGTCAAGCCCGGGCGCAAGGAGATCGAGATCGCTTCCAAGCTCTCGAGCGAGCTCCTGCGCCGGGGCGGAGGCGGCATCTCGTTCGGACCGATCGTGCTCAGCGGACCCAAGTCGGCATTGCCGCACGGTGTCGCGGACGAACGCGAGATGCAGGAAGGCGAGTTCCTGTTGATCGACTTCGGTACCTCGTTCGGCGGCTATCACTGCGACATCACCCGCACCTTCGTCGTTAGCGGTTCCCCGACCGACCGGATGCGGGAGGTCTACGAGTCGGTGCTGCAGGCCAACATCCGCGGCGTGGCGGCCTCGCGGCCGGGAGTTACCTACGACTACGTCCACAAGAACTGCCAGGCGAATCTCCACGCAAGGCGCTTCAAGGAGTTCATGACCCACCGGACCGGCCACGGACTGGGCCTCGAGATCCACGAGCCGCCGTCCGTGATGGCGGGCAACGACGACGTCGTGGAGCAGGGCGCCGTGTTCACGATCGAACCCGGCCTCTACCTCGAAGGCTGGGGCGGCGTGCGGATCGAGGACAACGTCCGGGTCACGGAGCAGGGCTGCGAACTCCTCACCTCGTCGCCCCGGGAGCTCCGCATCCTCGGCGCATAGGCGGCAGTCGATGCAGTCACCCGCCTGTTCGGCGGGGTCCGAGGGGTCAGCCTCCAGGTGCCGCTCGCCCTTGGTCGGAGAATGGAAGGGGGTGGGCTCGCTGCACTCCACTCGCTCCGGTTCAGTGTCGGTCGTTGTAGTGGTTTGGGGAGTCGCTCGCTCCGAGCCACCTGGAGGCTGACCCCTCGGACCCCGCCGAACAGGCTGGAGGTCGTCGGACTGCCGGGCCACTGTGCCCTCCGGGTCATCCTCCTGAGACGCTGGCCAGACGGTACTCCCCGAAGCGCTGGGCCTGCGGGCGTTCGCGTCGCGACGGTGTCCAGCCGGGGTCGGGTCCGGGGAGAGGGTCCCAGGGGGCTGTCGGCAAGCGACGGCCGACGACCCTTCATGAATCGACACCAAACCGGAGCGCAGCCGACCGCAGCGAGCGCCGACCTTCCCCTGACTCAGAAAGCGCGAGCGGCCCCAGGGACCCTCTCCCCGGACCCGGCCCCAGCGGGTGTAGCCCCGCGCCCGGACGTCAGCAGGCCTAGAAGTGGAGGTGTAGGCCGAGCTGGCCGCGGCGGCTGTCGCCTAGGCCGCTGCGGATTGTGCCGTCGAAGTTGAAGAGGAGGGAGCCCTGGGAGGCGTCTAGGCGGTTGTCGGCGTTCGTCACGTTGAAGATCTCGAAGACCGGTTCCAGGGTGACGCCGTGGCCGAGGGTGAACGGTTTGGACAGGCGAATGTCCCAGGTCAGGAACTCGTTGTCGCGTCGTAGCGTGTTCCGCTGGAGGACGCGGCCGTCGGCGCAGACGCGGTCCGATGGCTGGGCGGCTCTCTGGCCGGGGGCGGCGCAGGACTCGGACACCGGCGATGCGGACAGATAGCGGAACACGTTGCTGAACTGGATGTCGCGGGGAAGCGCGAAGAGCAGGTATCCGGCGACCTGGTGCTGGCGGTCGCGGTCGGACCAGCCGTACTCGGGCCCCAGGTTCGCGGGGTCGGCGTAGCGGAAGGTGAAAGGATCGCGCTCGTTGTCGTCGTCCGAGCGGTCCCGGCTCAACGTGTAGTTCACTTCGAACGTGAGCAGGCCGTCGAAGGCGTCCCGGCCGCGCAGGGTGGCCGTCAGGCCGTGGTAGCGCGAGCGTGCCGAACTCTACGTGTTGTTCAGGGCGTTGATGCCGCCGCCGGCGGGATGCGTGCCGACGCCGAAGGGAGACCCGAAGGCGGCATGGTTGCGGTCGACGAAGCGGAACAGTTCGTCGGTCCGCGCATGCTGGTAGGCGAGTTCGGCGGTCAGGCCGCGGCCCAGGCGGCGCTCGTAGCCGGCGCCGACGGACCAGGTTTCGGGCAGTTCGAGATCCCGGTCGACGACCGTGATGTCGGGCAGGAAGGGCAGGGTGTCGGAGCCGTCGATCTGCTCGTCGATGGGTGGCACCGGTCCGAGCGTCGGGGAAGCGACGCTGCTGCGGAAGAGGACCTGCTGGAAGGCGCCGTTCGTCGTGCGCGGGCCGGCCAGCACCAGGCTCGGAATGCGGGAAACGTAGGAACCGGCGTTCAGCCGCAGCACGCTGGAGCCGTCGCCCGAGGCGTCCCAGACCAGGCCGAGGCGAGGCTGGAAGTTGTCCAGGTCGTCCGGAATCGTGCCGTCGGACGGGAAGCGGGGGTCGTCGAGGTAGGGCGCGAAGTAGGTGTCCCGCGGGGCGATCAGCGGGCCCGGGTTCCAGGTTCCCTCCCAGCGGAGACCGAGGTTCAGGACGACGCGGTCGCTCGCCTGCCAGGTGTCCTGGATGAAGAGACCGACTTCATCGACCGAAAAGGCCTGTTTGCCCAGGTCCTCCGGCGGGATGCCGGGAACGGTCGCGGCCTGCAGGTAGACCAGCACCGGCCCCGTGATCTCGGCGCCCGGCGGGCAGGCGCCGGCGGCGCTCGTCGAACCGTCCGAGCAGGTGACGTACCGGTTGCCCTGCTCGACGAAGTCGATGAAACCGTCGACCGAGTCGAAGATGTAGCGGCTGTTGCCGAAGCCCAGGAACTGTTGGCTGATTCCCGTCCGGTTCATCTCGACGCCGCCCTTGACCAGGTGATCGCCGAGCAGGATCGAGACGTTGTCGACGAACTGCCTGCGGTCGTCCGCCGCGTCGGCGCCGATGGGCAGGAAGAAGGGCAGGCCGATGCGGAAACCGTCCGCGAAGTCCATCGCGATGTCCGGAAAGGGCCGGCCGCCCAGGGCCATGTAGGGCGGCTGCGGCGGCGGGCCGACGCCCGGCTGCAGCGGCCCGCCGTAGGGCCGCGGACGGTGCTCGCGCGCCCACTGCAGGCGCATCTCGTTCGACGTGCGGTTGCTGAGCAGGGAACGGAGGCTGAAGTTCACGGCGTGCGAGTAGTCCTGCTCGATGCCGTTCGCGGACAGCCCCCAGGAATCGACGTCGAAGGTGCCGTTCACCTGTTCCGACCACGTGTAGTTGTACTTGACCGAGGCCTGATGGCGCTCGCTCAGGTTGAAGTCCAGCTTGGCGATCAGTGCGCGGTTGTCGTCGGTGCGCTCGATGGGGCCGAACTCGTAATCGAACAGGCCTGGCCAGCGGCTTCTCAGGAAGCCGTCGAGTCGGGCGAGGTTGGATGGACTGACGACTTCCCGCACGGCCTGCTTCGTTTCCGCCCCGTCCTGCTCGTCGTAGGCGCCGAAGAAGAACACCCGTTCCCGCCTGATCGGACCGCCGAGCGTGAAGCCGTACTGGAGGCGGCTGAAGTCGGGTTTCGCGGCCTCGCCGGAGGGATGCTCGGAGGAGATGCCGTCCCATTGGCTGAAGGTGTGCGCCGTGCCCTCGAACTCGTTCGTGCCGGACTTCGTGATCACGTTGACGAAGCCGCCGGCGGACCGGCCGAACTCCGCCGTCGCGCCCTGGTTGATGACCACCATCTCCTGGATCGCGTCCTGGTTGAAG
>WTGL01000070.1:11973-25427 GCA_011523565.1 Acidobacteriota bacterium
GTCGACGATGAAGTTGTTGAAGATGCCGCGCTGGCCGCTGATGTTCAGTTCGTCTCCGTCCGGCCCCTGGGAGATCGAGGCGCCGGGCGTGAGCAGAGTCAGGTCGAAGAAGTTGCGGCCGTTCACCGGCAGGCCCTCGATCACCTCGTCGGAGAGCCGCTGGGAAGTCGTCACGTCTTCGGTGGCCGCCGTCCCGTAGGCGTCCGTCGACACCGTGATCTCCTCGGCAACGACCTCCTTGAGGTTGATATCTAGGTTCAGGCTCTCCCCAACTCGCAGAGTAAGGCCGGAGAGCCGTTCCATCTGTCCGCCTTCGTCCTTCGTCACGATCAGTTCGTAGGAACCGAGCGGCAGCAGGGTGCGGGCGAAGGTGCCCGCGGCTGTCGTCTCCACGGAGGTCGTGAACCCGGTTTCGCCGTGCTGGATCAGCACGTGGGCGCCGCCGACAGTCGTTCCGTCGGGCCCGCGGACGGTGCCGCGGATGATGCCGGTCGTCGCTTCGGACTGGGCGGTTACGGGGACAGCGGCGGCCGCGAGCAGGATGGCGGCGAGCGTCGAACGAACGGACATGATCGAAGCCGGGTCGACCGCCGGCGGCGGGATGATAGCGGGCTCAGGCGGTGAGGGCGTCCCGCAACCGACGCACAACGTCCGGCTGATTCGCGGCCAGGTTCTCCGTCTCCATCGGATCGGCCTCCAGGTCCCAGAGGATGTCCTCGTCGCCGAAGCCGGTCACCAGCTTGTAGCGGCCGTCGTAGGCGAGCCGCCAGTCGCGGAGGCCGGAGAGGACGACGTCGCGGTGACTGTCGGTCTGTGCCTCAAGCAGCGGCCGCAGGGATCGGCTGTCCATGTCGGCTGGAGTGGCGAGGCCGGCGTAGTCGAGGAAGGTGGCGGCCAGGTCGAGTACGGTCGTCGGCAGGTGACACTCGTACCCCGTGCGGATGCCGGGGCCGGCCGCGAGCAGGGGTACGCCCGCCGAAGGCTGGTAGGGGACCGACTTCCCCCAGCGCGCGTGATCGCCGAGCATCTCGCCGTGGTCGCTCGAGTAGACGATGATCGTGTTCTCGAGTTGGCCGGTTTCTTCCAGCATGTCGATGTAGCGGCCCAGCCAGGCGTCGATGTTCTCGATCATCGCGGCGTAGTTCTGCCGGGTTGCCCTGTGGTCGTCCGGAGTCAGGGCGCCCTGGTAGGCGTAGGGCTGGCCGAGACCGTCCCTGCCGCGCACCCACGCTTCCATCTCGGCGGTGATGTCGACCGGCGGATGCGGGCCGACGAAGTTGATGACCAGATGCCACGGGTGGTCCTTCGGAGCGGCCTCGATCAGGTCCAGCCCGTTCTGGGCGATCCAGTTGTCGCAGTAGGACTCGGGGCCGAGCGGTGAGGTGATCACGTCGCCCCACCAGGTGTCGGGAAAGCCGGAGCGGCGGCGGCGGAAATCGGTGGCGCAGGCGCGGCCCTGCGGCGGTTCGAGCGAGTCGAGGTAGGCGTAGTACGGATCCTTCGGCCCCTCCGGATCCTCCAAGTAGGACTGCATGCCGTCGCCCTTGCCGCAGTTGTTGATCTGCGCCGAGAAGCCCCATTCGTCGGCGAAGGTCGTTCCGTCGATGCCCCAGTTGCCGCTGTTCTTCGACATGTCGAGCTTGCCGACCGCCATCGTGTGGTAGCCGGAGTCGCGGAGTCGGCCGTAGAAGGTCGTCTGGTCGAGCGGGTAGTCGGTGCCGTTGCCCGGCACGCCGCAGCGGTCGTACTCCCGCCCGGAGGCCAGGCAGGCACGGGACGGGGCGCAGACCGGCGACGGCACCAGGGCGTTCGTGAAGTTGACGCCGTCGCGGGCCAGGCGGTCGATGTTCGGCGTGCGCAGTGCGGCGAGACCGCCGCTGCCCGGGCCCAGCCAGTCGGGCCGGTGCTGGTCGGGGAAGAAGAACAGCAGGTTGGGCCGGTCGTCTGCGACCGCCTGTTCCTCCGGCGCGTCACAGCCGGCGAGGCCGGCCAGGGCGCCGCCGGCGATCAGGCGGGATGACTGGTGGAGGAAATCGCGGCGGGTACGTCGGGTCATCGGGCCTCCTGCCGGTTAGGGATCCGCTCGTTCGAACCGTGTTGCAGCTTCGAACGATGCTCGGCTACATTAGCTCACATGTGAAGCCATGGGATCGGCCGCGCTGTCCCGGATCTCCGCGTCGGTCGGTCGAACCCGAACCTGGAGGGAGAGCTATGAACCGACGTTCCATGTGGGCCGCAGGGCTGGTCGCCCTGATCTGCGTCGCCCCGATCTTCGCGGATGGTCCGCAGACGGGCACGATCGACGGCCGCGTCGTGGACGCTCAGGGTGCGCCGCTGCCCGGGGTCACCGTAACCCTGACCGGACCGCAGAACACGCGGACGGTCATCACCGACGCCGACGGCGTCTACCGCTTCGCGCTGCTGCTCGCCGGGCGCTTCACGGTACGCGCGGAGCTGGAAGGGCTCGGTTCGGCCGAACTCGCGACCGACCTCGATCCGGGACAGCGGCGGGGCGTCGACCTGACGCTGGTCTCGGCGACCGCGGAGGAGATCACGGTTACCGGCGAAGCACCCCTGATCAGCAAGTACGAAACCGCCCTGGCGGCGACGATCCCGGCTGAGATCACGGACAACGTGGCCTTCGGCACGCGCGCCTACAGCGCGGCCGTGCGGCAGTTGCCGTCCGTCGTGAACCGGAGTGACGCGGACGTCCGGCCGTCGGTGAACGGCGGCATCAGTACCGAGGTCGGCATCTACGTCGAGGGCGTGGACACCTCGATGCACCGCCGCGGCGGCGAGATGCGTCTGCTCATCCCCAGCACCGCGCTGACCGAGACGAAGCTCGAGTCGACCGGTTTCGGCGCCGAGTACGGCCGGGCGACGTCCGGCATCATCAACTCGACAGTCAAGACGGGGACCAACGAGTTTCACGGCGAGGCGCTCTATATCGGCCAGAACCCGAAGTGGCGGGCGCCGGACGCTCTGGAACTGGAGCGTCCCGACGATCAGATCAACAGCTACGAGACCAGCATCGGCGGGCCGCTCGCCCGCAATAGGGCGTGGTTCTTCGTCTCCTACGGCAGGATGTCGGACAACCGGATCGATCGGCTGTCGGACGGGAGCATCGTCAATCTCAGCCGTCAGTCGGATCCCCTGATCGCGAAGGTGAACTTCCAGCCCAGGGACAACCAGCAGATCGCGATCACCGCGATCGATGCTCCGTCAGACGCGATCGGTCTTTCCGGCAACCCGGGCGACCAGTACGCGATCATGAACTTCCCGCTGAACGGGCGGGTGCAGACGCTGAACTGGAGCCTCGGCCTGAGTGCCTCGAACTTCCTCGAGTTCAAGGTCGCCAACCGCGAGGAGTTCGTCGGCCGCAATGCGGCGGAGCAGCACCCGATCGATCCGAACGCGTCGCCCGACGACCCGCCGGGGAACAACTTCCGCTATCGGGATCTGGCGACGGGCCTGCGGCACAACGGCCCGGCCGTACGCCTGGCCGAGGGCTTCAACGACTTCCCGCGCGACCAGGCGAACGTGTCCCTGACCAGCTTCCGGGGTCAGCACGAGTGGAAGTTCGGCGTCGACGCCCAGGCGATCGAGTTCGGCAACCTGACCTCGATCATCACCGAGTTCCGGGGACGGAACTTCGACCCCAACCTGCCCGGCGGCTACGTAACGCCCGTCAACAAGCGGGTGTTCGATCCGTCGGACGTGATCACGCAGTCCAGCGACTTCCTGGCCGTTTTCGCCCAGGATCGCTTCGAGGTCGGCGACAACTGGGTCTGGACCCTGGGCATCCGCGGCGATCAACAGACGATCGACAACGACATCGGCGAGCGGGTCAACGAGTACACCGAGTGGGTGCCCCGGGTCAGCGGCGTCTACGACGTGAAGGCCGACGGCAGCATCCTGCTCCGCGGCACGCTCGGCCGCTACTACCACGCGATCGGCATGGGCATCGTGCTCCAGGAGTTCTCCCGGCAGAACAACGGCGAGAACATCTACGAGCAGTTCGCGTGGAACCGGGCCACACAGCGCTACGACCGCTTCCAGCGGCGCGTCGAACCGACGTTCGACCAGGCGATCCAGGATGTCGACCCGTACTACAAGGACGAGATCTCCCTCGGGGCGGACTTCCAGGTGTCCGAGAAGTGGGTCGTCAAGTCGCGGCTGGTGGCGAGCGAGGCGGACAACATCTTCCACGCCACGCTCCAGTACGACGATGCGGGCCGGGTGGTCCGCGATCTCCGCAACTGGTCCGACGCCCGCCGCGAGTACCGGGGGCTGCAGATCGAGGCGAACCGGCTGTTCCGCGACAACTGGACCCTGCGCACGAACTACACCCTGAGTTCGACCAAGGGGAACATCAACTCGCTCAACGACAACTTCAACTTCAATGAGGGATTGGGAGGCATCGAGGTGGGCACCGGGCTGACCAACGCGACCTCGAGTCCCTACTGGTTCGGGCGGCTGCTCGAGGACCGGGAGCACCTGGCGAACGTGATCGGGATGAAGCGATTCGTCTTCGGCAGGCACGACCTGGTGCTGGGGGGCTTCCTCCACTACGCATCCGGGGCGCCGTGGGCCAGCCACGTCTCGACGCAGGTGCGACATCCGGTATCGAATCAGCCGATCACGACGTCGACCTTCCGTGAGCCGGCGGGCAGCAACCGGCTCCCGGACACCTTCACCGTTGATCTGTCCCTGATGTACTCGATTGCGATGGCGGGCAACGTGCGGGCGAAGATCGGCTTCGACCTCGCGAACGCGACCGATAGCCAGGAGCCGATCGCGATCAACACGCAGACTGGACGGCCGACCCCACGGGTCGCCTCGTATCAGCGGCCGCGGGAGTTCCGGCTGAAGGCGGGCTTCAGCTTCTGATCCGGCTCGGAAGGCACGGCTGGGGCCGGGCGCCGCTGCTTGTGAGCGGCGCCTTGGCTCTTGCCCTTGCCGGCTGCGAGGCGTCCGGTCCGGGGGCCGTCCACGACGGGGATCTCGGCGCCGCGATCGACCAGCTCAAGGCCGACGTCGCGGCGGCGCCGACGGACGAGTCGACCGTCGCGGCGCGGGCGGCCGTGGTCGCCAACTGGGCCGACGCGCTCTCCCTGGCCGGTCATGAGATGGGACTGGAGGGGCCGCGGGTCCGGATCCAGTCGACCCTGCCGCCGACGGGTAACACCGCGGCCAACGCGGGCGCCATCATCGACCGCCTGGTGCGGGAGTTCACGTTGCGCGAAGAGGCCGGCGCTCTCGGAACGCTCGAGGCCGTTTCGCTCGGACCGTTCGAAGCGCGGCAGTACGCGACCGTCAGCCAGACCTGGACCGCGGGCACCCGCGCGGTCGAAACCGGCGGCGGCTTCTGGGTGGCGCGTCACTTCAACGCGAACTACGGCGCCTTCCAGACCACCGACGCGTCGGGCGCAGGCTACGTCACGATCGGGACGGACGCGGCGAACGCGCGGTTCGAGACGGACGTCTACATGGCCTCCGGGCCCCACGGCGGCTTCCGGGCGCCTGAGCCGGCGCTGATGTTCCGGGTCGCCGAGGGCCGGGTCGAGCCGGGGGAGAGCGTCACGATCACCTACGGCGACACCTCCGGGGGCGGCCCGGGGATCGTGATGGCGCAGACTTCGAGCGCCAGGCTGCCGTTCCCGCTGTATGTCGATCTCGACGGCTCCGGCGAGTGGCGGCCCCTGCCGATCCTGCCGTTCGAGGTCGTCGGCACGACTGTCGCCGGTGTGCATGGCTTCGCGCCGAGCGTTGTCCGCCCGGGCGAGACGTTCGAACTCTCGGTGCGCGCCGAGGACCGCTTCTACAACCGGGCGACCGGCGAGATCCCCGGCTTCGACGTGCTCCTGAACGGCGAGTTGCGCGCCTCGACCGAACAGGGAACCGAGGCGATCACGGTCGTCGAACTTGCCCTCGACGAGCCCGGCGTCTACTGGACGGCGATCCGGTCGCGAGGCGCGGGGCCGGCGATCACGGGCGAGGCGAACCCGATCCTGGTGGCCGAGAACCCGGAGTACGGCATCTACTGGGGCGACACGCACGGCCACTCGGGCTACGCCGAGGGCATCGGCACCCTGGACTTCTTCCTGCGGTTCGCGCGCGACGACGCCCGGCTCGACTTCGTGACTCACTCCGAGCACGACATCTGGCTGGATGCCGGCGAGTGGGAACTGATGCGGGCGAAGAGCGCCGAGTACGACGAGCCGGGGCGGTTCATTCCCTACCTCGGTTGGGAATGGACGCGGCACACCCGCCAGGGCGGCGGCCATCACAACGTGCTCTACCGCACGGTCGGCGACCAGGACGTGATCTCGGTGCTCGAGTTCCCGACCCTGTCCGAGCTCTACCGGGAGCTTGACAGCCGCTACGACCGCCGCGACGTCGTCGTCATTCCGCATGCCCACAATCCGGGGGACTTCCGCCAGTCGCATCCGGGCCTGGAGCCCCTGGTCGAGATGATGTCGATGCACGGGACCTTCGAGTGGTTCATGCAGGAGTACCTGTCGCGGGGGCACCAGGTCGGCGTCGTCGCCGCCTCGGACGACCATCTCTCGCACCCCGGCTACTCGGCCCCGAACCGGACCTCGCTGGCGCAGCGGGGCGGTTTGGGTGCGGTGATGGCGCCGGAGCGCTCGCGCGACGCGATCTTCGACGGGATGAAGGCGCGACGCACGTACGCCACGACCGGGGACCGGATCATCCTTGAGTTCGAGGTGAACGGGACCGGCATGGGGTCGCGGGCTCCGTTCTCGGACACCCGTGAGATCACGGGCCGGGTGATCGGCACCGCGCCGATCGGCTCCATCACGCTGATCAAGAACGAGCAGGAGCTATGGAGCGAGGACTACTCGCTCGACACCGGCGCCGGAGTGCCCACCGACCTGCTGCTCACGTTCTACTCCGAAGAAACCCCGGTTCACCTGGGCGACGCCCCGCGTGGCTGGCGGCACTGGCGGGGCTGGCTGACCGTGGCCGGTGCCACGCTCCGCTCGATCGGGGGGACGGACTTCGCGAACCCGACGACCCAGAACGTCGAGCAGAACGGAAACGGCGCCGTCTTCCGTACGAACACCCGAGGCGAGACGAGTTCACTGACACTCTCGGTCGCCGACGTGCAGCCGGGAGCGGCGATCGTCCTGGAACTGGAGGAAGCGGCCGAGACGGGTTCGGCGCCGCCGTTCTACCGGCCGCGAGCCGTGATCCCGGGCGCCAGGGTGAGGCTGCCGCTCTCGGAAATGCAGGGCGGTCGGCTGGAGAAGCTGCTGCCGATCGAGAACTACCACCGCGATTCCGTGACGCTACGGCGCGTCCGCCCCGACGGTCCGCGGGACCTCACCTTCAGCTACACGGACACCGACACGCCGCGCCAGGGCGACTACTACTTCGTCCGCATCCGCCAGTTGAACGACGCGATGGCCTGGTCGAGTCCCGTGTGGGTCGGAGGGCATCCGTCCCAATAACCGAGTCGTCCCGGGCTGCTACACCGGCTCCGCGATGAACACCGGGATCGTGCGGGACGTCTTGTTCTGGTACTCCTCGTACGGCGGGAACGCCTCCACGGCCAGCGCCCAGACGCGAGCCCGTTCATCGGCGTCCTCGACCTCCCGTACCCGCATCGCCTGAACCTCCGTGGCGTCCCGGAGTTCGACGTCGGGGTGGGCGCGCAGGTTCGAAACCCACTCGGGATTCGCGGGCGCACCGCCCTTCGAGGCGACGAGCACGTAGCTGTCGCCGTCCTTGACGCGCATCAGCGGCGTCTTGCGGATGGCGCCGGTCCGGTTGCCCGTGTGGGTGACGATGATGCACGGCAGGCCGGTGTCCCGCAGACCCACGCCCTCAGTGCCGCCACTGCCTTCGTAGAGCTCGACCTGGTCGCGGACCCACTTGACGGGGCTCGGGATGTACTTGGGCATGATGCTCCTCGTGCGTTCGCTTGCGGACGAAGCGGCGAATCTACACGAGCGGCAGGCGCCGTCCGCCGGACGCCGGGCGTCGAACACACCCGCCTGGGACGGTCCGGGGGAGGGGGTCCCAGCGAACGCTCGCCTTCTCTGAGTTGGGTAGGGGGTGGGCTCGCTGCATTCCGTTCGCTCCGGCCAGCATCGGCTGATGATGAGGCGCCGGCCGTCGCTCACTCCAAGCTCGCTGGGACCCCCTCCCCCGGACCGCCCCGGGCTGGCGGTCGTTGCCGAGGGATGGAGCCGGCGACGTCTTGTTGTCGGTGGATGGTGCGGTGGGGAAAGGGGCGGAGTAGATTGCGGTAATGGGCGGCCGGCCGATGGCGGTGACGATGGGGGATGCTTCGGGCGTCGGGCCGGAGATCGCGGTACGCGGGTTTGGCGAGGGACGGTTGGGCGGTCACAGCGTCATCTATGGCGACCTTGCGGTGCTGGAGAGCGTGGCGGCCGTGCTCGGATTGGATGTGCGGATCCGCCTGGTCAGAGAACCGGACGAGGCTGCGGACGGGGCGCTGAACGTCCGCGACCTGGGGCTGCTGAGCGCTGACCGGGTGACGCCGGGAGTGCTCAGTGCAGAGGCGGGCGCGGCAGCGTTGGCCTACGTGGACCGCGCCACGCGAGACGCGTTGGCGGGCAAGGTGGCGGGAGTCGTCACCCTGCCGATGAACAAGGAGGCGACACGTATGTCGCGGCCGGACTTCCAGGGGCACACCGAGTTCATTGCCGGACTGTGCGGTGCCCGTGACTTCGCGATGATGTTGACGGTGCCGGAGTTGGCGGTGACCCACGTCAGCGCTCACGTCAGCCTGCGCGAGGCGATCGAGCGCGTGGAACCCGTGCGGATCCGGAAGGTGATCGACCTGACTCACGCCGTTCTGTCGCGCTTCATGGAGCGGCCGCGGGTCGCCGTCTGTGGGTTGAACCCGCATGCCGGAGAGCACGGCCTGTTCGGTGCCGAGGACGAGAAGATCATCCGGCCGACGATCGAGCGGGCAGCAGCGGACGGACTCGACGTGTCCGGCCCGCATCCTGCGGATACGGTCTTCCGCCAGGCGATCCATCTCGACCGCTACGACGCTGTCGTCTGCATGTACCACGACCAGGGTCACGCGCCGATGAAGCTCTACGGTTTCGAACGGGGCGTGAACGTGACGATCGGCCTGCCCATCGTTCGCACGTCGGTCGACCACGGCACTGCGTTCGACATCGCGTGGCAGGGGAAGGCGTTCACCGACTCGTTAGGCCACGCGCTGGATTACGCGTGGAAGCTGGCGGGCTAGTCGCCCAATACGCGGCGGCTACATTCGCCTAGAAGGAGTGCGCCGACTGGTCGATCCCACGGTCGATATCGGCTCGGAAGCGACGTAAGTCGATCCGCGGAGCGTTGCGGGCCGCTCTCTTGAGGGCGCTCCGGCACACGAAGCGCCGCGCGGAAGCGGGCCGCAATTCAGCTATCGGGACTCCCTTTCGTGTGATGACCATGGACTGTCCCATACCAACGGCGTCAAGCACCTTCGTCACGTCTTTCCGGAACTGCCGGTAGGCGATCGTTCGCATGGCGGAAGCGTAGCAACTCTGGCCATGCACTACAGTTACCGAACAGAACGCTACTCAACGGAGAACACGAATGGGCGGACGAGTACAGGTCCCGGTTGCAGTCGTGGTCCTCATGGCGATGCTGGCGATCGCCTGCTCCACGCAAGGGAACGGCGGCGAGCAGGAAGCGCCCGCGGACGCTCCACCACCCAACATCGTCGTCATCCTGGCCGATGACCTCGGCTACGCCGACGTCTCGACCTACGGTGACCGGCTTCAGACCCCGAACATCGACCGGATCGGTCGCGAAGGAGCGGTGTTCACCCAGGGCTACGTGACGACGCCGGTCTGTTCGCCGTCGCGGGCGGCGCTGCTCACCGGTCGCTACCAGCAGCGTTACGGTTTCGAGTACAACGCGCGGCAGGCGCCGGAAGTGCCGGACGTCGGGCTCATCGCCGGCGAGTTGACAATCGCCGACCACCTGAAGGCGGCCGGCTACACGACCGGCATCGTCGGCAAGTGGCACCTGGGCTTCAAGGACGAGCACTACCCGACGAACCGCGGTTTCGACGAGTTCTACGGCCATCTTTCGGGCGCCACGCGGTTCATCAACCGCGGGACGGAGGGCGCCGTATCGATGGCGACCGACGAGGAGTTCAGGAGCCGCCCGCCCGAGGACCCGCGCACCGATCTCGTGGTGCGGGGAACCGAGCCGCCTGCGCCGCCACCGCGCCGGGCGGGAAACCTGATCGTGCGGGGGCCGGAGAAGACCGTGGTCGAGGAGCCGGCCTACATCACGGACGTGTTCGGCGACGAGTCGGTCGACTTCATCCGGCGGCACGCGGAGGGACCGTTCTTCCTCTACTCGGCGTTCAACGCGCCGCACTCGCCGTTCGAGGTCACGGAGGAGTACTACGACCGGTTCCCCGACGTGGAGCACGAGCTGCAGCGGATCTACTTCGGCATGATCGCCGCCCTCGACGATGCGGTGGGCCGCATCCTGGACGCGCTGGACGAAGCCGGGATCGCCGACGACACGCTGGTCGTCTTCCTGTCGGACAACGGCTGCGCCGGCTACTTCCCCGGGCTGTGCTCCTGCGAGCCGCTCTCCGGCGGCAAGCTGACCTACTACGAGGGCGGCGTCCGCGTGCCCTACCTGCTGCGCTGGCCGGCGGCGGTCGCGGCCGGCACCACGATCGACGCGCCGGTCTCGACGCTCGACGTCCTGCCGACCGCTCTGGCTGCCGCCGGAGGCGCAGTGCCGGCGGATCTTGAACTGGACGGACACGACCTGATGCCGCTGCTCGACGGGTCGGCCGAAGCGACAGGCGACGGCCGCTTCGTGTGGCGGAACTATCCGACGGTCGCCGTCCGCAGCGGCGACATGAAGCTGATCAAGCCGAACCAGGACGCGCCCGGCGGCTTCCTCTACGATCTGTCGACCGACGTTCGGGAACAGATCGACCTGGCGCCCGAGCGGCCGGCCGAGGTCGCCAACCTCGAAGCGGTCATCGAGGATTGGCGGTCCATCACCGTGGAACCGGCCTGGACCCGCCGCAGCCCGGTCGCCTACTCGATCTGCAACATCGAGCCCATCGGCTTCGAGAACTAGCGGCCGACTGGTCGCTGGAACGAATCCCGCGGTTCGCTGTTGTAAGAGTGAGTCCCAGTGCATCGATGTGGCTGATGAATGCCGCGCGGGAGCGCCTGCCGCTCCTGGCGGCGGATGAAGAACGGGAGGTTGGGAATGACGGCCTGGATGGAAGCCGAGTTCGGTCGGTGGGGGAAAGCCGCGATCGTGTTGTCGGCGCTGGCGGCTGCTCTCTGGAGCGGAGCGAGCCAGCGCTCCATGGCCCTGGAAGAGTCGAGCGTCGAGGACGAGATGGCGGCCCTGGTTGCGGAAGTCGGCCCCGACTGGGATGTGATTGAGGCCTACCTCGAACATGAACGCACATGGATGGCCCGAATCCTTGCGTCTGCCAAGGTCTCGGAGGACGACTCGTTCCCGGGCGTGGGAGGGGCCGCTGGCGCAACGCCCCGGATCTTGGTGGTTCGAAAGTCGGGTGGTAGCGCGCCACCGAGCGCCGAAATGGAGGAGGCACTACGAGCGGCGCTCGAGGAGAAAGCCGCTGACCTGGAGCAACGGTTGGGAGCAGCGCTCGAGGACCTCGACGGCGCCGAACTGGTGGACCTGCGGTCCGAAGACGCGGACTCGCCTCCGAGCACAGTGGTCAGCGACGTTCTCCGAGCGGCGCTCGAGGCGCGGCTTGGTGCCGAGTCGGCGGACCTGCGGTCCGACGACGGGGACTCTCCAGGAAGCACGGAAGGCTCGGCGCCCGGCGCCCCCGACGTTCGTCGTGCGGCCGCCGCGGCAATCGCGATTCTGGAAGTCGGCGGGACGCATGAGAAGACCGTTGAGGCCGCGGAGTTCCTCGTGAACAACGCAGCGATGACACCCGGAGGCGAGGAGTACGCCTCCATGGGCGCCAGGGCTCTGCTCGAGTACGCACCCGACTACGAGGGCTGGGGGTCGATGCTGCAGCGGATGCGCCTGTTGGGGGCTGTCGGGCTGGCCAGGGGGGCCGCGGCCGATGCCTTCTTCGAGGAACTGGCTGCCGCGGCCGAGGATCCCGTGTTGCGTGCCGCCGGGAAGTACCACGTCGCGGCCGGACGGGTGCAGGCCGCGAACGCTCCCGGGATGTCCGGGGAGGATCGCTCGGCAGAGCGTCAAAGCGCCGTCGATCTGGCGACCGGTTTGAGCGACGGTGTAGAGGACGAGAAGCTGCCGGGAGACGCGCGGACCTTCGCGGAGGCGGAGGCCGACCTCATCCGCAGCATCCGCCACGGGACTGTCGGCAGCAAGGTCCCGGACCTCGTCGGCAGCCGGCTGGATGGCGCCCCCGAACGCCTTTCGGACTACAGGGGCCGTGTGGTCCTACTCGATTTCTGGGCGACGTGGTGCGCGCCGTGCGTGGCTGCGCTGCCGCAGAAACGGCAACTCGTTGCCGACCTCCCCGCGGACCGATTCGCTCTCCTGTCGATCAGTGTCGATGCCGAGCTCGAAACCGTGACCGGATTCCTGGAGGACGAGCCCATGCCGTGGTCGAACTGGCATGTCGGAATGAAGAGCGACATCACGCGGATCCTGCAGGTCGCCTCCTACCCGACCTACGTTCTGATTGACGAACACGGCGAGATTCTGGCCATCAGGAAGCACCTCCCCGACGACTTCATAGCGCTCATCGAGGAAGCGGTCGAGCAGGTCCCGGCGGCTTGAGCTCTTCCGCGAGGGCGTCTTCCGGGTGATCAGGCGGCAGTCGCGGTTGCTGCCCGGGAAGATCGGAGTCGATGGGGGTAACGTAGGGCCCGTTCATGTACAGCCTTCGGTCCCTCTACGTCGCCGCCGTCTTCCCCCTTGCCCTCCTCGCGTCGCAGGCGACCGGTTCCGCCCAGAGCCTCTCCGACGCGATCGCCGAGGACTACCAGGCCGAGCTGAAGTCGCTCTTCGAGCACTTCCACCGCAACCCCGAGCTCTCCTTCCTGGAGCACAAGACGGCGGCTCGCCTGGCCGATGAACTCCGCAAGTCGGGCGTCGAGGTCACGGCGGGCATCGGTCGCACGGGGATCGTCGGCATGATGGAAAACGGCGACGGCCCGCTCGTGCTGGTGCGGGCCGACATGGACGGTCTGCCGGTGGCGGAGAGGTCCGAGCTGCCCTACGCCTCGACGGCCACCCAGGTCGACCTCTCGGGCGAAGAAGTCCCGGTCATGCATGCCTGCGGCCACGACATGCACATCACGACGATGGTCGGCGTGGCGCGGCGGCTCGCCGCGATGCGCGACGAGTGGTCGGGCACGGTCATGTTCGTCGGCCAGCCGGCGGAAGAACGGATCATGGGTGCCCGCGAAATGCTGGAGGACGGCCTGTACGAGCGCTTCGGC
>WTGL01000070.1:25437-26141 GCA_011523565.1 Acidobacteriota bacterium
CGACCCCGGCGTCGTGACGGTCGGTGCGATACACGGCGGCTTCAAGCACAACGTGATCCCGGACCGGGTGGAACTGCAGCTCACGGTGCGGGCGAACAACGAGGAAACGCGGGAACAGTTGCTTTCGGCGATCGAGCGGATCGCGGAGGGTATCGGCAGGGCGGCCGGCCTTCCGGCTTCACTGCTGCCGAAGGTGGTGCGCACGAAGGAATCGACGCCTGTCACGGTGAACGACCCCGAGCTTGCGGCGCGGGTACGGACCGCGATCGCCGCCGGCATGGGGGATGACGTGTTCTACAGCGAGCCTCCCTCGGGCATGGGCGCCGAGGACTTCGCCTACTTCGTCCGCACGGAGCACAAGGTACCCGGCACCTACTTCAACGTCGGCGGCACGGACCCCGCCGACCTGGAAGCGGAGGCGGCTGGCGGACCGCCGGTCCCGGGGCACCACTCGCCCTTCTTCCGCATCGAACCGGAGCCGTCGATCCGCGCGGGGGTCGAGGCGATGACCCTGGCCGTCCTCGACCTGCTGCGGCCCTAGCTGCCGCAAGCGGTAGTGGTCTTCGAACGGATCCCCGAACCGGCGCTCCAGGAGGTGCTGGCCGAACTCGAGCATCTCTATCCGGACGCCGACTGCGAGCTGCGGCACCAGAACGCGCTGCAACTCCTCATCGCGACGATCCTCTCGGCCCAGTCGACCGATG
>WTGL01000296.1:0-3352 GCA_011523565.1 Acidobacteriota bacterium
GGAGCGGGTGCAGGAGTTCCGCAAGTGCATCGAGTGCTTCCTGTGCCAGGACGTTTGTCACGTCCTGCGGGACCATCACCTGCACGACGAGTTCGTCGGCCCCCGTTTCTTCGTCTACAACGCGGCGCTCGAGATGCATCCTCTCGACACCCGGGACCGGCTAGCTTCGCTGAAGCAGGACGAGGGGATCGGCTACTGCAACATCACGAAGTGCTGCACGAAGGTGTGTCCCGAGCACATCACGATCACCGACAACGCGATCATCCCGCTCAAGGAGCGGGTGGTGTCGGAGTTCTACGATCCGCTGAAGAAGCTGTTTCGCGTGTTCTCGGGGGGAGTCCGGTCGTAGTCGCCCCAGCCCCCTCCTACAACTGGTCGAGGGCCGCCCGGGCCACGTCCGCGTACTCGCCCTCCGGCGCCATCTCCAGTGACTTCGTCAGATGTTCGCGGGCCGTTGCCGCGTCGCTGGCGTTCACCGCGAGAATCCCGAGTTCGTAGTGCGCTCTCGCCAGGTCCTTGATGTCCTCGTCGTCCGGTGCTGACGCCAGGTACTTCGTCAGGTGTTCCCTGGCCGGGCCGGAGTCGGCGCTGCGGCGGTAGATCACGCCGAGGCGGAAGTGGGCGCGCGGGTGGTTGTCGTCCCAGGCAATGAGCGACTGGTCGTAGAGCTTCGCATTGCCGTACACCTCGTCCTGGAAGAGCTGCTCCGCCTGATGCTGCACCTGACGGCCAGCCGTTGAGTTCACCTCGATCCAGGCCTTGCCAGCCGCGATCGACTCTTCCAGGTTGCCCTGCAGCGCGTAGCTGAAGAACCTCATCCGCATCGCCTCGTTGTTCCCCGGATCGAGTTCCAGCGTGCGTCCCAGAGCTTCCAGGGCCGGCTCCCAGTTCTGGTTGTTGAAGTGGATCGTGCCGATGTTCCGGTATGCCTGGAAGAGGTTGGGGTCGAGTGAGGCCGCCTCGGTGAAGAGGATGATGGCGCCCTCGTCGTCGCCTGCCCGCACGGCCGCGACACCGTCGGCAAACACGCCGGGCGCGATCTGCGCTCCCATCCCCGCATCAACCGAAGCCGCCTTGTACTCCTCTGCCCGAGCGTCGCCGGCGGCACGGAAGATGTTGAACGCCATTGGCGCGAACTCGAGAGGCAGCGGCTCCAGTTCGAGGTACTTGTTCAGAGGTTCGAGGGCTTCTTCGTTCTGCCCCATATCGTGACGGATCGCGGCGATCAGGCGCCAGGCGGCGGCAATCGTCGGATCGAATTCCACCGCTTCCTCGAAGTGAGGCAGGGAGGCCGTGGCATCGCCGCTCTGAATGATCCGAATCGCCTCGTTGAAGGCGTCGACCGCCTTCTGCTGCTTCATCGTCGCTTCGTCCCAGAGCTGCGGCGCGAAGGACGTGTCACGGCCCTTGGTCATCGTGAACTCCACCTCCCGGTCGGGATGGCCTTCCTTCTGAAGCAGGAGCTTGTAGGGCTCGTCAGCCGGCGCGAGGCGGATCTTGATGCGACCGTTCTTGCGGGTGGTTTCCTTGGTGACCTCGCCGTCTGGCGCCGTGATCGTGATGTTCACGGGACCGAGTTCCTGCCCGTTCATGTCGAGGACCCGCAGGTCCAGTTGACTGGTCTGAGCTGTCGCGGCGGAAGCGGCGAAGAGCATCGCGAGGGGAAGGAGCCGGAGGACGGTTCTCTGCATCGTCTGGTACCTCGGGGTCGACCGCCGCGCCTTGGGGCGGCGTTTCACTTGGGAGACTTGAGGAATGCGGCGATCCTATCGCTTGACGCGGCCTTCGCGCTTGGGGGATCGTACGGCCCATGGACGCCGATGATTTCTTCGAACTGCTCTCCACCGCGCGCTCCGTGCGGCGCTACAGCCCGGAGCCGATCCCGGACGAGGATCTGGCGCGCATTCTCTACGCCGCCAGCCGGGCTCCGTCCGGTACGAACCGCCAGCCCTTCCGCTTCATCGTCCTGCGGGATGGCCCGCGGGCGCGGCGTGCCCGCCGGTTGCTGGGCGAGTCCTTCCGCGGCGGCTGGGCGCGCAAGACGGAGCAGGAGGGCTGGAATCGCGGTTCGGCCGCCGATCCGAACTCGCCGAAGTCGAGGGTCAACCGGGCGATCCAGCACTACGTCGACCACTTCGAGCAGATCCCGGCCGTCATCATCGCCTGCTACGTCCGCTACCGGGCGCTGACCCACTCGGAAGGCGCCTCCGTCTTCCCGGCGTGTCAGAACCTGTTCCTGATGGCGCGGGCACTGGGCTACGGCGCCTGCTACAGCGGTTGGCACCACGCGGTGGCGGACGAACTGCGTGAGATCCTGGAGATTCCGGACGGTGTGGAACTGTCGCTGACGATCACGATCGGCCGGCCGCTGGGACGCCACGGTCCGCTTCGGCGGCGGCCGATCCGCGACACGGTCTTCGACGATTGCTGGGAACAGGGGGCGGAGTGGATCAGTGATCCTCCGGGGGCCCGGTTGTCGAAGCGTCGTTGATCGGCTCTGCTAGCGCGGCAAAGCGTACGCGATGAGGGAGTGCTCCTGGCCGCGTTTGCCGACGGGAACGACGATGAACTGGCGGCCGGAGACGACGTAGGTCATCGGGCCGCCGCCCGGCGTGTCGGGCAGTTCGGTTCGCCAGACCTCTTCGCCGGTCGCCTTGTCGAAGGCGTAGAGGAAACCGGTCGACGGCCCGCGGGAGCCATCGGCCAGCCCGGCGTGAGACCGGCGAGCGGCCAGGCGCCGAGCCGTCCCAGGTTGAGATCGGCAAGCGCCGGATGGTCGCGGGGGCCGTCGCCCAGCGGCGCTTGCCAGACGATTTCGCCACGGTTCAGGTCGATCGCGGTGAGACGGCTCCAGGGCGGCTTGACGAGCGGCAGACCTTCCGGGCCGGCGGGGAACGTGAACGCCGGCAGGTAGTCGCGGTCGGAAGGCTGGCGCTCGGTCGGTGGGATCAGGGCCATCGTGCCGAGCCGGGTCTGCGACGGCACGAACAGAATGCCTCGCTCCGGGTCGACGGCGGCGCCGCCCCAGTTCGCGCCTCCGGCCTGTCCGGGGAGCTGCGCCATCACCCTCCGGTTCTCGCCGGCGAGGGTCGGGGGGGTGAACATCGGGCCTCCCAGGAGGGTCTTCCGATAGATCTCGAGCGCCTTGGCGTTCAGTTCCGGCGTGAAGTCGATCAGGTCGCTTTCGCGCACGCCCTGGCGGTCGAACGGCGGCGGCCTGGTGGGGAAGGGCTGCGTGCTCGCGGTCCATTCCCCGGGAACCAGGCTCTCGGGCACCTTGCGCTCCTCGATCGGCCATACCGGCTCGCCGGTCTTGCGGTCGAAGACATAGGTGAACGCCTGCTTGCTGACC
>WTGL01000296.1:3372-4027 GCA_011523565.1 Acidobacteriota bacterium
GCCGGGCTCGTCGCCCTGGGGCACGGTGTGGAAGACCCACTTCTTCCGGCCGGTTCGGATGTCGTAGCCGCGGATGTGACCTGCCGGCATCTCCTGGGTCAGGGCGAAATCCATGATCGTCATGCCCATGAGCACGGTGTCGCCGCAGACGATACCGGGCGAGTTGGCGCCGGTATCGCGCATCTGGTCCGGCCGCGCGATGTCGCCGTGCATGTCGACCATCCCGGCTTCGCCGAACTCGAGGTCGGGCTTGCCCGTCGCAGCATTCAGGGACACGAGTTGGTGGGTGCCGGTGACCAGCACGATCCGTTGCATGCCCCGGTGCTCCCAGAACTCGATGCCGCGCTGGGTGAAACCGCCGTGAGTCGGAATCCCGCGCTCATAGGCCTTCGGATCGTAGGTCCAGAGTTCTTCGCCGGTCGTCGGGTCGACCGCGCTCACGAGGTTCATGGCCGACACGGCGTACAGTGTGTCGTTCACCATCAGCGGCGTGCCCTTGAGGTCACCGGCCAGGGTCCTCGTTTCGACGCGGCCGTCAGGGGTGACCCAGCGCCAGGCGACGTCGAGCCCCGAGACGTTCGAGGCGTCGATCCGGTCCGCCGGCGAGTACTTCGTGCTGGCGCGGTCGGCGGCGTAGTGGCGCCACTCGATCGTC
>WTGL01000155.1 GCA_011523565.1 Acidobacteriota bacterium
CCCATAGCGCGTGGAAGCCGACCGCGTAGCCCATCCCGGTCAGGCCGAGCAGCAGCCAGCCGCTCTCGCCGGTGGCGTTCGAACTGAAGGCGATGACCCAGGAGGGCAGCTTCTTGCCGGCCACGTAGTAGCCCTCGAGGCTCCCTCCCTCGCGCCGGCCCCACAGGCCGAGTCCGATGAGGACCAGCATGTAGAGGCCCAGGGGGACGAGGACCAGCGCGCTCGCCGTCATGCCGCGCCGCTCCGCGCCGACCCGCCACCGCGACGGCGACCGCGCCGCTCAAACAACAGCCGCAGCAGGACCAGAGCCGGTCCGGCGCCGACCGACACCGCGAGCAACGCCCAGGTCGAGATCGGCAGGCCGCCCCACATGGGCCGGCAGGCTAGCAGTCGAGTCGCGGCGTCCGCGCCGCGCTGACGCACAGGAACAGGCGTGTTCCCTACAGTCGTCGTGGCAGGATCGGTCCGCATCCGGCAGCACGGCGCACGGCGACACCTCGCGGCAGCCATCGCACGGGGAACGAGAGGCAGGCATGAAACCACCCAACATCGTCTTCATGCTGACCGACAACATCGGCTACGGCGACCTGGGCTGCTATGGCGGCGGCATCACGCGGGGCGCACCGACTCCCCGCCTCGACACGCTGGCCGCCGAAGGCATGAGACTGACGAACTTCAACGTGGAAGCCGAGTGCACACCGACGCGATCCGCCCTGCTCACCGGTCGGATGCCCATCCGCACCGGCTGCCACCGGGTGATTCCACCCGGCATCAAGCAGGGGCTGGCGCCTTGGGAACACACGCTGGCCGAGTTGCTCCGGGATGCCGGCTATCGCTGCGCCATCTTTGGCAAATGGCATCTGGGGAACATCCAGACACGCATGCCCACCCGCTTCGGCTTCGAGGAGTGGTGGGGCGTACGCGACAGCACCGCGCCCGCCATCTACGGCGACCTGATCGGCTTCGATCCCGACGAGATGGACAATCCCATGCTGTGGAAGGGCCGTCTCGGCGAACCGTGCGTGCCGGTGCAGCCCTACAACCTCGAAAGCCGCCCGTTCGTCGACTCGATCATCACCGAGAAATCCGTGGCCTACATCCACGAACACGCGGGCGGGGACAAGCCCTTCTTCCTCTACATTCCCTACTCGCTCGTGCACCATCCGGCCATGCCACATCCCGACTTCAAGGACCGGACCCGCGGCGGCGACTTCGCCGACTGCATGGTGGAGTGCGACCATCGCTCGGGCCAGGTCCTCGACGCCATCGAGGAGGCCGGCATCGCGCGGGACACGCTCGTCGTGTGGGCCAGCGACAACGGGCCGGTGCTGATCCCCAGTCTCGGCCCCCAGGCGGACTCCGGCCCCTGGCGCGGCTGCCTGGGCACCGCCTACGAAGGCCAGTTACGCACGCCCTGCATCCTGCGCTGGCCGGGCCGGGTGCCGGCGGGCGCCGTCAGCGATCAGATCGTGAGCGTCATGGACTTCTACCGCACCCTCGCCCACCTGGCGGACGCCGGGAACCTCGTGCCGGACGACCGGGTCCTGGACAGCGTGGACCAGTCGGAGGTCTTCCTGGGTAACACCGACAAAGGGCCGCGTGAGCACCTTCTGTGCTTCATCAAGGACGAACTCGCGGCCATCAAGTGGCGGCAGTTCAAGATGCACTTCGTGGAGTTCCAGCCGGAAGCGGGACGGCGCACGCGCATCTCGCTGAACAACCCCCAGTTGTTCAATGTCGAGCAGGACCCGAAGGAAGAGTGGGACATCATGGAACCCAACACCTGGATTGCGGAGCCGATCAACGGGCTCATGCGCGACTACCACGTCTCCGTCGCCAAGTGCCCTCACGTCCCGCCGCGAGGAGCCGGTCCCGGTCTCAAGGGGGACATCCACGCCGAAGAAGCTGAGACTTCGCGCGCCACCGCGGCCGGAACGGAAGGAGCCTGACCCGATGAACGACTCCGTCGACGGTCCGCGGGGCCGGGAACTCTGGGAGAGAACGGACACGGTCATCCCGCGCGGCGGCATCTACCTGACCCGGTCCGCGCGCTTCGCCGGTCGGGACGTGCTACCGGGGTTTATCCGCTCGGCGAAGGGGTGCCGGATCGAGGACGCGGACGGCCGCTCCTACCTGGACTTCAACTGCGGGAACGGGCCGAATATCCTGGGCTACTGCCACCCCGAGGTCGACGCCGCGGCAGCCGAGCAGGCCGGCGAGATGGACCTCAGCGCCTTCTTCCCGGAGGCGATGCCGATCTACGCCGAGCAACTGCTCGAGGCGGTGGCGGGTTTCGACTGGACGATCTTCACCAAGAACGGATCGGACAGCACGAACCTCGCGCTGCGCACCATGCGGTCCTCGACCCACCGGCCGGTCGTCATCCTGTTCCGGGACTCCTACCACGGCTTCGGGGCCGAGATCGCCCTCCACCCGGAAACCCCGGCCACTGGCGAGCAGCGGCACGTCGTGCGCGTCTCCTGGAACGACGCCGGGGCCCTGGAACGCGCGGTGGAGGAACTCGGAGACCGCCTGGCCGGCATCATGATCAGCCCCCTCGACCAGAACCCGAGCCAGGAGACGCGGGAGGCGAGCGCGGAGATCGTCGCGGCGATTCACGCAGCGCGCGAACGGACCGGGTGCCGCGTGGCCCTGGACGACGTCCGCGCCGGCTTCCGGATGCACCCGAAGGGCTCTCACGTCGCCATGGGTCTCGAGCCCGATCTCATCTGCCTGGGCAAGCCCCTGGCGAACGGCTACTCCGTTTCGGCCGTGCTCGGCCGCAACGAACTGCGAGAGGGCGCCGAACGGATCGCCTTCACCGCGACCTACATGTTCTCCGCCGTCGCCTTCCGCGCCGGCATGAAGACGCTCGAGATCTACGAACGGGACAACGTCTTCGAGCACATGGAGCGGATGGGCACGCGGCTCAGGGAGGGAATCGCCGCTGCCGGACGGGCGCACGGCCACGAGGACGTCGTCATGTCCGGGCCACCGACCATGCCCACCTTCCTCTTCCGCGACGACGTGAAGGCCAAGCGCGCCCGCGTTTTCGGCGGCCACGCGGCCCGGCTCGGCGCGATCTTCCACCCCCGGCTGAACTGGTTCCTGTCGCTGGCGCATCAGCCGGACGACATCGAGGAGGCTATCGACATCGCCGGCCGCGCCTTCGCACTGACCCCGCTGACGCCGCCATAGCAGCGTTGCGCTTGCATGGAACAGCCCGTTTCCTGTGCGTCAGCGCGGCGCGGACGCCGCGACTCGGCTGCTAGCCTCCGCGACGAAACCGCCAGGGAGATCGTCGTGCCCACACCGCACACCCGGAATCGGAAACAGCGCGCCGCCCGTGCCGCCAGCCTGACCGCGGCCACGCTCGCCGCCCTTGCTGCGCCGGTGCAAGCCTCCGACGCCAACCTCGACGAAGGCACGTTCCTGGAACGAACCCGGCGTTTGATCTACGAGGGCAGGCGCTCAGGCGAGGGCTACTTCTCCGCCGACGGCGGGCTGCTCGTGTTCCAGAGCGAACGGCGACCCGAGAATCCGTTCTACCAGATCTACCTGCTCGATCTGGCCACCGGCGACACCCGCGAAGTCTCGACCGGAATCGGCAAGACCACCTGCGCCTTCATTCGTCCGGACGGTACCGAGATCCTGTACGGGTCGACCCATCACGACCCCCGCTCGGCCGAACTGCAACGGCAGGAACTCGACTTCCGCGCCTCGGGCCAGGAGCGGCGCTATGCCTGGGACTACGCCCCGGAGATGGACATCTACGCCGTGGCGATGGCCGGAGGCGAGCCGCGCCGGCTGACGGACGCGCGCGGCTACGACGCCGAAGGCGCCTACTCTCCGGACGGCGAGTGGATCGTCTTCGCCTCTACCCGGGACGCCTTCAACCGGGAACTCTCCGAGCGCGAATCGAACCTGCTCGAGGTCGATCCCGCCTACTTCGGCGAGATCTACGTCATGCGCGCCGACGGCAGTGAACAGACC
>WTGL01000252.1 GCA_011523565.1 Acidobacteriota bacterium
GCCGATCTGCTCGTGGTTCTTGTCGATGTAGACGCGGAAGTAGCAGAACTTGCAGCGCTTGCGGCAGAACGGAATGTGGATGTAGAGACCCAGGGAGGCACCGGGCGCAGGCTCGCGATCGAGCGCCGCCATCGCCTCCCCTACCGCCGCCTCGTTCCACGCCGAGTAGGGCGGGTAGTTCGACACGAAGACCGAGCCGATGTCGGTCGCCTCGAGATCGAGCAGGCCAGTCGCCGGCTCCGCGATCACAGCACCGCCATCACTCATGCCTGCCATCCCCCGGGCCCCTCACCCGAAGCAGTAGAGGATGCCGTCCAGGCTGCCGATCACCAGGCGCTCCGACGCCACGGCCGGCGAAGCCATGATGGCCGAACCGGTGTCGAACTCCCAGACCGGCTCCCCCGTCGCCTTGTCGAGTGCGAGCAGGGGCCCGCGTTTCGAGCCCAGGAAGATCCGATCGCCCACGATCACCGGCGACGAGTCGAGCCGCGCGCCGCTGTTCCACTGCCACTTCCGCTCCCCGGTCCGGGGATCCAGGGCATGGACGATCTTGTCCCGTCCCCCGATCACGACGATCTCGTCGTCGGCCGCCGCCGAGGCGTAGTAGGGGAACTTGCGGATCTCGTGCTCGTAAGCCCAGGCGACCTGGCGTTGTTCGAGATCGATACCCAGTACCTCGTTCTCGTAGGTGGCGACGTAGGCGAGCCCGTCGACGACCGCCGGGCTCGAGGCCGCCTGTCCCCGCAGGTCGATCTTGTGAACCGTGTCGCCGGTCTCGATGTCGATCAGCCACATGAAGCCGTCGCAACCGGAAACCGTGGTCAGCCCGTCGGCGACCGCCGGCGTGCCATGGACGTAGCCTTCCGTCTCCACCTGCCAGAGCTTCTTGCCGCTCTCGCGGTCCAGGCAGTAGAGCGAGTTGTCGTAGGAACCGACGAGCAGCCGGTCTCCGTAGAGAGACACGCCGGCGTAGATCTCGCCCAGCGTCTCGAACTGCCACCTCTCTTCACCGGTCGCAGCGTCCAGCGCGTGGATCAGACCGTACTCGTCGCCGATGTAGACGACCCCGTCGAAGACCGACAGGGGCGCCTTGATCGGCGTCTCCGCATCGAAGCGCCAGAGTTCCTTTCCGTCTTCCAGGGTCAGGGCATAGACCCGGCCCTCGTAATCTCCGAAGAAGACGACGCCGTCCGCGATCGCGGCCGTGCTCTCGATCTCGCTCTCCGTGTCGAAGGTCCAGAGCAGCTTCGGCTCGTCGGGCAGGGTTGTTCCCGCCACACCGGTGCCCAGCAGGTTGCCGCGGAACACCGGCCAGGCGTCGGCGGCCGGACGGAACAGGTCGTTCTTCGCCGCCGGATCCGGATTCCCGCCGGCTCCCGCAGTCGCCACGGTTCCGGCAGCTACGAGCCCGCCGAGCAGCAGGACGGCGACCGCCGCCAGGTTCCTCAAGGGACGCGGAAACGCCCGTTTCGCCGCGTTGCGGCGCCGGCGGTTTCGAGGTTGAAGGAACTCCAACATGGCAGTTACCAGGACAATGATCGGCGGCTTGAGACGATCCGGTTCCCTACCCGTCAGAACGCCGCCTGGTAGAGGCTCAGCATATCGGAGGCGGTCACGGCGCGCGGATTGAATTGAGCCGTCCACTGCTTGGACGCCTGGTTTGCCAGCACTTCCAGATCGGCCTCCTGGACACCCAGATCCCTCAGACGCCCGGCCACCCCGGCGCTGCTGCGAAGACCGGTCCACGAATCGGCAAGCCGCGTGCTCGCGGGCGGGTCGCCGGCGCCTGACCTGCCGAGCAGGCGGACGAGGCCCGTGTAGCCCGTATCGCCGGTCTCGCCGTTGTAGCGGACGACGTGATCCAGCATGACGGCGACGGCCACGCCATGCGTGATGTCGTAGCGGGCGGTCAGCGGATTTGCCAGTCCGTGCGCCGCGCCCAGCATCGACGCCTCGATCGCGGCCCCCGCGAGGTGGGCTCCCAGCAGCATGTCGCCCCATAGCTCGTTGATCTCGTCCTCCGACTTCCGGCCCGAGCGCGCCTGTGAGTCGGCACGCTGAGCCTCGACCACGATCTCGAACCCACGTAGAAGACGCCGGAAACCCTCCGAGGCGAACATCCGGGAGTACGGGTTGGCCGCGGTCGCCACGAAGCTCTCCATCGCGTGGGAGAACGCGTCCAGGCCCGTGGCGGCCATCACCTGGGGCGGAGCCGTGCGCACGAGCTCCGGATCGAGGAGGGTGGCCAGAAACCGTGCCTTCGGGTCGCCGCAGGCCATCTTCCGGTGGTCGTCCTCGCGCGAAATCACGGCGAACGACTGCGCCTCGCTGCCGGTTCCGGCCGTGCAAGGCACTCCGATCGAAGGCAGCATCGGCCGGCTGGCCTTGCCGAAGCCCCAGTAGTCCTCCATCCGGCCGCCGTTCGTGAACACGAAGTTGGCGCCCTTCGCGCAGTCCATCGCGGAGCCGCCCCCCAGACCGATCAGGAACGTCGCCCGGTGAGCCTTCGCGGCAGCGGCTGCCGCGGCCACGTCGCGTTCGCCGGGGTTCTCCCTGACCTCGGAGAAGACGGCGACTTCAAGCCCGGCACGCCGCAGCGAAACGGAAGCGCGGTGGACATGGCCGGCCGCGGTCACACCCGGGTCCGTGACCACGAGCACTCGACCGCCGCCAAGCTCCTGAACCAGATCGCCGATGAGGTCGATCACGCCCGCGCCGAAGACGACCCGACCCGGCGCCGTGTCGACGCTCCAGGAGCCCTCCGTTTCGAGCGGTCGCTGCCCTCGCTTGATTCCCACGAGCGGTCTGGCGCGGCCCCCTCAGTCGGATCCGATCGCGAACACGTCGGAGCGGGTGGCCACGTAGATGCGGCCGTCCTCGGCAACCGGCGTCGTGTACACCGCCGAGCCCATGTTGTGCTCCGCGATGACTTTCTCGGCAGGGCCGGCTTCCAGGATCACGATGTCGCCGTCCTCGTCGCCGAGGTAGACCTTGCCGTCCGCGACGAAGGGTGAACCCCACACGGCCGCGAACGTGTCGTGGGTCCAGAGATGCTCTCCGGTTTCGACGTCCAGCACGTAGAGGAAACCGCTCAGATCGGTGATGTAGAGCAGGCCATCCGAAATCGCCGCCGTCGAGATCGTACGGTTGAAGTCCTCATCGCCGAAGTGCCAGAAGGCCGCACTGTCCGTCGCGTCACCCTCGACGTCCGCATCCAGCGCGTAGAGGTGGCCCGGCCCCTCGCCGTGCTCCGGATCCTGGCCGACGCCCAGATAGAAGCGGTTGTTGTAGAAGACCGGCGTCGAGATGATGTTGTTGCGGGTGCCCGCGCCTCCAAGCTCCCAGACCGAGTCCTTGGGGTTCAGATCGAACTTCCACAGGAGCTTCCCGGTCGCCGGTTCATAGGTGTAGAGCCACCCGTCGCCGCCCGGAAAGGCGATTTGCGGCTGGCCGTCGACCACGCCGTAGGCCGGGTTCGACCACGAACCGTGCAGGACCCCATCGCTGCTGTCGATGCTCTCCCAGACGAGTTCGCCGGTGTTCTTGTCCATCGCGACGAAGGCCGGCGAGGCCGGTGAGGGGAGGTTGATATGGCCCTCGTCGACGCCGGCGCCGGTTACCGTGAACAGCAGGTCGCCGACGACCAGGGGCGATCCGGCGGCCAGGTTGTGGGGGAACACGTCGAGTTCGGCGATCATGTCGTATTCCCACACGATGTCGGCGTCGAGTTCCTCCCTGTACTGCTCGTCCGTCATGCCGTCGTTCACGCCGTCGCGAAAGCCGTCCACATCCACGGCCACGATCGTCGCGCGGTTCGAGACGTAGTAGACACGCTCCCCGTCGACGTAGGGCGTCGAGCAGACGCCCTGCAGCGGCCAGTCGTTGACGCGGCCTGCACCCAGCTTGTCGTGGGTGGCCTGCCAGAGGAGGTTCCCGGTTTCCTTGTCCAGGGCGATGACGACACCCTTGTCGCCCTCGATGCCGGGACGGCGAAGACCCTCGTTGTTCGTGCCGACGAATACCCGCCCGTCGCGGAACACCGGGCCGGCGTAGGTCTGGGAACCGACCTTGGCTCGCCAGATGATGTTCTCGCCGCTTCTGACGTCCCACTGGGTCGGCAGGCCCTTCGCATCCGACACCATGTTCCGCGCGGGCGTGTTGCCGAACATCGCCGGCGGCTCGGGGTCCGCCGCCGCGATTGGCGCCGTCACGGCGCCGCCGAGCAGGAGCGCCGAAAGAAGAGAGAGTCGAGACTTCATGGTGTTCCAGTCCCTTGGTCGAATGAACGTGTGGACTTCCGCCAACGAAGAGCAGGAAACCTCAAGTCGCGACGAGCGTTCGCCGCGGCCCCGCGGCCGAAGGCCGGAAACGGTATCAAAGGGCCTGAACGGTGCTGGGGAGCTCGGAACCAGGACCAGACATGGAGCCTGCGACCGGTTTGGCGGCTCTAGTGGACGCCCAGCGCGTATAGCGTCTCGCTGGTGGCCAGATACAGCACTGAGCCGACCGCCACCGGCGACGAATAGACCGGCCGGGGCATGACGTTTTCGGCCAGCAGGTCGAGGGTACGGCCGCTCCTGAGCACTGCCACGTCGCCCTCCGCGTCGGCGGCGTAGACCTTCCCGTCCGCGACCAGGGGCGAACTCCAGAACGGCGCCAGTGCGTCGTAGACCCAGAGCTTCTCGCCCGTGTCCGCATCGAGCGCGAACAGGAAGCCGTTCAGATCCGCCACGTAGACAATGCCGCCGTCCACCGCCACCGTGGCGATCGCGCGCCCGAAGTCCGGATCCTCGAACCGCCACCGCACCCTGCTCGCCGTCACGTCGTCACTGCCTCCCGCGTCGACGGCCCACAGCACGCCGGCCCTGAGCGACGCCTCCGGATCGCGGCCGGCCGCGATGTAGACGGTGTTTTCGAGCAGTACCGGTGTGGCCACGAAGACATGCCGCGACTCGACTCGCTCCCGCTCGCCAGGGGCGAGCGCCGAGTTACCGTCGAAACGCCAGAGCGCGTGTCCGGTCGCCGGCTCGAAGGCATGGAGCCAACCGTCGCCGGCAGGGAAGACGACCTGAGACCGGCCGGCGGCACGACCATGGGACGGGCTCCCCCATTGACCGTCGATCAGTCCGGCGCCGGGGCTCCCGTCGTGCCACACTGTCCGGCCCGTCGCACGCTCGAACGCCGCGAAGCTGGGTGCCTCCGGAGCCGGAACCCGGCCATCGTCCGTAACTCCGTTGCTGGTCGAGGCGAAGACGAGTCCATCTACGACCAGCGGCGTCGAGGCCGCCATGTGCTTCGGGAAGACGCCCCACTCGCCGACCATGTCGAACGACCAGTCGACACGGCCGTCGAGGTCCGCAACGATGAGTTCCCCCCGGTTCGAGACGTAGTACAGCCGCTCGCCGTCGAACGATGGCGTCGAGCAGACGCCCTGGAGTGGCCAGTCGTTGGCGTCCCCGGTCTCCAGCTTCTCGTGGGTGATCTGCCAGCGGAAGCCGCCGTCATGGCGGTCGAAGGCCATCACCACGCCGCGGTCTCCGGTCCCGGTCGGATCGCGGGGTCGCTCGTTGTTCGTGCCGACCACGATCAGATCGCCGGCGATGGTCGGACCGCCGTAGGTCACCGTGCCGAGTTCGGCGGACCACAGAACGGCCTCACCCGAGGCGACGTCCCAGGTCACGGGCAGGTTCTCAGCCTTCGCGACGCGATTCCGCCCCGGATTCGGATCGTCGGCCTCAAGCAGCGGGACCGGCAGCCACAGGACGACGACCGCCGCGACCGTGACGGAGGGGCGGCCGGGCCTCACTTCGCGGCGCCCAACGCCTCAAGACCGCAGAACGTCACCGACCGTCCCCGCCGACCGGCGCGAAAGGAATCCAGGGTCATCGGCGAAACGACGTAGTCATCGCCATCCGGGTACAGCCGGCGAAAGACATCGAGCGCGGCGCCATCGAACGCGTCGGGGGACAGTTTCGCCTCCACGGCGTCGACGCGCCCACCCGGCCGGCGCACGACGAAGTCGATCTCCCGCCCCGACTTGTCGCGCCAGTACTGCACGCGATCGCCGAACCTCAGGCGCAGGACGTCCAGCACGAGATGCTCCCAGAGCAGGCCTCTGTCGCCTCCGCGCAAACTCTCCCAACCCCGCTCGAACGCGACGAAGCCCGTATCGAAGGCGTAGCACTTCGGTCGGCTCGTGATCTCGCGGCGGCCTCCTCCGGCGAACGGCCGAAGCAGGCAGACGGCATGCGCCGTGGTGAGCGCCTCGAGATGGGACTTCACGGTCGGCCGGCTGACTTCGGATTGCCGCGCGAGCTTCGTGTAGTCGATCTGCCCGCCGCTCGAGCGCAGAAGCAGGCGCAACAGCGCCAGAAACCCGGCGCGGTTGCGGATCCGGAACAGTTCGAGGATCTCGCGGGCGTAGAAGCTGTCGAGCCACTCGGCGTAGAACCCAGGATCCGGTTCCGTGGCCAGCAACTGTTCCGGCAGACCGCCGTGCAACAACCGCCGGTCGAGGTCCGCCGCGCCGAGCCAGTTCGGGCATTCCTGCCACAGGACCGGGCAGAGATGCAGCGAGACCTTTCGTCCGCTGAGCGAGTCCCGGAACTTGCCCGTCGCCGCGAGTGTCGACGAACCGGTTGCCAGCACGCGAAGTCCAGGGTGCTCGTCGGCCGCGATCTTGAGCAACATGCTGGGGTCGGCCAGCCGGTGCACCTCGTCGAAGACCAGCGTCGCATCGGGTGGGCGCGAGTTCAGGTAGGCCTCGGGATCGGCGACCCGGCGCTGCACCGACGGCAGGTCGCAGTTGAGGTACTCCACCTCCGGCAACATGCGCGCCAATGTCGTCTTCCCGACTCTCCGAACGCCGGACAGCCAGACGACCCCGCGTCTGGACCAGGCGTCACGAATGCGGCCAAGCCAGAGATCTCGTCCAATCATGAAGTCTATTTTTCATTTGGCCGGCCAAATGTCAAATACGCCTTACGATCGGACGATAAGACGGTGATTTCAACAGCGGCTCGATGATCCCCAACTCCAGGGACGTCTCAACGACGCTCCGGATCGTGTCCTCCACGGGCCGGAAGCTGGCCCCGAGCACCGACTCCGCCTTCCTGCTGTCGTTGAACGCCGCCGGAGGCGCCGGCCCACCTTCAGGCACTTCCGGCTCGCCGACCGTGAACGCCGGAAAGAGATCCTGGATGATCTGACGAACTTCCGTGCCGAGCCGGAGAGCGGAGCGACCGCCGCTGCCGTGGAGGAGGTAGCGGCTGCCGCCATGAGTCGCCCGGTGATCGACGTCCGACTCCGCCGCGAGCCGTTCCGCCTTCACCAGGTCGCGCACGTCGATGATGTTGTAGTACATGTCGTAGGGCGTCGGCCACGACGTTGCCAGTCCCGCGGCGAGTCGCCCGATCTGCTCGATCCACTGGCCGACCTGGGCCTTGAACAGGATCGGGCCGCAGATCATCGCCGGGTTCAGAGTCACCACGTCCCAGCAACTGCCGCTTGAGTCCGCGGCCTCGTTCAGCAACCGCTCCGTGTCCACCTTGCTGCGGGCGTAGGACATCCGCGGGTGATTCCAGACTTCCTCCGGGAAGTGGCTGGAAGCCCAGTCCGTTTCCGTCCACGTGTAGCCCGGAGGCATCGCCGGCGCCGCCAGACCCGCAACCGCCGCCAGGGAACTCGTGTAGACGACGCGCTTGACGCTGCCGCTCCTGTTCACCGCGTCGATCACGTTCCGCGTCCCCGCCATACCTCCCTCGTAGACGTCCGTCGCGACGTTTCCCGATCCCAGCGGCTGGGACTTGCCGTCGGCCGAGTTGCCGAGCACCGCGGCGACATGGAACACACCCGAGCACCCCGCGAACGCATCGTCGTACGACCCGGGCACGAACAGGTCGCAGCCGTCCACGATCTCGACGTTCGGCAACCGGTTCAGGTACGAGACGCAGTCCCGTCCGCGCCAGGATGTCGCGTCGCGCAGGCAGGCCCGGACCTGGTACCCCTGAAGCACCAGTTCACGAACCATGTGACCGCCGGTGAAGCCGGAACAACCGGTGACGGCAACCGGGCCGTCGTTGGGAGAGATGGCGGTCATCAGGATGGCTCCAGGTGGCTCCCTGGCAGCGGAGGCCCTCCTTCCTCGCTACTCCTGCGGCGGTGCGTAGACCAGCATCCAGTTCACCCCGAAGCGGTCGAGGCACATGCCGAAGTAGGCGCCCCAGAACTGGTCCTCCATCGGCAGCGTCACCGCGCCGCCATCCGACAGCTTCGCCTGCAGTTCGTCCGCGTGTTCCCGGCTCTCGGCCGAAGACGGACCGGTAGAAGTCGAACGCCTCGCGGCAGTTGCCGCCGAAGGTCAGGTAGGTGCTGAGTGCCATGGATGCTCTCCTTGAATCAGATCGGCGCGGGAATGACATGCACTCGTCCGGCCGCGGGGCGGCGGCGAGCTTACGTCAAGCTTGGCGGACGATGCTCGAGCTGCCCTTCTTCACGTCAACCGAGGCCTACGTGGCAACGCTCGGGAATCGGGAGTTCTGGCGCCCGTACGTGGCCCCGGTCCTTGCACGGCACGGACTGGAGGCCGCCGGCGAACCGCTCCATGCCGGACGCGGCTCGACCTTCCCCACCTTCATCTGTGGTGAGGCCGTGGTCAAGCTCTTCGGCCACCTGCCGTTCTGGAAGAGCGCGTATGGCGCCGAACTGGCGGCGTTCCGATGCCTGGCCGGCGATGACGCCGTCCTTGCGCCCAGGCTGCTTGCCCAGGGTCGGCTGTGCGACACGCCGGCCGCACCGTGGACCTACCTGATCACCTCGCGCATGGCGGGCACGCAATGGGACCAGGCCGCGCTTTCCGACGCCGGCCGATCCAGGATCGCCGCGGATCTGGGAGAGCAGGTCCGGCGGCTCCAGGCGCTGCAGCCGACCTCCGGCATCCCGACGCCCGAAGCCTGGTCAGCGCCCGGCCCCGCCGAAGCCGCCGCACAGACGGCCCTGCCGCAACACCTGATCGCCGAAGTCGAACAGTACGTTGCCAGCAGAGATCTCTCCGGCAACCTCGATCCCGTGGTCGTGCACGGCGACCTGATGGACCGCCACGTCTTCGTCTCAGGCGAGCGGCTCGCGGGGACCATCGACTGGGGCGACGCCCTGGCAACGGACCCGCACTACGAACTCGCGCAGCTACAACTCAACCTGTTCGAGGGCAACAAGGACCTCCTCCGCACCTTCCTGCACCACAGCGATTGGCCCGTGGGGCGTTCGTTCGCCCGCCAAGCCCTCGGCCAGGCGTTCCACCGCCAGGCGGTGGGTCTGGCCCAGCACCGGACGATGGACGTCTTCCACAAGTTGCCGGCGCTGCTGCCGCTGGAGGACATCCGGACGCTGGACGAACTGGCGGATGCGGTGTTCGGCCTCTAGGAGACCGCACCTCGTGCGCTGCACGGCACCGCAGGAAGCTCGCCGACTGCAGTAGAACATCACAACTGGCCGGCTCCGTCTTGGTTACCGTCACCGTACCGGCTAGGCCAGATCATCAAGGAACTCCGAAGCAGGATCGACCCCGGTGACCAGCAGTCGATCGCGGGCGCGCGTGCAGGCAACGTAGAGCAGGTGCCTCTCCGTGTTGTAGACGTCCTCCAAGTCCGCTTCGTCGGCGACGTCTTCGATCCTGCTCTGCAAAGGCAGAACGTCGTCGTCACAAGCCATGACGGCAACAGCGCGAAACTCCAGTCCCTTTGCGCGATGCATCGTGCCGACACTGACCGTCGCGCCCTCCGGAACTTCGCTCCCAGCTTTCAGAGGCTCCGTCGCTTCGAGTAGAACGGCCCGCAGCCCGGCGGCCTCCACGGCCCTGGACGCGCGTTCGATCTCGTCGGACGACCGAACGAAGAGCCCGACTTCGCCGGGGCGCAAGTCCCCACCGAGTTCGCCGTCCTCAGCAGAATCCTCTAGAGATCGAACCGCGGCGCGGAGCCACGCTCCTACCGCTGCAACCTCTTCGTCTTCAGCCTCAAAGACGCGAACCTCAGGCACAGGTCCGTTGAACACCGACACCGTTCCTCGCCGATCCTCCTCAATACCGTCGACATCGGCGATCTTCGGCGGCAGCAGACGATCAGCCTGCCGGCGAATCTGGTGCGACGTGCGGTAGTTCACGCGTAACGTCCGGGACCGGCCCCGGACATCGACGCCCAGCTTTCGCCACGAGAACGGCGCGCGGAAGATCCGCTGGCCGAGATCCCCGGCGAAGAACAGGCTGTTCGGCCGGTCTTCGCTGAGCGCTGCCAGGAACCGGAGTTCGGCGACGCTGATGTCCTGAGCCTCGTCGATCACGTAGTGGTCGAACGGCGAACGCCGTGCGTGGTTGAAGTGGACCTCCAGTCGCCCGAACATGGCGGCCGTAGTCAGGAGATCCTGCCGCTCCAGTTCGTGCCGCACCTTGGCAAAGATGGTCCAAAGCACCTTGCGACGGGTCTCTGCCAGTCGTGTGCGACGGCCGAGCCGAGGCACATCTCGGTACTCCTCCCAGTTCTCCAACTGCCAGGCGTCGACGACACCGCTCCACTCCGCCCAAAGGAAGCGGTCCGAGAAACCGTGGTTCGGCACTTCGCCGCCAGCGCGGCTCAGCAGCTCCCGCTGGTGCTCCTCGGAAGCTCGCTGGAGCGGGCCGATGTTGAGTTCATAGAGGCGCTGAGCCAGACCACCCATCGACTGGACTTCGAGTCGTTCCGCCAACCGCGGTCGGTTGCCGATCAACAGGCGCAATCGCCGGCGGAGGGCATCGGCCAAGGGCTCCGAGAACGTGGCCAGTAGCACCCGGGAATCGGGATCCGCCTCGGCCAAGTGCACAGCCCGGTGCAGGGCCACAATCGTCTTGCCGGTGCCGGCTGAGCCCGCGACCCGTGCCGGGCCGCCATGGCCCCGTTCCACCAGAGATCTCTGCGCAGGGTGCAGGAAGACCGCCCACTGTTCCCACGGCGCTTCCAGGGCACGTTCCAACTCGTCGCGGTCGGCCATGACCCGGAAGCGGCGGGTGGCATCGGGATGGGTGAACGGATCGGCCCCAGCCGCCAAAGCCGCCCCAACCTCCGGCGAACCACCTGTCGCCAGCGCAAGCAGCGCCTCAGCGGCCTCAGCCGGAAGATGCAGAGCCAGTTCGAGCACCGTCTCTTCTGTCGCCGCCTTGGCCTCCGGAAGCCAATCCTGCGGGATGCCATAGCCAAGCAACTCCTTATCGGTCTTGTCGGCGAAGAGAAGCTCCTCGACCTCCGGCTCCTTCGGCCGAACTTCCACTGGTTCGGCCGCAGGGACCCCCTCGGGCGGCGTGTACCGAGGTACCTCTTCCTCGCGCACCTTCTCGCGAATCTCCACCAACTGGGCCGCACCCGTCCTCGGGTGCCGCTCCAACCTGCGCCGTTCGGCCCAGCGGTACGCCTCGTCGTGGTGATCGACGTAGCACAACAGGAAACTCGCGCCGGCCCGATGCACGATGATCCGGAGATCCCGGCCGGCACGAACCGACCAGAAGTTGCGGTCCCGCGTTGACCCCACGCGGTGTAGCCGGTGCCCCGGCCGCGACGGGTTCATCTGAAGGTCGAAGGCCGTCGTCTTGACGGCCTTCTGCTCCCCGGCCCGAAGCCTCGACAGGCTCGCGGTGAACGTGTCTGCGATCCGGAACTCCACAGCGGCACGTAGCCTATGGGAGCTTAGGGAACACGAGTGAGGCTTCTAACTTCGTGACACGCCTGTGGCAGGATTCGGTTCGTGGATCTTGACCCGAAGCCCGGGACTCCCACGAGCAGCAACTCCGACACCTGACACCTAGGCGCATGGCCGGCGGCGTGCCGCGGCTTTGAGCGTCGCCCAAACCACTGGATGACAAGCCACAAAGGCCTACCGGCCTCCAGCCTTGAACGTGCCGAACTCATCGAGGACATCCTGATCAGCGCAGCCACAGGCGGTTCCATGGACAACTCTCGCTACGTGCAGTTACGGACCGAGTTCCGGAAGTCCCCCGATCTGCGCGGCTGCCTTCCTCGCTTCGTGCACGACTCTCGAGACCTCGGAGCCTTCTGGTCGTTCATTCGAGATGAAGCGGGCACCTACGAAGAGCGTCGAAAGCTCATCCGTCTGGGACTCAAACCGCTCTTTGACTACCTGGAAGAGACCGAGGTCGAACCCGGCGACACCGTTGTCAGGAGCGCACTGACAACTCTCGGTGTGGAACAGGTTGATCGGGCGTGGTCGATGGCCTTGAGACGGAGAACGGACGACCCGGAGGGCGCCCTCACGTCAGCTAGAACACTGTTGGAAACGGTCATCAAGCACATTCTCGACGAACTGTCAGTCGAGTACAACGACAAGAGCGATCTCCCCAAACTCTATGGCCAAGCTGCTGAGGCATTGAACATAGCACCCAGTCAGCACTCCGAATCCGTGTTCAAGACGATTCTGGGAAGTGCGTTCAATCTGGTCAACGGACTGGGAACCCTCCGGAACAAACTCTCAGACTCGCACGGAAGGGGACGTGGACTTCCAGTGCGGCCAGCGCCACGTCATGCGAGCCTCGCCGTCAACGTGGCCGGTGCCGTCGCCGCGTTTCTTGTCGAGACGCACATCGACCGAAAGCCTGCGGTAGCCAAGCGGGATCCGAGCTGAAGGGCGGAATCGTCGAGTACTGAGTCCATACAGACCCGACGGTTCTGCGAGCCAGCAACTCGCTGAGTCCGACTTCTGCTCCATCACCCGAGTTGGCTCTCGGCTACAACTCGGCGAGGCTACTCCAGATCGCCCTCCCGATCTCTATGCCAGTCCTCAATCGCGAACCGGACCTCTGGAAGCGGATCGTCCTCAGCCTCTTCCAGCCACCCAGCCACGGGTGGCTCATCTGCAAGACCAGCGCCAGCTAGTGCGATCGCAGTCTCAACGCACCGCAGGCGAAGTAACGGTACGTCGACCCTATCGTCATCAGCAAATCCAGCACTACTCGCCCGCGGGACATGCTCCGAACTCCCGAACCTTAACTCCTGCCGCAGGTACGTTAGGCCGTGCAAGACGAGTTCCCGAAGTTCCTCTCTATGCTCCTCTGCTCCCTTCTTGAAGATACGTACCACTATCTCCAGGAAGTTCGCGAGCGCTACCCATCTGCGTGTCGCAACGACAACGCCAACCTCGCGCACGAGTTCCGAGGGAGGTGGCGGTAGGGCGGGCGCAGGGGCTTCGGCCTCCACCAGCCAGTGGAAGAGCCCTCGCGCCGCACTCAGAACTTCATCGAAATCCTCGCTCCCTAGTCCAGTCCGAAGAGCCAGCGTCAAACGCCCCCATTCTCCCGGGATGGAGGCCAAGATGCCGGGAACGAGTTCAAATGCAGGGGCTCCGTAATCCCGGTGATCCAGCACCCTGTTCGTTAGCAAGCCGACCGTCTCGGCACGCATCGTCGCCCCCAGCAACAGGAATGCGACGGCTCGAACGGTACGACGTTCCTTCACCCGATTTCGACCGAATGGCCACGCAGGCCCACTCGGAGGTCGCTTCGCCCAGGCCTCAACCATCCGCTCCAGACTTCCCTGTTCCTCGTCCGACACCTCGAACTCTCTGCAATGCTCCTGGAGTTGGTGCAGCCCAAGACCTACTGCCTCAAGGCGCCCCTCAAGATCTTCCGTTCGCTCCCTGGCCCACTCCTGAGTCCCGAACCACTTCGCGCGCAGCCGAGTCTCCGCTATGCCGGGCTCGGGTTCCTCGAAGTAGAGAATGACCCAGTCGGACAGCCGCGTCTCCACTGGCAACCCCTCGGTCTTCCTCCACTCCGAGCCCCAGATGGCGTGGCCCAATCGCTCCCTTTCGCTCGCATTCAAGGCACTCCAAAACACGACCTCAGAAGCTCGGCTCGCTGCCCGCATTCGGGCTTCCCCTCCAGCCGTAAGGCCTCTCTCAAGAAGTGCGACGACTTTCTCCCATCGGGGGTCATCCTCAGCGCTACGGGCAGGCGTCGGATAGTGTGACTGTGCTACCACTGCACGAGGATCCCGATAGTGATGAGGGTACTCGATGTCGAAACCGTCTAGTTTGGCAATCGGGAGAGACAAGAAGCCGAGAACCAAGTCGCTACGACGTTTGGGCGGCAGCGCCTCCCAGCAACGGAGCATCAGGTGATACAGGGGTTCAGCAAACCACAGATCTTCACGGATACGGGGATCTATGTAGAGTTCCTGACTCGCCTCAAAGATCTTCTCCACGCGGGCCTCTGGTAGTCGGATGGCTAGCCGCGAAACCGTCTCGATGGCGACTCGAAGGCGCTCACACCAAAAGACATTCCTTCGAGAATCCGACTCTCGCACTCTGGGTAGCGCATACTCAACGACGCCTAGCTGGCTGTCAACGAGTGCTTCCAGCGACTCCATCGGCATGGTAGCCACGTGCGACCGCTTCAGAGAAGCCGTATAGTCCTTGTCTCCATCATAGTCTGTTGCGCGCACAGTCAAACAAGCAGAAGCGTAAGGATCAACATCCCGGAGATTCTCAGCGGCCCCTTTCAGAAGCGGTTCGGCCGGAGCAACGTGCCTCGTTTTTGTCGGAAGACCCACCACCTCGGTAAGGCGTAGTGCGCGATACGACCACTGTCTCCGAATCGCCTGGGCCGAGCTGATGCCTAAGGAGTCGCTCTGCCGACGACCCAGATCAAACGGGACCTTCTGGCCGATGCTCTCACTACGGCGCATCGCCTGCTCGTACGCGGTTGTCTCCGCTCCAGGGTCACAACGAAGGCGAGCAAACTGCCTCCAAAGGGGCCATAGCTCTGATTCGAGCCGTCGAAAGGTCCTCGTGTAGTCGTGTTCAAGACTCACGTCCAGCCAGACTGCCCAGCTCTCACGAGACTGAGCGGCGAGGTTGTCCCGCCGCTCTCGCCAACCGCGAATGCGCTCGAGCGCAGCCACAACGAGTCGCCTCGCCTCGACCACACGATTCACCCCCGCCAACATAGCGGCCTTCCGCAAAGACCAGGCAGGGTCGTTCCCTTCGTCCTCCGTCCGCCAGCGGTCAAGCTCCTTCACGAGCTCGTTGTAGTCCTGCCGTTGATGAAGCCATAGGCACTCTTCGTGGTGCACGAACTGCTCCACCCACGGGTGCTCACGACCCGCATCAGCCAGCTTCGCTATCCACTCGTCAGATCGAGCCCGATCACCGTCGAACCGCGCGTCTGTAACGAGTCCGGCGGCCACTCTGCACCACTCGAGTCCTGCCCGGTCCCAGTCGTCTTCCGTGCGCTCCGACGATCCTCCGACTCTCCGTTGGCTGTCGACTTCGTGAGTCGCTTCCTCTGCGGCGGCAACCAAGTCACTAGACAGCCGATCCAGAAGCACCCTCCGACGCCAAACAAGGGCACCCACTGCATCTATGCGAGCGATCCCATCATCGAGATCGGAGAGTCCCGCCAGAATCCTCGGCTCCCAAGCGTCCGTACGGTCCCGCATCTGATGGCCCGAACCAAATGGCACCGACAACCAACCCGGGTAGACGCTTCGATTGTGTGCCCACGCTGCCAGCACGGCCCGAACGGCCTCGAGCCGTGGGCCATCGTCCCCTTGTTCGCTTGTACGACCGGCAGGTTCTTCCAGGGGCGCCTCACTCGACGCATGGCCGGCAAGCACCCTGGGCCATTCCTCCGCCGGATAGCGCTGGCCTTGCTGGAGGTCCTCGAGGAGCCGAGCGACCGCTCGCTCGCGTCGTTTGGGCCTCGGCCAATCTTCCGCTCCCGGCCAACGTGCCATGTCGATAGGAACCACGTTGTTGGCCTCCAGCGTGCGTCTGCGATAGTCCTGTAGGTTAAGCCACCCTGTCAAGTAGATTTTCGGCGCGGAAGAGCCAAGATTGTCGCGCACCCAACCTAGCCAGCGAAGGAAGTTGGGATCTTCTCCAGAAAAACCAACGAGAACGAGTACGGTCTCTATCATCGACTGCTGTACGGCATTCACGAACGGCGCGAACCGTGTAGGATAGAGACGGTAGTCCTCCTCAGTGAAGACGAGCGGAAAACTCGCCGGCAATGAACCGTGTAGCTTTATGATCCGGGGTTGTGCCTGCATGGCGAACTGATCGGCGCCCGTAACAACGCTGTAGGGCTCGCCGGCTCTCCTGTTGGCACGTTCCAAGAGGGTGTCCCAGTTGGTCGTGAAGACATCCCTCCATGGAAGGCCTAGAAGCGTTCTGTGTAGCTCACCCGGTTCATACTCACTGTCACGGATCGTCTCCGCGATAAGCTTGTGCAGGCTTTGCCGGCCAAAAGCGATCTCGAAGTCCTGAGCCAAGCGAAGAGCATCGCCAGCCGAGAAGTTCTGCGCGCCTTGGTCCTTTCGCGTTCCTCCCGCGTGAAGCGCCTCGGCAAGCGCGTCAACAAGGTCGGACCATAGTGGTGGAGCCACGCCATCTGGCCGGACGCTAACGGCGTTGCGGGAGAATCCGCTACCAACCATGACTGATGCCTTCTTCTGCCGACGCCAGAGAGCTTCCTTGACATGGTCAAGGTGAAGCTGATCCGGGAAGGTCCCGTCGATCTTGTCAGCCAAGGCGCCGTTCTCCGCTCTAGGAGTTCCAGTAAGAGAAGCCCGTGAGTGCCGGAAGGGACCTAGAGACGGAACACCTTCATCACTTCGTCGCCAAGGTGGTTGATGACTTTGACGGCGATGCGGCCTGAGCCCGGTGGCGGGAACGGGCGCGAGGTGTCGCTGCGGAGGGTTTCCCAGGCTTCGCGGTCGATCTCGGCCTTGAGGCTGGTCTTGAGGGACTTGTAGGGGTCGTTGGCACCCAGAAAGTAGGCGTGACGCACGAAGAAGCTCTCGCCGTTGTAGTCGGTGTCGATGAACCAGCAGGCGATGCCGTCGGCGGAGTCGCTGCGGACCTTCCCGGTGCGGGGGTCGAAGACGTCAACGCCGTTCAGCTTGACCTGGAACTGCTCTTCGCCGCCGTTCTCGGTGGGCACGGACAGTACGTCGATGTCGGGTTCGCCGAAGATGACGAAGAGGTTGGCCCTGCCGGTGTTCTTGAGGTCCTCGGCCATGTGGAGGTCGGCGTTCATCCGGGCCTTGAGCACCGGGACGCGACCGAGCTTGGTGAACTCGCTGGCTTGGGCGTCGTAGCTGAACGCGCAGGAGATAAGGACGTCGAAGCCGGCATTCGCGGCCTCACGGGCTGCGTCGACGAGGTCGGGGCGGGTGACAGTGCCGAACTCCGGGCCGACCAGGATACCGGCCCGGCGGTCTTCACCGCTCCCGGCTTCCAGGTACGAGCCCTCGCCTGCGATCATCTTGCCGGGCCAGCAGCGGAGCGACGTGAACTCGATCCGATCTTCCCGGTGCGCCTGCTGGACGCCGGCGGTGCGGAGCTGTTCGAGAATCATGCCGCCGAAGTCCTGGCCAGTCCCGTTGGTCTTCCGCGCTTCCCCGATCGTGTCGACGAGGTTGTCGTCCTCGTCTACGAGCAGGGAACGATGGGGCGACAGCGCTTCGACCGTGAAGGGGCCAGCGACACGGACCCTCGCGTTGTCCTCGTAGGGTTTGTCGTACAGGTACTCGAAATCGGCCTTGGACTCGATGGAGGCGTCGATCTGGGTCTGCCGGGCGTTGCGGGCCTTCCAGAACGCTGCCAGCGCCTCGTGGGCCTCTGGAGGCCAGTCTTCGGGCGCCTCGTGCGGAACCTCCCACTCGACCAGTCCGTTGCTTGGCGCCACTTCCCCTGACGGGAGTTCCACCGTCTCGCCGGGCAATGCTCGGAAGTCGACCGTCGCACCCTTACGGCCGCCTGTGGCTACGTTGAACGGTCCCGGATGGCCCATCAGCGACTCGTTCAATCGGCACAAGGCTTCCCTCACCGCCGGCTGCCGTCGCTCCCAGACGACGTCGATCTCCGCGTTGTTTGCAATCGCCTTCAGTGTTGTGTGAGGTACACGCTCGTAGACGAAGCCCTGCCGCAAACGGCCATAGGTTTCCGCGTGCTTCGGCGGGGTTCGTGTAACCGCGGCCTCCTTCTCCTGCCCTTCGCGGCTGTCGGCCAGCACGTAGTACGGGTACCGGGCACCCATGATGCGCGCTCGCGCAAGGGCGAGGGCAACGCGGGATGTGTCGATCGTAATCCAGCGGCGGCCCCACTGTTCGGCGACGTAGGCAGTCGTGCCCGAGCCGCAGGTCGGATCCAAGACAAGGTCACCCGCGTCCGTCGTCATGAGAACGCAGCGCTGGATGACTTTGGTGGTCGTTTGGACGACGTAGACCTTCGGATCGTTAAAGCCCCCTGACTGAGTGTCTAGCCACACGTTGTCCAACTTCTTTGCCGCGAATGAATCCCAGTAGAGGCGATGGTAGATCGTCTTGCCCACCCGCCCCAGCTTCCCCGCGCGAGCCAGACGGTCCATGCCGCTGACACTTGTCTTCCAATGGCTGTTCTTGCTGGGCGAGAAGGTCTCACCCTCGAAACACACCTCCTGTTCCTTCTGACTCGTACCATCTGACTGCGTAGGGCCGTATCGGAAAACGCGCCCCTTCGGCAAACCCACCTCGCGCCTTCTCTCCTTCGGCGTCAGTCGACGATGCGAGTAGTCCTCGAACTCGATGAACACATAGTTCGGATCATTGATCCGAGGCTCACTGATTAGGGTCATAGCTGGCCGGTACTTGAGTTGCTCTATGTCCCTCGCGTACCACAAGAGGTGGTCGACAATGTTGCCGATCTTGGATTGTGAGAAGCCACCGGTCTTCTACATGCTGATCTGCGAAACAAAATTGTGGTCACCGAAGATCTCGTCGACCACTGCGCGCACTCTGTGGACGTTCTCATCCCCGATCTGAATGAAGACCGACCCACTCTCGCCCAGTAGCTCCCGTGCCATCGTCAGGCGATCCCGCAGGTAACTCAAGTACGAGTGGATGCCGTCACGCCACGTATCCCGGAACGCCTTGACCTGCTCCGGCTCCCGCGTGATGTGGTCGGACTTGCCGTCCTTCACGTCCCGGCTGGTCGTCGACCACTGGAAGTTGGAATTGAACTTGATGCCGTAGGGCGGGTCGATGTAGATGCACTGCACCTTTCCCCGATAGCCCTCGCGGTCGGCCAAAGAGGCCATCACCTGGAGCGAGTCGCCCAGGATCATCCGGTTCGACCAGTTCGCCTCGTGCTGGTAGAACTCGGTGCGCGCTTCGGCCGACGGCAGGCCGTTGAAGTCGTCGAACAGCGACGCTTGGTCCTCCGGCGCCTTCCCTTCGGCGATAACCCGCTTCAGGTCGTCGATCAACGCCTTCGGATGGACCTTCTCCTGGATGAAGAGCGGAGGCGCCTGCACCTCGAAGCTCTCGCCGATGCCCTTACCGCGCCAGACGAGTTGCGGGTCGAGGTCGCGGTTCCGACGCGCGACGGCCCGACGAATCGGTGTCTGGTCCTCCTCCGACATGATGGACTGGTGCTCGGCCGAAGGCAGGTTCGGCCGTTTCGCCTCGTCGTGGCGGAAGGACTCGACCCGTTTGGGTCGCTTGGGTCTCCGTTTCCCCGGCACCGTCAGCGCTCGGTATCCGATGCGGTTTGGGAACCGCCCACCGCTGTGGCCAAACTGGCGTCGTCTGTTCGCTCGGGAGCTTCCTCCGGCAGGGCGTGCCCTCGCTCCTGGTCTGCCTCGGTCGCCGGGTTCTTCGACACCTGCTCATACAGGTACTCCGGAGCCAGATCAGCGCCGGTCGGCCACACGATGGTGTTCCACTCACGTTCCAGCCGGAACTCCCGGAAGAGGGCCACGTCCTGCGGAGGCTCGAACACCCCCCGCCATCGCCGGTTTCCCATGTCGGGAATCCCCGCGCAACCGTCCTCGAACTCCCGGTGAATGCGATGGCCACCCAACCATGTCGCCAGCACGAGATCCGGCGTTCCCGGATCACCCCAAGCCATCGATCCGCTCCAGTGCTTCCTCGCTGCGCGCGCGACTCCCGTGGTTGTCGTAGTACATCGTGATCACGATACCGAAGAACCTGCTGATCTCGGGTGTAACCGCAAGGTCTACGCCGCGGGCTCGACGTGCACGAACCGATGGACGAGTTCCCGGAACTCCCCCGCGATGTCAAAGACGTTCGTGAACTCGGCGAAGGCCCAGCGACCGTGCGAGGCGAGGTTGTTGACGCCCTCGACCCAGTAGGTCTCCGCGGCTTCCTTCTTCGCCTTCGCGTCCTCTCCGCGTCGCCCCTTGATCTCCACGAGCACATGCAGACGGTCGTCCGGCCCGTGTCCGTCGTCCAGGACGACCACGAAGTCCGGCAGGTAGCGTCTCGAAGTGGAGCCGTACAAGTAGGGGATCTCCAGGCCCAGACGGTCGTTCTTGACGTAGGCGACTAACTGCTCGTGCGCTTCAGCGACCCGGCAGAACTCCCCCTCCCAGCCGCTGTCGAGCACCGCGTGGTCGACGTGGCACCGTCGCGGATCCGTGCGATAGCACTGCTTGGAGGTGAGAAAGTGGACGTCCGCGGTGCTGCCACTGGGCTGAAACGGGTCGAGCACGGCCAGCACCGGCCGTTCCCCCTTCTGACTGCGGACGATCGCGGCATGGATCTTCTCGCAGGCCATGTCGGCCAGTTGCCGGTACATGAGCTGGGCCGGGACCGTGCCGCCCTTGCATTCGAGGCGCGAATCGAGCCAGCGGCGGGTCACGCCTTTCAGCTTCCCGAACAGCCCGTAGTTGAACTCACCATCGGCTTCCCGGTACTTCGTCTCCAGCAGCCTGACCGTCAGGTTGAAGATCAGCGACGACCGGCGGTAGTCCTCAAGATGCTCGAGATCGATGTCCGCCCCCTCGCCGATGATCGGCTCGTTGCGTGTGTCTGTCGGTCCGACAAGTTCCGGCGTAAGGGTCAGCGTCGAGTCGTCCGTGAACTGGGCCTCGATGCGGTCCTCAGGCAGCTCGACCCGGTAGCCCTGGACCCGCGGGAAGCGGATCTCGGCGTGATCGCGGTCCGGGCTGATCGCGCGGACGGCGATCGTCGGCTTCACGACCGGACTCGGTGCCGGAACCGGTTCGGCCGTGAAGTCGAAGGGCACCCCAAAGACATCGGCGTACTCCACATCGAAGAGGCCGTCATCGTTCAGCTCGTACGACTGGCGACGCAGGGCTCGCCCGATCACCTGTTCGCACAGCAATTGAGTGCCGAAGGCGCGTACCCCCAGGATATGAGTCACCGTGTTCGCGTCCCAGCCTTCCGTCAGCATCGAAACGGACACGACGCAGCGGATCGATCCACCGAGCCGATCTTCCTTCCCCACCGTGTTCATGACTTCACGAAGGAGGTCTTCGTCGCTCAGGCTGTCCGCCCTCACGCGGTCCCCTGTGCGGTCCATCTCTTCCCTGCGGAAGCGCTCGATCTCGTCAGCCGCAGCCGTGCGGAACCCCTTGTCGAGACCCTCCCCCGATTCGAGCTGAGCGCTATCGATGAGTAAGGTTCGGGGTCTCGGCCGCGGGTTGCCGTAGTCGTCGAAGTTGCTGAACAGATCAAGCCGCCCGGGCACGATGTCGCTCGACCCGCCCTCGTGCTGTCGCTCATAGCCGGAGATGTAGTCGAAGAGCAGCTTGGAAGTGGACGTGTTGTTGCAGACCACGATGAAGCAAGGCGGACTCACGATTCCTGCTTCTCCCCAAGCCTCGAAGACCCTCTCGTAGTGCCCATAGAGCGCATCCAGGGCGTTCTGAAGCGGTAGCGGCAGGTTCTGGGGATCGAGCCCTGCGGCACGGGCCGTACGCCGGCCCTTTGGCATCTTCTTGCCGATGTGCTTCCACAGCTCCCGGTACATCGGCACATCAGCACTGGGCAGGTCGTCCGAGACGGGTACCCGAGGCAGCTTGACGATGCCGCTCTCGATCGCGTCCATCAACGAGAAGTCGCTCATGGTCCACGGGAACAGCTTGCCCTCGGCATAGCCCGAACCACGCAGGAAGAATGGAGTCGCCGAAAGGTCGAAAACGCGGTTCAGGCCCAGCCGGCGGTTCACGCTCTCAAGACCTGAGATCCAGACCCGCGCCGCTTCCTGGTTCGACTTCGCTTCCTGGAGATCGTCACCCTTCGGCTTGGCCTCGTCCGGATCGCCCGGCTTCTCGCGATAGCAATGATGCGCTTCGTCGTTGAAGACGATGATGTTCTTCATGCCCATCAAGTCCGGCAGCACCCGCTGAAGCATCTGCCCTTCCGTCTCGAGCGTTTCGATGTCCTCGCCGCCGCGGCCCTGCAGCAGCGATCGCGCGCCCTTCGACAGGGCCATCCGCTCCCGCTGCTGGAAGGCGTGGAAGTTCGTGATCACGATTCGGGCCCGACCGACATCTCTTACCAGGTCCGAGGGGACGAGGTCGTGTTGGCCGTAGTAGTTGTCGGGGTCGTTCGGCTGCAGTACTCGGAGCCGGTCCCGGATGGTGATCCCGGGGGTTACAACCAGAAACCCGCGGGTGAAGTACGGGCTGTTCGGTCGACGAACGGCGTTGATCGTCTGCCAGGCGATCAGCATGGCCATGACCATCGTCTTGCCGGCGCCGGTGGCGAGCTTGAGAGCCAACCGCGGCAACTCTCCATGAGCCGCGTTGACTTCTTCGAGCCGCCGTAGGAACCGTCGGCCAGATCGGTCGCGTCTCTTCGGGGCTACCTCGGTCAGCCAAATCGCAGCCTCTACGGCCTCGACCTGGCAGAAGAACGGCCGGATTCCCGGCCAGTCGCTTCTTCGCCAGTGCTCCAGTAGCCGCGCCGTCTCCGGCGTCACCTGCCACTGGCTCGGGTTCGGTAGCTGCCGCCAGCGCGTGACTTCACCTCGCAGCTCCTGGATCACGCGGGCCAAGTCAATCATCGCCTGATCGCCTGCATCCGGGCTGGACGCCAGTTCCAACTGAGTCACGCCTCGCTGCTTCTTGGGCACCGGAATCGGCGACAGGAACCGCACCTGCCGGCGCGCTTCGACGATCCGATGGGTCGGCTGGCCGTTCTCGTCCAGTTCCCAGTGGCGCGACGGCGCCTCGTAGGGCGAGTTCAGGATCGGCTGTTCGAAGAACTTCGGGTTCATTCGTCTCTAGGGCGCCAGCGCCCGGATCGTTTCCCGCAGATCGTCCCCGGGGTGCATGATCTGAATCGCCGGGGTGTGCACGCCCGCCTCGATGTACTCCTGGATCCGTTCGCGGCACTTGCCCGGCGAACCGATGATCAGGATGTCGCGCAGCGCCTCCTCCGGAATGACCTCGAGTGCCTTCTTGCGGTCGCCGGCGGCCCAGGCGTCCCACATCGGGCCTAGGACGTCGCGGCGGCCCAGCCAGTCGTGGAAGGCGGCGTAGACGGGGACGTTGAGGTAGGCCGCCATCGAGCGACGGCCGACGAAGTCGATCACGCCCTTGTCTTCGGTGGCCAGGACGAAGATCCGGGCCGCGATCTCCTTGCCGGGGCCAGCCTCGTGGACGTAGGGAACGACCGTCTTCACGTCGCCGGGCGACAGCCAGTTGAGGATCGCGCCGTCGCCTTCGCGGCCGGCCATCCGGAGCATTCCCTCGCGCAGCGCCGCGATGAGGATCGGTGGATTCTCCTTGAGCGGCCGGCCCATGCGGAAGCCACGAACCTCGAACGTGCCGAAGTCCTCGTCGATCCGGTCGCCGCCGAGCGCCTTCTTGAGGAACCGCACCATGTCCCGGGTCTTGTAGTAGGGCCGCTCGAACGGGATGTCGTTCCACTGCTCGACGATCACGTTCGACGACGTGCCGAGCCCCATGACGAACCGACCCGGCGCCGCTTCGGCCATCGCGCCGACCGTCATCGCCATCAGTGCCGGCCCCCGGGTGTAGGCGGGGATGATCGCGATCCCGAGCCGCGCCGTCGGCGCCCAGATCGCGGCCTGCACGAGCGGAATGAAGCCGTCGGAGCCGTTCGACTCGGAGGACCAGAAGTCCGTGTAGCCGAGATCGACCATCTCCTTGATCAGGTCCTCCTGCTCCGCCAGAGGGAGGTTGAACGGGATCGTCATGCCGTAGCGCTGCATCGTCTGAAGCTCCCCACGCCACGGCAGGTCTGCCGTGGGCTGGTGATCGAATCGTCGTCGGGTCGCCGGATTGTACGGCACACCGGGCGCCGGTCCGTCTCCTATACTGGCGCGCCTCCCCCCGCACGGAACCTTCCCTGGAGCGACCGATCATGGGACCACTCGACGGTTATCGGATTCTTGAAATCGCCGGTATCGGACCCGGCCCCTTCTGCGCCATGGTGCTCTCCGATCTGGGCGCCGAGGTCGTCCGCATCGACCGCAAGGCGTACGCGGGACGCGGCTCCAGGTTCGACGTGCTGAACCGCGGGCGGCGTTCCCTGGGAATGGACCTCAAGCGACCGGAAGCGGTCGAGGCGGTGCTCGACATGGTGGAGAAAGCCGACGGCCTGATCGAGGGGTTCCGGCCAGGGGTCATGGAGCGGCTCGGCCTGGGGCCGGAGGTGTGCCTGGAGAGGAACCCGAAGCTCGTCTTCGGCCGCATGACCGGCTGGGGCCAGAACGGCACGATCGCCCACGCGGCCGGACACGACATCAACTACATCGCGCTCTCCGGCGTACTGCACTCGATCGGCAACAACGGCGGCAAGCCGGTGCCGCCGCTCAACCTGGTGGGCGACTTCGGCGGCGGCGGCATGCTGCTCGCCCTGGGCGTAGTGGCCGGCTTGCTGGAGGCGCAGAAGTCCGGCAAGGGGCAGGTGGTCGACGCCGCGATGACGGACGGTTCGGCCCTGCTTCTGGCCGCGGTCATCGGCATGCACGGTTCCGGGATGTGGAAGAACGATCGGGGCTCGAACATGCTGGACAGCGGCGCGCACTTCTACGACACCTACGAGTGCAAGGGGGGCGGATATGTCTCGGTGGGCTCCCTGGAGCCGCAGTTCTACGCCCTGCTGAGGGAGAAGGCGGGCCTCGACGGCGAAGAATGGGACGATCACATCGTGAACCGCGACCGCTGGCCGGAACTCTCGGCGAAGCTGGCCGAGGTGTTTCGCACCAGGACCCGGGAGGAGTGGTGCGAGATCATGGAGGGCAGCGACGTCTGCTTCGCACCGGTTCTCACCATCGACGAGGCGATCGAGCACCCGCACAACCGCTCCCGGCAGACCTTCGTGGAGGTCGACGGGGTGCCGCAGCCCGCGCCCGCTCCGCGCTTCAGCCGCACGCCAGTCGCAGTGCAAGGTCCGCCGCCCAGGGCCGGCGAGCACAGTGACGCAGTGCTGGCGGACTGGGGGTTCAGCGGCGAGCGCATCGACGCGATGCGGGCGGCGGGCGCGATCTGAGGAGATGACCATGACTCGACACGCCACCGCAACAGTTCTATTCACCGTTCTTGTCGGCGCCCTGGTGCTCGTCGGCTGCGGCGGCGCCGCCGAGTACAGCAGTGTGGAGCCGGCCACCGACGCCGGTCCGGCCTCGAACGACATCCTCGAGGAGTACGTCGACACCCCCGACCCGGCCTATGGCTGGACGCTCGTGAGCAGCGAGCCCGGAGACGGCTACACCCTGCACACGATCGAGATGACGAGCCAGACATGGCTCACCGAAGCGGAGGTCGACCGGCCGCTCTGGACCCACTGGCTGATGGTGGTCGAACCCGACGAGGTCCGGAGCGACCACGCCTTCCTCTACATCTCGGGAGGCCGGAACGGCGGCGACCCGCC
>WTGL01000145.1 GCA_011523565.1 Acidobacteriota bacterium
CTGCCTTGGCGCCGATGGCGTGATCCACATCTGCGGCACCCGCATCCGGCTCGTTGACTGACGGCGTCGCGGCAGCGGGCTCGTCCGGTCCAGCACCGTTGCCGCCTTCCAGCTGAGTCGCTCCATCCAGAAAGGCGGACCTGCGCCGGCTGCCGTCCCAACGGATGTCGGGGAGCAGCACGTCGCGTTTGGCCGCGATCCGGTCGTGGTGCGGCAGGAGGTCCTCAAGCATCGCCCGGAGTTCGGAGTCCATGTCACGGGTCGGCTGGTAGCCCAGCGCCAGCAGGTGGTCGTGGTCCGGGTTGTAGTGGTGCTCTTCCATTTCCTTGCGGGGGTTCTCGATGCGCCGGATGCGAGGATCGAGACCCATCCCGGAGGCAACCGCGGCGACCTTGGCAGCGAGCTCCGAAATCGTGTAGGTCTCCTCGAACTGGTTGAACACGCGGTAGTCGCCCGCTTCGGGCGGGTTGTCGACGGCCAGGGTCAGGCACTGCATCGAGTCGCAGATCGGCAGGAAGCCGCGGCGCTGGTCGCGGCGGCCGCGGTACTCGATTTCGAAGAAGCCCTCGGGGATGTCCAGGTTCGGCGTGCCGTACTCGCCCATCGTGCCGAGCTTGACCAGGTGTGCCTCGGGCGCCAGGTCGCGCATCGCGTAGAGCACGTTCATCGTGCCCTCGATGTTGTTGCGTTGCACCCAGATCGCGTGGTCCGCGTCGATCATCGAGTACGGCGCCGAGGGACATTCGCCCAGGTGGACGATCGCCTCCGGCCGGACGTCCTCGAAGAGCCGGTAGACCACGTCCTTGTCGGTCAGGTCGTCCTGGACGACGTGAGGACGTCGGCCGTAGGCGGACTCTAAGGCGTCGAGCCGTGCCTCGACGGACGCGACCGGGAGAGCCGACCGCCCGCCCATCTCGGCGACCCACTCGCGGCGGAAGCCGGCATCGATGCCGGAAATCTCGTGACCACGGGCAGTCAGGTACTGCGCCAACGGCCAGCCGAGGTAGCCGTCGATGCCTGCAATGAGAACGCGCGTGATGTCACCCCCTGCCGGTTTCCGCCGCCGGGATCAGACCGCGCTCTCGAGTGTGAACCGGGAAGAACCCGCAAGGAAGCGGAGAAGGCAGTCTAACAACGTGGTGAGGATCGCACGCCGTGCGGTCGGTCCCTCACTTCGTCCGGGTCGCCGACGGAGTCCGACACCGGCGCGAGATCCCGTCTTGCCGGTTGCCTTGCCCGCGCGCTAGTCTCATTTCCGCCACCCTCGGCGGCCCGGTCAGGCCACAGATTCGCCTGGTGCCGCGGTCGTCGTTTCGGTCGGAAGAAAAGGAGGAGGTAGCGCAGTGGCTAGTCCTGAGTGGACACCCTCATGTGCCGGTGGACAACGTGTCGCCGCGGATCCGGAGCGCGCCCACTCATTGGCGGCGCGGTACTACCTGGATGACGAGGTGTTCGAGCGCGAGAAGGAGGCGATCTTCTTTCGTACGTGGCAGCCGGTCTGCCATCTGAGCGACCTTGCCGAGGCGGGCAGCTACGTCACTCACAGCGTGCTCGACCAGGACGTCGTGGTCATCCGGGGCCGCGATTCCGTGCTGCGGGCGTTCTACAACGTTTGCTCCCACCGGGCCCAGGTCCTGCTCAAGGACAGTGGCGCGGTTCGCACCATCGTTTGCCCTTACCACGCCTGGTCGTATGGCCTGGACGGCAGCTTGCGCGTCGCCCGCGGCAGTCGGAACGTCGCCGGCTTCAACGCCGCGGACTTCTGCCTGAAGCCGGTTCTGCTCGAGGTCTTCGCCAGCTTCGTCTTCATCAATCTCGATCCCGGCGCGCCGCCGCTCGCCGATCAGGCCTCGGGCCTGGAGGAGGAGATCCGGGAGGTGGTGCCCAAGGTGGACGGCCTGGTCAAGGTCGCAGAGTTGCGCTCGGAGATCCGTTGCAACTGGAAGGTCGCCATCGACAACTTCCTCGAGTGCTATCACTGCCAGTCGGCCCATCCCGCGTTCGCCAGCCTCGTGGATCTCCACAGCTATCGGTCCACGACCTGCAACATCCACTCAAGCCACATCGGCAGGCGGGTCAGGCCGAGCAACAGGGCGTACGCGTTCTCCCCGGACGACGCCGTGCAGCGCGCCGCGTTCTGGTTCCTGTGGCCATTCACCTGTTTCGTCGTCTATCCGGGCCGCCCGATTCTCAGCTTGACCGCCTACGCGCCGGCGGAAACGGAGACGACCTCGGTTCGGTTCAGCCGCTACGCGTTGTCCGCGAGCCTGGACGAGCAGGATCTGGCGCGGATCAGCTACTCCGACAACGTGCTTGGCCCGGAGGACTTCGCGCTCTGCGAGTCGACCCAGAGGGGCCTGCATTCGCGCGGCTTCACGCAGGCGCGCTTCATCGTCGACCACGGCCGCACCGAGATCAGCGAGCACGCGGTGCATCACTTTCACAGGCTGGTGCAACAGGCTCTGGGAGACTGAAGCGCCGGCGCTCGGCGCCATGCCGGCCGGCTTCGGATGGGCGAGTTCCTCTTGCGACGGTGACTCAGCGAGTGCTACCTTCCGCTCGCGTGCTCTGGTCCGGAACAAGACCGTCCGCGTCCCCGGCATGAGGATTCTCTACGGAGTTCAGGGCACTGGTCATGGGCACCTGGTGCGGTCGGCGGCGATGGTGGCCGGCCTCCGGACTCGGGGCCACGATGTTCACTGTTTGCTGACCGGGCGGTCTTCGGCGGCGTTCGCCGACCCTGAGATCCGGGCCAGCCACACGTTGCTCGAGGGGTTCACCGGGCAGGCGGCCGGCGGGCGAGTGCGGCTGTTCCAGACCATGCGGCAGTTGCGGGTGGTTCGCTTTCTGCGCGACGTGCGCAGCTTCGATGCGTCCGGCTTCGATCTCGTGCTGACGGACTACGAGCCCGTGTCCGCCTGGATCGCTCGTCGCTGCCGGCGGCCGAGCATCGGCGTCGGTCACCTGTACGCATTCCACCGGCGCCTGCGACTGCCGGGGCGGACCGGCCCGGCCCGCCGGATGTTGCGCCTGTTCGCTCCGGTCTATACACCCGTTCGGACCGCCGTGGGTCTGCACTGGCATCGATTCGGCGGCACGAATCTGCCGCCGACGATCAGTCCCGACCTCGTCGCGGCGGCCGCGGACGGCTCGGCGCGTAGTGATGGCGAGCGGTTCCTCGTCTACCTGCCCGCGGAGAGCGAACAGAGCATCGTGGAGCTTCTGGGGCAACTGCCGCGACGCCGGTTTGTCGCCTACCGGCCTGTGTCCGAGCCGGTCGAGCGCGGCAACGTCTCGATTCGCCCCTACGACCGCAAGGCCTTCGTGGCCGATCTGGTCGACTGCGCGGGAGTCATCACGAATGCGGGTTTCTCGCTCGCCAGTGAGGCGCTCCACCTGGGCCGCCGTCTCCTGGTGCAGCCCATTCGCCGCCATCCGGAGCAGTTCCTCAACGGTCGGGCGCTCAAGGCGCTGGGTCTCGGCACCGTCGTCGAGCGGCTGACGGCGGAGCGGATCCAGTCCTGGATGGACACTCCGGAGCCGGCGCCCATGAACTATCCGGACGTCACCCGCCACCTGGTCGACTGGATCGACGGGGGCGCCGAGCGTCCGCTCGGCGAACTGGCAGCCGACGTGTGGGATGAAGTCTCCTGGCGGCCGGCATGAGCAGATCGCGAACGGCACGTCCGGCCGATCCCGACCTCGACTTCACCCTCGCGCACTATCGCGAGATCCTGGAGCGGATCGCCTCGACCCACCGGACCTTCTCGTTCGGTGAGGCGGCTCCCCTGGGTGAGGCGCTGCTCGACGTGGAGCGCTTCGTCCTGATGCGGCACGACGTCGAGTTCAGTCTCGATGCCGCGGTGACCATGGCGCGGGCCGACCACGACGCCGGCGTTCGCTCGACCTTCTTCGTCCAGATCGGTTCCGACTAC
>WTGL01000314.1:0-575 GCA_011523565.1 Acidobacteriota bacterium
CGAGCCCTGGCCCTCGGCGAAGGCGGTGTGGCCGTGGGTCTCGCCCCAGTAGACCCGGGTTTCCGGGTCGTCCTCGACGCGGACCGGATTGCTCGTCGCCCGCATCGATCCGTCCTCGTTCCGGACGGAGAAGCGGTAGACACCGGGTTCGGCGAGGCTGACGTTCTCGAGCAGCGAGATCGCCGGACTGCCGGCCTCGATCGTCCGGAACGGCTCACCGTCCAGCAGCACCTCGAGTGCGGGCATGACGCCGGAGGAAGCGTTCTTCATCCGGTCCTCGGCGCGGACGGCGAGGGTGAAGGGTTCGCCGGGTGCAACGATCGACGGGACGACGGCGTTGACGTAGCGGACCTCCTCGCGGCCCAGAACCTCGAACGAAGGCCAGGCCGGCCGGAACAGGTCGCCGTTGCCCTCGATGTCGGCGTAGACGTGCAGGATCACCTGGTCGTTGGAGGTTTCCTGCAGGGTGTATCCGGGTCCCCCGCCCGACGTGTCGCCGTAGGTGATGGTGATCGTGTCGCCTTCTGCGAGAGCCGTGCCGCCGAGGCGAAACTGCAGCACGGTCCGCGGCACGC
>WTGL01000314.1:585-1316 GCA_011523565.1 Acidobacteriota bacterium
CGAGCTCCCGACGGTGACGTAGTTCGGGCCGGCGGGATCCTCGGCCTGAATCCCTCCCCTCCGTGCAGCCCGCACCAGGATGCCGCCGCCCTCCGCCATGCCGAGCGTGCCAACCGTGTAGATCTGCCGGATCGTCGCCTGGTCGCCCGCGCGAAAGGGCCCAGGCGGTTCGAGACGGAGCGAGCCGACCGCTCCCGGGTGCTCGTCCTTGATCTGGAACTCCCGGGTGTAGTGGCGGATGAACTCCGAGACCCTCGGCACCGGGATGGTCGCTCCGCCTCCGAGCCCCCGGAGCGAGCGGTTCGCATTCGCGAGAAGCTGGGGGAAGGCGTCGGGGATCGGTCCGCCGGTGAGTGAGTAGGCGTTCGCCCACTGCCACAGCGTGTCGAGCCGGTCGCTCAGGACGGCGATGTCCTCGGTGTTCTCGGGCGCCTCCAGTTTCAGCGCTTCGACCCGCTGCCGCAGCTCGGTGGTCAGGTAGTCGCCGGAGTCGCTGGTGGCGCAGCCGTGGGCCAGGAAGGCCAGGACGGGCGGAAGGAGGAGTGTGAGGCGGGGCGCAGTTCGGGGTCGGTTGGGCATGTTATGCCGTGCTTCCCAGTTCGTACTCCCGGACGAGCGCGTCGGCCGGTAGCTGCCACTCGCGAGACAGGGCGCGGATCATCCGCAGTGTCAGCGGTCGGCGGCGGTTGAGGATCTCCGAGGCGCGGGGTTGGGAACCGATCAGGGCGGCC
>WTGL01000314.1:1326-2139 GCA_011523565.1 Acidobacteriota bacterium
CGGATCCGGCGCTTCGACGGGCCAGCGCTTGGCTTCGTAGGCTTCGACAAGCGTCACGAGGACATCGAGCGCGTCTCCCTCCGGAGTGTTTGCCGGAGCGCCCATCAGTCTGTCGACGGTCGCTAGCGCTGCATCGTAGTCGGCTTCGTTCCTGATCGGCTTGATTTCCATGTGAACCTCCTAGACCGTCGCAGCGTCGATCCTGTCGTACTCCTGGTGCGTCCCGACGAACCTCACGAACCCAATTCGACGGGCATAGTCGAAGCGCACGATCAAGCGGTATCGGTTGCCTCCGATGTTGAACACGATGCGGTCGCCGTCGACGATGCTCGCGTTTCCATACATGGCTTTGACATCTGCGGGTGAAGCCCAGTCCGCCTTGGCGGCTACCGCGAACCAGGACCTGAGTGGCTGTTCAGCCCGCGGCTCGCCCTCCCAGTACTCGCGCAACGTACGCTTCGCGACGATGCGCATGGCAGGATGTTATCCCAAGAAGGGATGCGGGGCGGGTCGCTTCACTCCTCGCCGTCGCCGCGAGTCATCGTATCGACCGTGGTCGCGGCGCCCATGTGGCAGACCACGTTGGCCGCGGAGCGGAAGACGTCGGGCACGCGATCGATCCCCAGGAGGATGGCGAGTCCCGCCAGGGGCACGCCCACGACATCCAGGGCCGGAGCGAGCGACACGATGCTGGCGCTGGGCACCGGGGCGACCGTCATCGCGGCGAGGAAGATCGCCAGCACCGCGGCGGCGATCATCCCCGCGTCGAGCGGCACGCCGTACATGGCAGCCAGGAAGACGAGCGACGCGCTC
>WTGL01000314.1:2149-3930 GCA_011523565.1 Acidobacteriota bacterium
GTCAGCGCGTCGCCCAAGGCCTCCGCGAAAGACGTCAGCGTCCGCTGTTTCTCGTTCGGCAGGGCGGTCGTCGCCGCCGCCAGGAGGACGATGAAGATCAGGAGGGATAGCAGCGCGCCGTCGGCGGCGACCTGGACCGGATTCCGGGGGACGAGGTTGACCAGGAAGTCGACGATGCCCACACCGGCGGGTTCCAGCTCCGTCGCAGGTGCAGGCGGCGGCACGGGCGCCGTGAAGGTGAGCGCGAAGCCCATCACGCCCATCCCGATCAGGATCGCCGGCAGCGTCGTCGCCCAGAAGAAGCCCACCGCCAGTCCCCCCAGCCGGCCGAGCTTCCGCAGGTCGCCGATCCGCCCCACGCCCACGAAGACGACCGCCGCCACCAGCGGAATGACGACCATCTGGATCGCGCGCAGGAAGACCTGACCGAGCGGTTCGACGGCCTCGGCGGCCCACAGCAGCGCCGGCGAACCCGTTGCCGAGGCTGCGATGCCGAGCCCCAGGCCGAGGGTCAGCCCGATGAGAATCGCGCGTGTGTTCACGCTCTCACGGGGCCCCGGCCTGAGGGGTCAGCCGGAACGTCACCACGTAGTCGCCCGTCCTTCGCCAGCAGCGAGACTGCCGCCCGCCGTCACCACGACGTAGTCCCTGCCATCGTGCCGGTATCCCATAGGGGTCGAATGAGCGCCGGCCGGCAGCTCTTCGATCCATAGCTCGTCGCCACCGGCGCCATCATAGGCGCGCAGCGTCGTGTCGGCGGACGCGAGAAACACGACGCCGTCGTCACGTGTGCGCACAATGGTATGACAGCGGTTGCGGTGAGTTCACGAGGAGGATGTGACATGGGTGGCAAGATTGTTCGCTTGAATGTCCCAGCCTTCAGTATTGCCGCGCAGAACTTCAAGCCGGCGAGGATCACGTATTGCTTCGAAGCCGCTCTCGGTAATGGTCAAACGAGTTCCGTCCGTTGTTGGTTCCAGACAAATTTCGACAAGCGTCATTGGCTGCTCGGAGATATCAACACCAGAGGTTTCATCGAAGTCGTGCCATCTGAATGACAGTAGCTGTTCGTGATCCATGCGCTCAATGACCGCACGCCACGGACAGTGTTCGTAGCCGGGATAGGTCATCATGCCCGTGGACACAGTTCCGGGTTTGAAGGGACCATCCAACTTGACACGGAACCACTGCCCAAACTCAGTGGGATCTGTTAGCGCGCGCCAGACCCGCGAAACTGGCGCTACCAATTCAATTGTCTTGACGATACGTTCGGCCATAAGGGCAACCTCCTGATTGTCAATCACCTTAGCAGTCCTTCTCTGGATTCTCGATGGGAGGACCCGGCCCCGTAACCCATCGCCCCGGCGATGATGGTTCCGACCTTTCCGCCGCCTCGACGAGTTGCCTTCCGCAACGTGAGCGTTGCCCGCCGTGGTGCGAAGCTGCGCGCGCCGGTAGGGAACACCCGCAGGAACAGGCCGGGGATTACATCGTCGCGTATGTCGTAGCGTTTCTCGCGCGGCTTGGCGGCGCGATGGCGGGCGTATGCCGGAAGTGCATCAACGATGCGTCGCGGTGTGAGGCGAAACCGGAGCTGGGGTAGAGCGGTTGGAAGCGCCTACGCCCACAAGCCCCGAATCACCTCGCCCTTGACCAGCTCTCTCGGCTGGTCCAGGTGATTCAGGATCTCCATCGCGGGGTCGATCCCCAGCGTGTAGTACACGGTGGCCAGCAGGTCGTTCGGGTGGACCGGCTTCTCGCGGGGGGCGGAGCCGGTCTCG
>WTGL01000198.1:0-12382 GCA_011523565.1 Acidobacteriota bacterium
GTCCGGGGCGTGATGCGTCACCGGGGGTGGGTTCGATTCCCATGCGCTTCCGCCATGCGCCGACCGCGCGGTCTTCGCAAGTCGCTGGTCCGGGGCGTGATGCGTCACCGGGGGTGGGTTCGATTCCCATGCGCTTCCGCCACGCTGCCCACCCGTCGACTTTGGGGCTCGAGGAAACGCGCAAGTCGGGATCTGGCCGGTCTTGCGTATATCTGGCCGGAATCGGTCAACAGGTGTCCTGTTCTCTGTCGCTTCTCGCTCTAGTGTTGGATGGCGGAGGTCGCGACGCACAGACCAGTCGAAGGAGCAGGATTCCTCCTCTCTGGCACACACGGGACAGCGATCCCATTCTGCTCATGCACTCCCTCAACTGCAGCAGCTTGACGAAAGGCCTGGCTGTGATCGTGGCGACCTCCGCCATCCTCGCCGCGTCGGAGCGCGAGGCTGCACCGGGCAACGTGGACCGCGGGAGGAAAACAGCATGAACCCCTATTCCCAGTCGTTGGACGCGGCGCGGATCCAGCGTGATCTGCGCCGCGCCGCGGGTCGTCGTGTCGTCGTTCGCGCCTGGTCGCGGTGGGGCGATCCACTGCTGGCCGGCGCCGTGCTGGCATTGATCGCGTGGGCGATCGTTGACGGCCAGACGGCGCAGCCGCCTGACGGTACGTCCGAGCTGGTCGCCGAGAGCCGGAGCTTGCCCTAAGGGAAGGGTAGTATGCCGGCCATCCCGTGGCTGGCCAGCCGTTTCCCTGGAACGCCAAGCCGACTTGGCTATGTTGGTCGGGCGGAAAGGACTCGGCCTGGGCTCTCCGGGAACTCCGGGCCGACCCGTCCTACGATGTGCGAGGCCTGATCGCGCTGGTCAACGAGAAGAACGGCCGCGTGATTCTGCACGGCGTGCGGCACACGCTGCTCCAGCGTCAGGCCGAGGTGGTGGGGCTGCCGCTGCGGTTCATTCCCCTGGACTGGACGGCCTCGGCGACTGAGCGAAACGCCGCCCTCGCCCGGGGCTTCGGCGAATTGCAGGGTCGTGGGGCGACGTGTGTTGCCTTTGGCGATCTGTTCTCGGTGAAGGACCGGGACCGGCGTCTGCTCGTGACAGCGGATAGCGGCCTCGAGGTGGCGTTTCCACTGTGGAACCGTGACACGCGGGTCCTTTCGGCTCAGATGATGGAAGCCGGTCTGTCCGCGTGGGTGTGCTGCGTCGATACGGACTTCCTGCCGGCGGATCATGTGGGGCGGCGTTTCGATTCCGCTTTCGTGGCCGCACTACCCGCCGGCGTCGATCCTTGCGGCGGAAACGACGAGTTCCACACCTTCGTGGAATGGGCTCCCGGTTGGAGCCGCCGCGTGCGGGTCGCACCGGACGGTTCGATCGAGGTCTACAACTTCGCGTTCGTCGAGATGGAACGAGCTGGCCGGGAGGAAGACGGTTCCTCTTCGGTGCCACGGCTCGACGTGTTCAATCACTTCGCGCGGCTGGACCGTGTGCGGCGCTACGTGGACGACCATCTGGCGGACGACTTGCGTCCGGATGCCATTGCCAGGATCGCCGCGATGTCGCCATCGGGCTTCTCGCGGTACTTCCGGCAGCACGTCGGCATGACGTTCACGGCGTGGTTGGCCCACCATCGAATCGAACATGCCTGCCGGTTACTGCGCGAAACCAACTTCGCCGTGGCCCGGATCGGGGAAGCCGTTGGCTACCACAGTGAACGTGCGTTTCGCCGCGCCTTCCACGAGCACGTCGGTTGCAGTCCGCGGCAGTACAGGAAGGACTCGATGTAACCGGAGGTGCGGATCCGCTGGCGCTACGACGCGGCGGCGGAGCTGGACGTCTCGCTCTTCGAGGAGGAGGAGGAGGTCGAGTCCCCGGACTTCTTGCCCGAGTCCGACGACGACTCGGAAGCGGCGGCCTTGCCGCTGTCGGCATCACCGTTCGACTTGCCGCTGGGGTCGCCGTCGCCGTTGCCCTTGCGGGCGTAGTCGTTGACGTACCAGCCACTGCCCTTGAACTGGAAGGCGGGGGCCGAGAGGAGCTTCTTCAGGCTGCTCCGGCCGCACTCGGGGCATTCCTCGAGGGGCGGGGCCGAGAATGCCTGGATCGCCTCCAGGGTGGCCTCGCATTCGGTGCACTGGTACTCGTAGAGAGGCATGGACGGCGGCGGATTGTAGCAGTCGTTAGCAGTCGTTGCCGAGGACTGCCAATCGCGACCTCTAGGTCCACTCGAGCGTCGGCAGAACCTCGCAAGGTGCTCCGCGGGTCGCTGGAGCACTGTGCTTCGGCACCCGCACGAGGCCGGTGCCGGCTCCGTAGGCGACCAGGTCGTGGGAGCCGAGGGGCGGCCTCGGTTCGACCAGCACCTCGCCGGCCTCGACGCGGAACCGGCAGGGCAGGAAACGGTCGCGCCACTTGGCGCCGGGCAGGTCCGCGGTGAGCCGGGCGCTGAGCGCTCCCCGCCAGTAGCTGTCTCCTGCTCCGGCCATGACCCGTAACAGGGGCCGCACGAACAGCCAGTAGGTCACCATGGCCGAGGCGGGGTTTCCGGGCAGACCGAACACCCACCCGCGGTCGTGGCGCGCCGCGACGAGGGGCTTTCCAGGCTGGATCGCGACCGCGCCGAACAGGATGCGGCAGCCCAGGCCGGCATCGCCCAGGACCTGCTCGACGAAGTCGAACTCGCCCATCGAGACGCCGCCCGAGATCAGGAGGACGTCCGCCGTCAGGCCGCGTTCCACCTTGGCCCGCAGTTCCTCGGGATCGTCCCGCGCGATGCCGAGCGAGCGGGCCTCGATGCCGAGCTGCGAGAGGGCGCCCCGGAGGAAGTCGCGGTGGGAGTCGCGGAGCTGCCCCGGACCGGGTTCGGCTTCGGCCGGCACGACCTCGTCGCCGGTCGAAAGTGTCGCCACCGTCGGCCGGCGGTAGACGGTCGCCTCGTGAATGCCGTGGGTGGCCAGCACGCCCGCTCCTCCCGGCGTCAGCAGCTCTCCCTTCGCCAGCAGCGGCCCACCGGCGGCGGTCACTTCGGCCTGGCGGCGGATGTGCCTGGACTCGGGCACCGGTTCCACGATGCGAACCGACCCGCTGGCGCCGGCGGCGGAGGAGTCGTCGAACTCGGTCTGTTCGATCGGAATCACCCGGTCGGCTCCGGCCGGCGTCGGTGCTCCGGTCATGATGCGCAGCGCCGCACCGCTTCGAAGCTCCGCCCCCGGCGGATCGCCCGCGGCGACGATTCCGTCGACCGGCAGGACGGTTCCCGGCTCGGCATCCCCGCCGAGAGCGAAACCGTCCATCGCCGAGACATCGTGCGCGGGAACGTCAACGGTGGCGGTCAGGCCGCCGGCCAGCACGCGGCCGACGGCGTCGGCACGGCTCACCCGTTCGACTTGAAGCGTCTCCGCTTCGGCGGCGATGGCGGCCCAGGCTTCCTCGGGCGAGAGCATGCGGGCGTTTGTCTATCACCCGATCTGCGTCAGTGCCGAGTACATCGGCAGGTACATCGAGATCACGATGATGCCGATCACGATGCCGAGGATGCTGATCAGGGCGGGTTCGAGGAGCTTCATCATGCTGTCCACGTCGTTGTCGACCTCCTCCTCGTAGAAGTCGGCGATGCGGGTGAGCATGGGGCTCAGCGTGCCGGTCTGCTCCCCGACGTAGACGATCTGGCAGAGCATCGCCGGGAAGATGCCGGTGCGGCGAAGGGAACGGTTGATCGGACGGCCCTGTTCGACTTCCCGGCGCGCCGTGCGCAGGGCATCGGCGACGATGACGTTGCCGGCGGCGTCGGCGGCAATCGACAGCGCGCTCAGGATCGGTATGCCCGAGGAAAGGAGGATCGACAGCGTGCGGCAGGTGCGCCCGGTGACGATACGGAGCATCAGTTTGCCGGCGACGGGAAGGCGGAGCACCAGACGCTCCGCCGCCACGCGGCCTCGCCGGGTTCGGAGCAGCCGGTTCGCGGCAAACGCGGCCGCCCCGGCGAGCGCGAGCAGGACGAGGACGTAGGCGCCGATCAACTCGCTGATGCCGACCACGATCCGGGTGAGGATCGGCAAGTCGCCGCCCATGTCGTCGAAGAGGTGCTGGAACACCGGAATCACCTTCCACAGGATCAGGAAGACGACCGCGGCGGCCACGGTGAGAATGGCGACCGGGTAGGTCAGGGCGGAGCGCACCTGGTTTCGCAGCTTGGCGACCTTCTCGATGTGGGTCGCCAGCCGATCCATCACCGTGCGGAGCGCGCCGCTCGCCTCTCCCGCCGCGACGAGGTTGACGTAGAGGTCGTTGAATGCGCGCGGGCGGCGCTTCATGGCTTCCGCGAGACCGGAGCCCGCCTCAACCTCCGCGCGCATCTGCAGCAGGACCTTCCGCAGGCCCGGGTGCTGGCCCTCCACGCTCAGGATCTCCAGGCTCTGCAGCAGGGGCAGGCCGGCGTCGAGCAGGACCGCGAACTGGCGGCTGAAGACGGCGAGCGTCTTGGGGCCGACACGTTGACCCGGCCGCCACCAGCCGGCCCCGCGGGTCGTCCGGCGCTCGTCGTCCCCGTCCTCCGGGTCGGGTTCGAGGAACTCGTCGTCGTCGAGCCAGCGGGGGAGCACGTTCAACCGTCTCCGCCGCGCCGGCGGATGGTCCGGCTACTCGGTCTGGGCTTCGCCCTCGGCCGCCGCGGCCTGCAGATCGTCCGAACTCCTGAGGTTCTCAAGGAGAACGAGGAGATGGTTGTTGATCCGCGCCGCCGAGTCCGCCCTGTCGACGGGCGGATGGTCGTAGACCAGGGTGACGAGCCGGTTCTCTGTGGGATGCACCATGAAGAACCGGATCCGCTGGAGCGTCGCGCCGTCCCCGGCCTGGAAGCGGCCGCGGCTGTAGCGCGCGGGTCCGAACGGGCCGTAGAAGAGCGCGCCGCCGACGCCCAGGAACTCGCCTCCGGGCAGTGCCTCGAACAGGGGAGTCTGCTCCTCCCTGAGGACATCGAGCGCGGAGACGTCCGCCAGTTCGATGCCGAAGTCGCTGGGCTCGCCGAGTTCGAACCGGACGGTGCCCGCGGGACCCGCCGGTGTCTCCGTCGTCTCGACGAGCTCGCAGACGAGCTCGAGCGGCTCGTCGCTCGCCTCGGCCTGCATGCAGCCATGCGGCAGATCGACAAGGCCGATCCCCAGTTCCTCGAGGAGGATGGGGCCGGTTTCCTCCGGCTCCTGCGCGTCCTGGCAGCCGATGTGTGCGATCGAGACACCTGTACAGACCAAGACGAAAACCGCGGCGCGGAACGTGTTCCGGAGCCGCTCCGGGGGCCGTGCGACGGTCGTTCGACTGTGCCTGAGCATTCGAAGGACAGTACCATGCAGGCAACCGCCGACCTTGCGGAGGAAGCCACCGTGGACAAGCCGATCGCCCGTGTTCTCAACCTGATCGACGACAGCGAACAGCGCCTCTGGAACCTGACGCCGGAAGAGGCCCGGCAGCGGTTGCTGCGCGGACCCGATGCGGTTCTGGGCATCGACGGGTCGTTCGCGCTCGCCGCCCGCCGGGGGATCGACGTCGTGATGGCCCGCAGTCTGGACCGGCCGATGCGGTACTTCCTGGCCAAGGAATCGTCGGGGCCGATGCTGGTCATAGCAGAGCGGATCGACGAGATCAGGGATTGTCTCCTGGCCGAGGGCTACGGCGACCAGTTCCATCCGACCTACACGCGGATGGTTCCGGCTCACCACAGGGCGACCCTGCGCCTGGTCGGCTGTCCGGACCCGAACCCGACCCACGACCGGTTCTTCGATCCGCCCCGGGGCACGCTGCCGCCCGATCTCGACCTCATCGGCGAGCGCTACGTCGAGGCCCTGATGTTCGAGCTTCGCGGCTGGCTGGCCGCGCTGCCGGCCGGGCGGGGACGGGATCCAATCGGGGTCTGCTTCTCGGGCGGCATCGACAGCGGCGCCGTGCTGGTGGCGCTCTGCAGAGTGCTGCTCGAAGCGGGCGAGAGCGCCGCGAGGCTCAAGGCGTTCACCCTCCGGATCGGCGACGGCGCGGGGGACGCCGAGCAGGCGCGCGAGTTCCTGCGGCGCACGGATCTCGAGATGCTGGGCGAGGAGATCGAGGCCGAACCGTCGGCGGTCGATCCGCTGGCCGCCGTCGAGGTGATCGAGGACTACAAGCCGCTCGACGTCGAGTGCGCCGCGGTCGGCCTGGCGCTGCTGCGGGGCATTCGGGCGCGCTACCCCGACTGGCGCCTGCTGATCGACGGCGACGGCGGCGACGAGAACCTCAAGGACTACCCGCTGGAGGAGAACGACGAGCTGACGATCACCAGCGTGGTCGGCAACTCGATGCTCTACCAGGAGGGTTGGGGTGTCGACGCGATCAAGCACTCCCAGACCTACTCGGGCGGCCTGGGCCGGGCGATCGTCCGCACCCACGCGCCGGCGCGGCTGCTCGACTTCGAGGGTTTCAGTCCGTTCACCCGGCCGGCGGTGATCGCGGTGGCGGAGGCGATTCCCTTCGATGAGCTGACCAGGGGTTCGCACCAGGCCCTGTACGACCTGAAGGGCGAAGTGGTGCGGAGGGGGATGAAGCGGGTGCTCGGCGTCGAGTTCCCGGTCTTCCCCAAGCGCCGCTTCCAGGAGGGCGCGGCGTCGGCGGACGTGTTCACCGCCGCCTTCGACCGTCCGCCCGAGCAGTACCGCCGGCACTTCCAGTCGCTCCACGGCTAGGAGGGCCAGCGCGATGGAGGCGGGGTCCGGGCAGGCGCCACCGGCCTTCGATCCGGCCGCCGTGCGGGCCCTTCGACCCTCGCGGCCGGTGCACGACCCCTGGCGGCCCCAGGGCGTGACGGTCGAACTGGAGCGCGGCCCCGGCGGCGAGCTCCGGCCCTGGGCGACCGTGTTCCTGACCGGCGCGGAGTGTCCCTTCACCTGCGTGTTCTGCGACCTGTGGCGGTACACCGTCTCCGGTCCGACGCCGGTGGGCGCGCTGCCGGCCCAGTTGCGATCGGCGCTGGAGGACCTGCCCCGGCTGCTTCTCGAGGCGGGTCTTGAACGCTGCGACCGCCTCAAGTTGTACAACGCGAGCAACTTCTTCGAGCCGCGCGCGGTGCCGGAGGCCGACCTGGAACCGATCGCGCGGCTTGCCGAAGAGTTCGAGCGGGTGGTCGTCGAATGCCATCCGCGCCTGGTGGACGGCCGGGTGCGCCGTTTCGCCGACCGGCTCCGGGGCCGGCTGGAGGTGGCGATGGGCCTCGAGACCGTGCATGCCGGAGCCCTGCCGCGGCTGGGCAAGCAGTTGACCCTGGAGCAGTTCGACCGGGCAGCCGCGCGGCTGCTGGCGGACGGCGTGGATCTCCGTGCGTTCGTGCTGGTCGGCGTGCCCTTCGTGCCGGCTGCGGAGCAGGCGCACTGGGCGGCGGCGAGCGTACGGCACGCGTTGGGCGCCGGCGCCCGGTCGGTGGCGCTGATCCCGGTACGGGGCGGCAACGGCGAACTGGAGCGGCTGCAGCGGCTGGACTGGTTCGAGCCGCCGGATCTGGCGCTCGTGGAGGAGGCCCTGGCTCGGGGGATGGAAGAGGCCGGCTCGAGGGCGGCGGTGCAGGTCGATCCCTGGGACCTCGAGCGCGTGCAGTCGGCATGCCGCGCCTGCCGGGCGTCGCGCCTGGCGGCGATCCGGGAGATGAACCGGACCGGCGTGCCGCGGCGGACGGCGTGCGATGACTGCGGCTGAGCGGCGGGAGGTAGTTGTTGCCGGTGGTGGGTTTGCGGGTTCTGTTCTCGCGCGGGCGCTTCACGCGCAGGGCCGCGACGTACTGTTGCTGGAACGGGGCCGCCACCCGCGGTTCGCGCTCGGCGAGTCCTCCACCCCGCTCGCCAACCTGGCCCTGGAGCGGCTGGCGGTGCGCTACGGCTTCGACGATCTCTGGACGCTGGCCGCCCACGGGCGCTGGCGGCGCCGGCTGCCCGAGGTCGGAGGTGGGCTGAAGCGGGGATTCTGCTTCTACTCCCACCGTCCGGGCCAGGCCTTCGTGCCGGACGCCGCCGGCAGCGGCCGCCTGGTGGTTGCCGCTTCGCCGGACGACGAGGTGGCCGACAACCAGTGGCTGCGCGCGGACGTGGACCGCTTCCTGTTCGAGCGCGCGCGATCCGAGGGCGTGGATTGCCGCGAGGAGGCGGCGGTCGACGTGGTCTCCGTTGCGGGCCGCTCGGGCGCCGGTCCGCTCCGGATCCGGGCGGGTGACCGGGTCGTTGAAGCCGATCTGCTGGTGGATGCGACGGGCGGCTCTCCGCTCGCCGAGCGGCTGGGCGCGCGGCCGGTGCGACCGCGGCTGCAGACGACGCTGGTGTACTCCCACTTCGACGGTGTGGCTGCCTTCGACCGCGGCGACGACTGGCCGGACTCGCCCTTTCCCGAACGCTGGAGCGCTGCCCACCACCTGCTGGAGGAGGGGTGGATGTATCAGCTCGCCTTCGACGATGCCTCGGTGAGCGCCGGCGTCCTGCTTCCGGAGGACCGCCCGGCTGCCGCCGCGGCGATCGAGGAACTCGGTGGCGGAGGCGCGGATGCATCCGGGGCCGAAGCGGTCTTCGGCGGCCTGCTCGCTCGCTATCCCTCGCTGGGGAAGCAGTTCGCCGGCCACCTGCCTCTGCGGGACCTGGAGGCGCGGTCCGGCGTCGCCTACCGCCGCGACCGGGCCGCCGGCACGGGATGGCTGCTGCTGCCCCACAGCTACGCCTTCGCCGACCCCATGTTCTCGACCGGCATCGCCTGGAGCCTGCTCGCCGTCGAACGGATCGCCGATCTCTGCCGGCGCGGGCTGCCGGCGCCGGCGGCGGTGGAAAGGTACGGCCGGCTCCTGGCCTCCGAGGCGGACCACATCGACCGGCTGCTCGTCGCCGCCTACCGGCTGATGGACGGCTTCGAGAGCTTCACCGCCGCCGCGATGGCGTACTTCGCGGCCGCGAGTTTCGACGAGTTGCGGCAGCGGTTGCTCGACCCTCCGGAAGGGGGCTGGTGCTGGGGCGGCTTTCTCGGCTCGGACGACGAGGTCCGCCGCCGGCTGTTCGAGGAGCTCGACGCGCGCTCGGGCGACCCGGTGATGGCCCGGGAGTTGCCCGGCTGGATCGGCCCCGCGATCGAGTCACGGAACCTGATCGGCCTCGACGATCCGAGTCGGCGGAACGTCTACCCGGTCGATCTCGCGGACATGACGCGCCGGCAGGACCGGATCGCTGCCCGCCTTGGGGTGGAGGCGGAGGAGCTGCGGCGCCGTTGGCCGCGGCTCCGGAGTCCGGAGCGCCTACCCCTCAAGGAGGCCCGAGCAGTTCGTTGACCGAACTCGCGAAGCCGGTCTGCGGCCGGTCCCTCCGGAGGCGGCGGACGGCGAGGCCTTCGATGATCCGGCGGGGCTGGATCGAGCGCTGCCGGAGCCGGTGGGCGTCGAGCAGGTCGGCGGCCAGGGCGAGCGCGGCGGCCCGGTCGGCGCGGCGGTCCAGGCGGCGCGCCGCCGCGGCCACGGCGCCGGCGATCCGCGTCCAGCCCTGCCGGGCCCGGATGTCCTCGAAGCCGCCGTCCTCGACAAGACGTGCGGCCAGGGCCGAAACCCAGAGGGCGAACGCTTCGTCGCCGGGTCGCCGGCGCCACAGGTCGAGGAGGTCGGAGGCCAGTTCATCGTCGTCGCCGACATCGCCGGCGCCGAGGTAGACGGTCCACGACCGGCTGCGGAGCGTGGGTAGCAGTTCGCTGGCCGAGGAGGCCAGCAGCAGGAAGTTCCTGGGCGACCTGTCGGCCGGCTCTTCGAGGGTCTTGAGCAGCACGTTCGCTCCCGCCGGATGCAGCACCTCCGCTTCGACGATGACGAACACCTGGCCGCGGGCTTCGAACGGCGACACCTGGGCCGTCTGCAGGAGGGTTCGGACCTTGTCCACGGGGATGACCGTCTCTCTCTTCCCCGCATCGCGGCGGACGAACACGAAGTCGGGATGGAAGACGCCGTCGTTCTCGATGTCGATCCGCCGGCAGTGCCTGCACCGGCCGCACGGCCGCGTGTCCGGCTCGCTTTCGCAGAGGAGCGCCCGCGCGATCTCGTTGGCGAGGGCGAGTCGTTCCGCCGGCTCGCCGCCGTGGAGGATGATCGAGGGGTACAGCCGGCCCGCGGCGGCGAGCGAGGGCAGTTGCTCCGCGGCTCGACTCATGCCCGGTGCGCCGCATCCCGCTCCGGTTGCGGGAAGAGATCCGCCAGCGCGTCCTCGACGGCTTCGGCGACCGTCTCGATCGGCGCCGCCGCGTCGATGAGGCGGAAGCGATCCGGTTCGCCGGCGATTCGCTCCCGGTACGCGGCGTGCACGCGCCGATAGAACGTCAGGCTCTCCCGGTCGATCCGGTCGGCGGCACGCCCGCGCCGCCGCCGCTGCGCTTCCTCCGGCGGCAGGTCGAAGAAGAGGGAGCGGTCGGGCGTGCGGCAGCCGGTGGCGAGGCGGTCCGCCTCGGCGATCAACTCGGGCCGCACCCCCCTGCCGCCGCCCTGGTAGGCGTAGGTGGAATCGGTGAAGCGGTCGCACAGGACGGTCGCGCCTGCGGCCAGCGCCGGCTCGATCACCTCGATCAGGTGCTGGCGGCGGCTGGCGAACACCAGCATCAACTCGACCAGGCCATCGACCTGAGCCGCCTCCCGCCTCAGGAACAGCTCGCGCAGGAGGTCGGCGAACGGCGTGCCGCCCGGCTCCCGGGTGACCACGTGGGCGACTCCGAGGTGCCCGAGGTGCCGCGCCACGCGTTCGAGCTGTGTCGACTTGCCGCTGCCGTCGAGGCCCTCGAAGGTGATGAACCGTCCGGTCATCCAGGTGTCATGGTAGCGCTCCGGTAGAGTGAGTTCCCGGAGGAGACGAGCTTTGAATACAGAGATTCCAGCGCAGAAGAACCGCCCCGGTTGGGCCCTGCACGCGGCGCTCTATGCGGTCCTGCTGGCGGTGATCGCGCTTCTTGTCCTGCGGCCCGAATCCGGGGTTTCGGCGCAGGAGGAGGGCGTTCAGGAACAGGCCGCGGCCCGGCTCGACGGCGTGGACATCGGCCACGGCGAGGCCCTGGAACGGGCGGCCGCGCAGTTGGACCAGTTGGAGCAGCAGCGCATCCAGTGCGACCTGCAGGTCGACTCGGAACGCCACCAGTTGATCGAGCGGACACTTGAGGGGATCGTCCGCGACCGGCTCGTCGTCGCAGCGGCGGGGGAGGCGGATCTTTCTCCCGAAGCCTGGCGGGAGGCGGAGATGGAGCGCCTCCAGGCGGAGTTGACGGACGAGGAGATCGACACCTTCTTTGTCGAGAACGAGGGGCGCATCCGGGGCGGGCGCGAGGAACTCGAGCCCCAGGTCCGGGTCTATCTGGCCCAGCAGCGGTTCGTGGAGGACCTCGAGGAAGGGCACGAGATCGAGTACCTGCTCGATCCGTACCGCCTCTCCGTCGAACCCGGAACGGGTCCGGAACGGGGCGGGGCGGATGCCCCGGTGACGATCGTGGAGTGGTCGGACTTCGAGTGCCCGTACTGCAAGAGCGTGCTACCGACGCTGGAGCGGATCCTCGAGGAGTACCCGGACGAGGTGCGGCTCGTGTTCCGTCACTTCCCCCTGCACGCGATCCACCCCAACGCCCAGGCGGCGGCCGAGGCCGGGGTCTGCGCCCAGGATCTGGGCGCCTTCTGGGAGCTGCACGACCTGATGTTCGAGGAGCAGGACGCGCTGAGCCTGGACGACCTGAAGGACAAGGCGGAGCGCGCGGGCCTCGACGCGGAGGCCTTCGCCGCCTGCCTGGAGGCGGAGGACACGCCCGATCGGGTGGAGGCCGACCGGCGGGCCGGCATCCTGGTCGGCGTCAACGGGACGCCGGCGCTGTTCGTGAACGGCCGGCCGCTCGCCGGAGCGGTGGCCTACGAACAACTGGCCGGCGTCGTCGAGGATGAGCTCGAGCGAACGGGTGGGTAGCGCGGACGCTCCGGTCTTCGTTCCCTACCGGCCGGCCCGCGTCGAGCCGGCGGAGATGGAGCGCCGGGCGGAGCGGATCCTCGAGGAGTTCGACAGCCGGCGCAGCGTGCGCTTCTTCACCGACGAGCCGGTGCCCCGCCGGCTGATCGAACGGGCGATCGAGGCCGCGTCGACCGCGCCGTCGGGCGCGCACCGCCAGCCGTGGCGGTTCGTGGCGGTCAGCGACCCGGAGATCAAGGCGCGGATCCGCGAGGCGGCGGAAGCGGAAGAGAAGCACAGCTATCTGGGTGGGCGCATGCCGGACGAATGGCTCGAGGCGCTCAAGCCGCTGGGCACCGACTGGCGGAAGCCGTTTCTGACCACCGTGCCCTGGATCGTCGTCGTGTTCGCCGAGCTCTACGGCGTGGCCGAGGACGGAACGAAA
>WTGL01000198.1:12392-18424 GCA_011523565.1 Acidobacteriota bacterium
CCTGTTCATCGCGGCCCTTCACCGGATGGGGCTCGCCACGCTGACCCACACGCCCAGCCCGATGGGATTCCTGAGCGAGATCCTTAAGCGGCCGCCGAACGAGAAACCGTACATCCTGTTTCCGGTCGGCTACCCGGCGCCGGACTGCGAAGTACCCGACCTCCGGCGCAAACCACTGGCCGAAGTCGCGCTGTGGCGCACGGATGACGCCGGCGACTGAGCGGGCGGTCTCAGCGATGAACGGTCTGATCCTTGCCGGTGGCGTGGGCTCCCGGTTCTGGCCGGTGAGCAGGAGGCGCCGCCCGAAGCAACTCCTCGACCTGCTGGGTGGAGGCTCGCTGCTCTCGGTGACCGCGCGCCGCATCGAGCCGCTCTGCGGCGCGGACGGGATCTGGGTCTGCACCACCGAGGAACTGGCCCCCGCGGTCGCGACCGAGCTGCCGGAACTCGCCGCTTCGCGCATCCTGGGCGAGCCGAGCGGCCGCAACACGGCGCCGGCGATCGGCTGGGCGGTGCGATCGATGCCGGAGGAGGTGCGCGAAGGCGTGATCGCGGTGTTCCCGTCCGACCACTGGGTCGCCGACGAGGAGGGGTTCCGGGAGGTCCTTCGCCGGGGCGCGGCCGCCGTCGAAGGAGGCGCCTTCGACGTGGTCACGGTCGGTGTCGCTCCTGCCTGGGCCGAAACCGGGTACGGCTACCTGGAACTCGCGAAGCCCCCGGTCGAGGGCGGCGTGGAGCCGGTGGTGCGGTTCACCGAGAAGCCGGACCCGGAGACGGCGGCCCGCTTCAAGGCGTCCGGCCGCCACTTCTGGAACGCAGGGATCTTCCTCTTTCGGGGCGACGTCCTGCTCGATCTCTACGGCCGGCACCTGCCGGAGCTGGCCGCCGGTCTGGAGCGTCTGGCGGCGGAGGACGGCGATTGGGAGCGCCGGCGCGCCCTCTACGCCGACCTCGAGTCCGTGTCGATCGATTACGGGCTGATGGAGAAGCTCTCTTCGATCGGCTGCGTCGTCGCCGACTGCGGCTGGAACGATCTCGGCTCCTGGGCGTCGCTGGCCGAGGCGCTGGCGGCGGACGGCGACGGGAACCGGACGGTGGGCGACACGGTCGCCGTCGATGCGCGCGACAACCTGCTGTTCGCCGACGGCGGGACGGTGGCGGCGATCGGAGTCGAGGGCCTGGCCATCGTGCGGACCGGCGACGCCGTCCTCGTCGTGCCGCGGGAGCGGGCGCAGGACGTGCGGCGAATCGTCGACCGGCTGCGGGCTCTCGGCCGCCGGGATCTGCTCTGAGCGCGTCGCCGACGGTCGTCTGGCGCGGACCCGGCGCGCCCGCAGCCGGGAGAGCCGGAGCCGGATGGAGCGGTCTTGGGGCGTGCCGGTCCGAACTGCTGGCGAGGCTCCGGTCGCGTTCGGACTGGGAGGTCGAGCTGGGGTTCGGCAAGGGCCGGTACCTGCTCGGGTCGGCGTCAGCCATGCCCGACCGCCCGTTCCTGGGCGTCGAGATCGTGTCGAAGTACTTCCGCCTGGCGGTGCGGCGGGCTGCCGCTCGACGTCTCGACAACCTGATCCTGCTCCGCGGCGAGGCGCTCTACCTGACCTCGACCCTCCTGCCGGAGGCGATGGCGCGCACGGTCCACATCTACTTTCCCGACCCCTGGCCCAAGAGCCGGCACCACCGCCGGCGCCTGCTCGATCCGCGCACGGTCGATCTCGTGCTCTCCCTGCTCGAGCCGTCTTCGGGACGGCTGTGCTTCGCCACCGACCACGTCGAGTACGGCGAGGCGGTGGTGGAGACGCTGGAGCGTCATCCGGCGGTCGAGGTCGAGCGTCTCGTGGGCGGCTGGCCCGAGGGGCCGCGCACGAACTACGAGGCGAAGTTCGAGGAGCGGGGCCGGCACATCCTGCGGCTGGTGGCGGGGCTTCGGACCGGGGCCGCCAGTCTGCTCCATCCCGCCGGCCGGGAGGCGATTCTGGTCGCGCCCGCGGCTGCGGATCAGCCCGACAGCGCGAGCCGCACGTCGTCGTAGACGGCGTCGCTGCAGTAGACGCGGTAGCGGTCGATGCGCCTCAGATGGCGCATGAAGTGGCTGGCCTCCCCGAGCGGCACCAGCCGGCCGCCGGCCTGGCGCACGGGGACCCGGCCGCGGCCGAGGCGGTGCGGATCCTTGGCGGAGTTCGAGATCAGCAGACCTCTGCCGTACCGCTCGCGCAGCGGTTCGAGGCGCCGTTCGAACGCCCTCTTCTCTTCGGGGTCGAGGTGCTCGTCCGTCTCGTGCGCGAGCCGGAAGTGGGCGCGGTCGGTGATGGCGCGCGCGTGCAGGCTGTCCGAGCGCCGCATCCGGGTCATCATCTCGGCGTCGTCGTCGGCCAGGAAGCGTTCGGGATCGCTGCTCCAGGTGATCTCCTGCTCGTGCAGCCACTCGTTCAGGTGGAGTTCGAGGGCCTTGCCGGTGACGTGGAAGTAGACCTGGGTGAACATGTAGTAGCGGGCCAGGATGAGGCTCTCGACCGCGTGCAGGCCCTCGGCGTCGATGCCCAGCCGGTGCTCGCCGGACTCCGGGTCGAACAGGGGCCGCACCGTGGAGATCACCTGGTCGAGGTCGAATGTCCCGTAGCGCACTCCGCAGAACAGGGAGTCGCGCAGCAGGTAGTCCATCTTGTCGACGTCGAGTTCGCCGCTGACGATGGGAGGGAGCAGCCGTTCCGGTCCTTCGAGCCGGTCGCCGAGCAGCCGGATCACGTCGGAACTCTCGACGCCGTCGCCGAAGCGCTCGAAGACGCCGCCCAACTCGTCGCCGGCGAGCAGCCGCCGGCTCATCTCCTCGTGGTCGATGCCGTCCTCGAACAGGTCTTCGGCCCAGTGGCTGAAGGGGGCGTGGCCGAGGTCGTGGAGCAGGGCGGCGGCCCGGACAAGGCGCCGGGCGCGGGCCCGCGGCCCGGGCTCGAGCGGCGTTTCTTCGACCCGCGCCAGGGTGTCGTAGACGCGCCCGGCCAGGTGCATCGCGCCGAGGGCGTGGCCGAAGCGGCTGTGCTCGGCGCCCGGGAATACGAGATGCGTCAGGCCGAGTTGGCGGACCTGGCGCAGACGCTGCATCGGCCTGGTGCGGATCAGCGCCGCTTCCAGTTCATCGGCTTCGATGAAGCCGTGGATGGGGTCGCGGAAGGAGAGATGGCGAGGCACGTGGAGCGGATGCGGACTGTTCCGGGCATGAGGGTTCCGACCCGGGGTTGCTACTCTACGGTCAGGCACGCCCCGCCTACAGCAATGAAGAATCGCACCGTCTATGCGCCGTGGCTCAGTGCGCTGTTCGTGGCCCTGGTCACGACCCCGGCGCTTGGGGCCCAGACGCCCGAAGCGCCGGCCGCCCCGCCCGATCCGACTGCCCGGGACGTCGACCTGCGGGAGCGCATGAGCCGGCTGGTGGAGCGCGTCAAGTACGAGCAGCACCAGATCGTGACCCTCCAGGCGCGCCTGGTGCAGCACGAGAACAGCGAACTGCTGCTTGAGCCGGAGGAGAGCTGGGGCTGGTTTCGCTACCGGCCGCCCGAGGAAGTCCGGTGGGAGATTGTCGAACCCAAGCCGATGGTGATGACCGTGCGGGGCGACGTGGCGACCACGTGGTACGAGGATCTCGGCACCGCGAAGGTGGCCGAGGTGGGCCGCCTCTCGGAGCAGGTGCTGACCTATCTGGGGCCGGCCGGCAATCTCGAGACGCTGATGAAGTACTTCACGGTCCAGGTGGAGTTCCCCGAGGAGGAGGGCGCGCCGTACTTCCTGCACCTGACGGCGGACTACCGGAGGGTGGAGAAGTACGCCAAGACAATCGACATCTGGATCGACCCGGAGACCTTCCTGCCCCGGAGGTTCAGGGTTGTGCACGTCAGCGGCGACGAGAGGCTGATCGAGCTCCAGGACATGGTCCTGAACGAACCGATCGACGATGGGGAGTTCATCCTCTCGCTGCCGGACGACGTCGAGGTGACGAAGGTCGACCTCAAGCGTTAGGGAACGGGTGGGGGATCAGGTCGCGGCCGAGACGTCCGGCCCCTCCAGCCGGCTGCGGTTCCGCGTCGACCGCCGTGACGGACTCGCCCGTCTGGGCCGTCTCCGTACGCCGCACGGCGAAGTGGAGACCCCGGCGTTCATGCCGGTGGGCACCCTGGGAGCGGTGAAGGGGATGGGCCAGGACCTGCTTGTGGAGTCCGGCGCGCAGATCCTGATGACCAACCTCTTCCACCTGCTGGAACGGGTGGGCGCCGAGCGCATCGTCGGCCTGGGCGGCCTGCACCGCTTCATCGGCTGGGACGGCCCGCTGGCGATGGACAGTGGCGGCTACCAGGTCTTCAGCCTCGCCGGTCTGCGCCGGGTCAGCGACGGCGGGGTGCTGTTCCAGAGTCCCCATGACGGCAGCCGGGTGGAGCTGACCCCTGAGCGCGTGGTCGAGGTCCAGGAACGGATCGGCGTCGACCTCGCGATGGTGCTCGACGAGTGCCCGCCCTGGCCGGTGGAGCGCGAGGCGGCGGCGGAGTCGCTTGAGCGCACGACGTTGTGGGCCCGCCGTTCGCTCGACCGCTGGGGAGCTGCCGGGGAAGGCGGAGCGGCAGGCCTGTTCGGGATCGTCCAGGGCAGCTTCTTCGAGGATCTGCGTCTGGAAGCCGTCGCGGAGCTGGCCGCGATGCCCTTCGACGGCTACGCGATCGGCGGCGTCAGCGTCGGCGAGGAACGGAACCTGGGCCGGCAGGCGGTGTCCTGGGTGGCGCCGGCCCTGCCTGAGGACCGGCCCCGCTACCTGATGGGCCTGGGCACGCCGGAGGACATCCTCCATGCCGTGGGTCAGGGCGTCGACCTGTTCGACTGCGTGCTGCCGTCGCGCAACGCCCGCCACGGCACGCTGTTCTCCTCGACCGGCATGGTGCGGATCAAGAACGCCCGCTACCGGGACGATCCGCGCCCGGTGGACGCCGCCTGCGGCTGCTCGCTCTGCCGGCTGCACAGCCGCGCCTTCCTGCACCACCTGTTCCGGTGCGGCGAGATCACGGCCAAGGTGCTGGCCACCGAACACAATGTGCGCTTCTTCCTGCACTTCATGGCCGGGCTGCGACGGGCGATCGCGGCCGGCGGCCTTGCCGATTTCGCCGGGGCCGGCGGGCGGGAAGGGACTGCGGCGGAAGAAGAACGGCGATAGGGTTACCCCTTGCGGGTGCGGGCTGCGAGAGGTTTGCTTGCCCGCACCACCCTAGGAGCACAGAGATGATCCCTGATTCCCTGTTGTTTGTGGCCGCGGGCGGAGCGTCGTCGGGCCTCATCCAGTTCCTGCCGCTGATCCTGATCGGCGGCATCTTCTACTTTCTGCTGATCGCCCCGGAGCGGCGGCGCCGAAAGCAGCTCCAGGCGACCGTTGAAGCCCTGAAGCGGGGCGACCGGATCCTGACGCAGGGCGGCCTCTACGCCGAGGTCATCTCGACCGAGCCGAACGCCGTGATCGTGAAGATCGCGGACGGAGTCAAGGTCAAGGTGACCAAGGCCGCGGTGACCGGCATGGCCGAGGAGCCGAAGTCATGAACAGAAACCTGATCCTGCGGGGCCTGCTCGTGCTCGTCGTCGTCGGCACGTGCTCCTTCTGGGCGTTTCCGCTCGCCGACAAGATCCAGTTGGGCCTCGACCTGCGCGGCGGCATCCACCTCCTGCTCGAGGTGCTGACCGACGATGCGTTGCGGGCGGAAGCGCAGAAGGACATCGACAGCCTGGTCCAGGAACTGGACGAGAAGGGGGTCTCCGGCGTCACCGGCGCGACCGAGTCGCCGGTCCGCTTCCGGCTCACGGGCGTGCCGCCCGACCGGGACGAGCTGCTGCCCGACATCCTCGAGGAGACGATGCCGTACTGGACCTGGAGGAGAACCGGCGAGGACGTGATCTTCGACCGCCGGCCCGACGAGGTGAACAACATCCGCGAGCAGGCGATCAACCAGGCCCTCCAGACGATCCGCAACCGGGTCGACGAGTTCGGAGTCGCCGAACCGGTGATCCAG
>WTGL01000198.1:18434-25508 GCA_011523565.1 Acidobacteriota bacterium
CGGAACGGGTGAAGAACCTGATCAAGAACACCGCCTTCCTCGAGTTCCGGCTCGGCGTGTATCCGCCCGCCGCCGGCGTGCCGGCCGTGGACACGCAGGAGATCCTGAGCCAGTACGGGGGCACGCTTCCGGATCACCTCGAGATCGTGCCCCAGGACGAGCGCGACGCCGACGGCAACGTGATCGGTCAGGTCTACTACGCGCTGGAGAAACGCCCGGTGATCACGGGCCGCGACCTGAAGACGGCGCGTGCCGGACTGGGACAGTTCCAGGAGCCGGTCGTCAACTTCTCGCTGACGCACGAGGGCGCCCAGATCTTCGAGGACTGGACCGGTGCGAACATCGGCAACCCGTTGGCGATCGTCCTCGACGGCCGGGTGCAGTCGGCGCCGACCGTGGAGGGACGGATCTCCGACTCCGGGATCATCCGCGGCCAGTTCACCCAGCAGGAAGTGGAGGACCTCGCGACGGTGCTGCGTTCCGGCGCCCTGCCGGCGGGCATCGAATACCTGGAGCAGCGGGCGGTCGGTCCGTCCCTGGGACAGGACTCGATCGAGCAGGGCACGCGCGCCTTCGGCTACGGCATCGCCCTGGTCCTCGTGGCGATGCTGGTCGTGTACCGGGGTTCGGGCATCAACGCGATGGTGGCCCTGGGGCTCAACTTCGTGCTCGTGTTCGGCGTTCTGGCGTACTTCGGGGCCGCTCTCACCCTGCCCGGCATCGCGGGCCTGATCCTGACGATCGGCATGGCGGTGGACGCCAACGTGCTGGTGTTCGAGCGGATCCGCGAGGAGCTTCACAACGGGCGCACGGTCAAGGCCTCCGTGGTTTCCGGCTTCGGCAAGGCCTGGTCGTCGATTCTCGACGCGAACCTGACGACCCTGATCGCGGCCATCTTCCTGATCAACTTCGGCACCGGGGCGATCCGCGGGTTCGCGGTGACGCTCACGGTCGGCATCCTGGCTTCCGTGTTCACGGCCGTCTTCAACAGCCGGCTCCTGTTCGACCTGCTCCTCTCGCGCTCAGGCCGCGTCGAGCGTCTGTCCATCTGAGGGTCCGTCGATGGAGTTCTTCCGCGATACGAGTTTCGATTTCATGCGCCTCCGGCGCGTTTGCCTGGGTCTTTCCACCGTCGCGGTGGTCGCCGCGCTGGGCTTCATCTTCAGCCGCCCGTTGAACCTCGGCATCGACTTCGCGTCCGGCACGCAGATGATCGTGCAGTTCGCCGAGCCGCCGGATGTCCAGGAGGTTCGAGGGCTGCTGGAGGACGCGGGGATCGAGAGCGCGTCGATCCAGTCGTTCGGCACCGAGGAGGACAACTCGGTCATCCTCAGGACCTCGACCGCGGACGATGGTGGAGAAGAACGCACCGTCCGGATCGAGGAGATGTTGCAGCGGCACTACAACAGCGGCGTTTCGGGCTTCGACCTGAACCGGCAGGGCACGGAGGCGTTGGCCTCGCTCCTGCTCGAGGCCGATCCGGACGACCTGCGGGCCTCCGGCGACGACATCGCCGCCCGGGAGCACTACCGCGCGGCGTCCGCCGAGGTGATGGCGCACCGCCGGGACGAGGGCCTCATCAAGGACTGGTCCGCCGTCCAGCCGGGCGAAGCGCTGAGCGCGGCGGCGGTCGCGGCGATCCGTGAACGCGCGACATTCGGCAACTTCGCGGTGCTGTCGAGCGACAACGTGCTGCCTCAGATCGGCAGCGAGCTGCGGCGAAAGGGGTTGCTGGCCATCGCCTTCGCGCTGGCGGGCATTCTGGCCTACATCTGGTTCCGCTTCGAGCTGCGCTTCGGCATCGGCGCCCTGGCGGCGCTCGCGCACGATGTCGCGGTCTGTCTCGGCCTGTTCGCGTTCGCCGGCTACGAGTTCAACCTGACCACCGTGGCGGCGTTTTTGACCGTGATCGGCTACTCCGTGAACGACTCGGTCGTCGTGTTCGACCGGGTGCGCGAGAACCTGCGGCGCAACCGGCGGGAGAGCCTCGTGCAGGTGCTGAACCGGAGCCTGAACCAGACCCTGTCGCGGACCGCCCTGACTTCGGGGACCACCCTGCTGGCGGTCGGCAGCCTGTTCATCCTGGGCGGCGACGTGATTCGCGGTTTCTCCTTCCTGCTCCTGATCGGCGTGCTCGTCGGCACCTACTCGTCGATCTACGTCGCCAGTCCGATCGTGCTGATCTGGGAGAGTTCATTCGGCCGCGAACGGCGGCAGAAGAGGGCGGCCGCGGCTTAGGGGGAGACGATGGCTCTGGTGACACGACCCCGGGATCCGCTGCCGGTGCGGGAGCCTGGGGACGTGGGAATCGGCGAAGTCATCCGTCGCCTCGAAGAGAACGACCGCGCCTGCGACGAGGCCTGGCTGCGCCGCGCCTACGAGTACGCGGAGCGGTCCCACCGGGGTCAGGTGCGGCGCTCCGGCGCGCCGTACATCAGTCATCCCCTCGGCGTCGCCCACATGCTGGCGGAGTTCAAGTTCGACCAGACCAGCGTCGCCGTCGGGTTGCTGCATGACGTCCTGGAGGACACCGGCGCCACGAAGAAGGATCTTATGGCCGAGTTCGGAACCGAGATCGCCGGCCTGGTGGACGGCGTGTCGAAGATCGGCCGCCACGAGTACGTCCACAGCGACGAGGTGCAGGCCGAGAGCTTCCGCAAGCTGATCCTGGCCTCGGCCCGCGACCTGCGCGTGATCGTCGTCAAGCTCGTCGACCGCCTGCACAACATGCTCACGCTGGAGCATCTCGAGCCCGCGAAGCGGCGGCGCATCTCGCGCGAGACGCTGGAGATCTACGCCCCGCTCGCCCACCGCCTGGGGATGTGGCGGATTCAGGGAGTGCTGGAGGATCGGGCGTTCCGGCACCTGCATCCGCACCACTACGAGGACATCAGGAAGCAGCTCGATGAGCGGATCAAGGGCGCCCGGAGCACGACCCGGCGGATCGCCGAGCGCCTGCGCGAGGCGCTCGAAGCAGCGGGAATCGAAGCCGAGATCAGCCACCGGGTCAAGGGCTACTACTCGATCTTCCAGAAGCTCCGCCGCCGGAAGATCGATCTGCCGGATCTGTTCGACTTCCTGGCCTTCCGGATCATCACGGTCGACCTGAAGGACACCTATGCCGCCCTCGGCGTCGTGCACCAGATGTGGCGCCCCATACCGGGCCGCTTCAAGGACTACATCGCGATGCCGAAGCCGAACCTCTACCAGTCGCTGCACACGAGCGTGCTGGGCCGCGGCGGGCAGCCCTTCGAGGTCCAGATCCGGACCCAGGCCATGGACATGCTCGCCGAGGAAGGCGTGGCCGCTCACTGGCGGTACAAGGGAGGGCAGCTCGACACCGATCAGAACGACGCCAGCATCGTCTGGCTACGGCAGCTCCTCGAGTGGCAGCAGGAAATGCCGGATCCGCGCGCCTTCCTGAGCGCGCTCAAGATCGACCTGTATCCCGACGAGGTGTACGTCTTCACCCCCAAGGGCGACGTGTTCTCCTTTCCCAGGGGCGCGACGCCGCTCGACTTCGCGTATCGCGTTCACACCGAGGTCGGCCACCACACGAGCGGCGCGCGCGTGAACGGACGGCTGGTGCCTCTGCGCACCGAGCTGACCAACGGCGACATCGTGGAGATCACGACGAACCCGAACCGCGAACCCAGCCGCGACTGGCTCAGCATCGTCGCCACGCAGCGGGCGCGGAGCAAGATCCGCCACTGGATCAACGCCGAGCAGAAGAAGCGGGCGATCGAGATCGGCCGCACGATGCTGACCAATGAACTGCGGCGCTATCGGGTGAGCCCGCGCCGCGTGTTCGAGTCGGACGAAATGGCGGGCTTCGTGGCCGCGGAGGGCTACGGGAGCATCGACGAGCTGTTCAGCCGGCTGGGTTTCGGCCGCGGCTCGGTCAAGCCGGTGCTGCGCGCGGTGCTGCCCCCGGAGCGTCTGCGCCGCCGGGATCAGGGGCCGGGCCGTATCCGGCAGGCCGTGAGCAAGGTCCTTCCCCGCGACGAGGCGAGGCTGGTGGTCAAGGGCGAGAACGACATGCTCGCGTTCTTCGCGGGCTGCTGCAGCCCGCTGCCGGGCGAGGAGATCATCGGTTTCGTCACCCGCGGCCGGGGCGTCTCCGTGCACTCCGTGGACTGTCCCAACGTGCGCAACCTGCTGTACCACCCGGAACGCGAGATCCGGGTCGAGTGGGCGCGCCGGAACGATGCGATGTTCGCGGTCTCTCTCGTCATCGAGACCCGCGACCGGCCCGGCGTGCTGGCCCGCGTCACGGAGGCGATCGCGAAGCAGGGCAGCAACATCCGCCACATCGAGAGTCACGACCGCGGCGCCGGCGAGGCGTCGATCGACGTCGTGGTCGACGTCCGCAACCGCAAGCACCTGAACCGGCTCCAGCAGTCGCTCGAGGAGCTGTCCGCGATCCGCACGGTGAAGCGTCTGCAGGGCTCGCCCCCGGCGTCGGCGGCCGGGTAGCGGGCGGGCTGCGGAGGGCTCACCCGTCCGATCCTGCGGCCGGACGTGGGGCTCACCCGTCCGATCCTGCGGCCGGACGTGGGGCTCACCCGTCCGATCCTGCGGCCGGAGGGGAGGGTCCCAGCGGCCGCTCGCGTTTACCGGATGAATGGAGGGTGGACGCTCGCTGCGGTCGGCTGCGCTCCGGTTGGCCGTTAGTCGATGAGGGGGCGTCGGCCGTCGCTTGCCGACAGCCTCGCTGGGACCCTCCCCTCCGGCCTCCGGCTCGGACTGGACGGCGTCGGATGGCCGGCGCCGGTCGGCTTGCAGGCGTCGTTGCCAGATGACCTTGTAACCGCTGTAGAGAAACCGTCAGATTGACGGCCATTCCCTGCGTATAGACGGAGTCGACTGCGGGGCCGTAGACGAGGTTAGAGGTCAACAAATCATGGAGGGGAAGAACATGATCCCGATTCGTCGAATCCACGTTGTTGTGGTGACGCTGCTTCTCGGCTTCGGCCTTACGGCGGCCGCACTGGCCCAGGGCGCGGAGGAGCAGTCCAGTCAGTCCAGACGCCCGGCCGGGTCGGTGACCGTTCAGGTGAACCCGAGCAGCGTGCCGGAGAACGGCGGCGAGGTCGAACTGTTCGCCATCGTGCGCGACGACCGGGGGCGGCCGCTGGCGGACGCGCAGGTGAACTTCCTCACCCAGACCGGCTCGCTCGGCTCCGGAGGACGGTTGGTCATGACCGGACCGGACGGTGGCGTCACCGATCGGCTCACCGTGACCGCCGCTGAACTTGCGGCGGTGGAGGAGAACAGGTTCTGGCTGGCGGTGGCGGTCGGGTCCGGCGGCAGGCAACTGGTCACGGAAGACGTCGCCGTCCGCATCCAGCGACAGCCGGAGGCTGCTTTCAAGTACAGCCCCGGCGGTCTCCTGGTCGCCTTCAGAGATGTTTCCGCAGGTCAGGTGACAAGCAGACAGTGGGACTTCGGCGACGGTGCGACCAGCACACGGCAGAGCCCGTCTCATACCTTTGCCGAGCCGGGCTACTACGCGGTCACCCTGCGCGCCGCCAATTCGGTGGGGGCGGACGAAGTGACGAGGCTGGTTTGGGTCGGACGCGGACCGGAGACGGGCGATTAGACGCTCTCTTCCCAGCGTTCGTATACTGATTCGAGAAGATGGACACCCGGCGCCGATTCCTGCCTGCCGCTGTCGTCGCCAGCTTGTCCCTGGTGCTGTTTGCGGCGTGCGACAAGACCAGCCCGGTCGCGCCTTCGGGGACGCTGATCACGATCAGCGCGAATCCGGACCGCATTCCGTCGGACGGGACTTCGGAGATCCGCGTCGTGGCGCTGCGTCCGAACGGCACACCGGTCAGCTCGGGCACCCTGATTCGGCTGACGACGACGCTGGGCACGATTCCGCCCAGCGTCGGCGTCGACGATCGGGGCGAGGCGCTGGCGACACTGCGGGCGAACGGCCAGTTCGGCGTTGCCACCATCTCCGCCAACACCGGCGGTTCGGAGACGGCGACCGTGCAGGTCCAGGTCGGTCTCTCGCCGGCTTCCGTGACGGTGCAGGTGACGCCGAACAGCATGCCGGAGACCGGCGGCGAGGCCGATCTGCTGGCGATCGTCCGCGACGACCGGGGCCAGCCGCTCGAGAACGCCGAGGTCAACTTCCGTACCGAGGTCGGCACGCTCGACTCCGGCGGCGGGTTGATCCCCACCGGGGCCGACGGCACCGCGTCGGACCGGCTGGTCGTCACGTCGGGCGATCTCGACACCGTCACGGGCGACAGCTTCGAGGTGGGCGTCGACGTCGGCAGCGGCGGCGGCCAGTTGGTGACGACGAACGTGAACGTCGCCATTCAAAGGCTGCCTCGGGCGGACTTCACCTTCAACACCAGGAATCTGCTCGTCGCCTTCGAGGACACGACGGCCGGCCGCACGACGAGCTGGCTCTGGAACTTCGGCGACGGCAACACGAGTACGCGCCAGAACCCGACCCACACCTACGACGAGCCGGGTACCTACGCGGTCACCTTCCGGGCCACCAACACCCTGGGGTCCGATGAGGTGACGAAGTTCGTCCAGGTCACGGGCCAGTAGGCCGTCGGGGCGTGGCCGCCGGGGAGCGACCGACCTCGCCGAAGCCGACGGTGACGATCGGCGAGTTGTACCTGGCTCAGGGCCACCGGCGCGTGCTTTCGGCCGACCCGGCCAGCCGGCGGGCCCGCGAGGCACTCGAGCGCCTGGGAGTGCTCCCGCCGCGGGCTACAATCCGCGCCCGGGAGGTGTCGGACCGTGCTGAGCAATGAGGAAATCCAGGCTCTGATTCGCTTCGTGGCCGAGGAGCGTCGGGGCGGCTCGGATCTCTCGGTCGAGTACCAGGTCGACGGTCTCTACGTGCGTGTGGGTGGCGATCGTGGCGGCGCCGCGGGGGCGCCGCGCCCGGCGCCGGCTCCGGCGACAGCAACGCAGGCGTCGGTGCCGTCTTCGGCGCCGGAAGATGTGCCCGCGGCAGAGGAGCCGGCGCTCGATGGGCATGTTCTGACCTCGCCGATCGTGGGGACGTTCTACGCGGCGCCGAGCCCGGACTCCCCGCCCTAC
>WTGL01000256.1:0-3040 GCA_011523565.1 Acidobacteriota bacterium
CTCTTCGTCGACCGGGTTGTCCACCTGGAGCCACTCGTAGTGATCCTCGATGTCATCGGAGACGTGGAACGCCGGTGCCGTGTAGACCATGTCCGGCTCGCCGAGCTTCCAGTCGGAACTGAAGCTGGGAGGTTCCGGCGCCTGTGACAGGTCGCCGGCCGGTGCGCCCGCGGCGACCCAGTTGTTGAGAGTCTCGATTTCGGCGTCGGAGAGGCTCGGATCCTCCACGAACTCGCCGTGCTCCGGGTTGGCGAACCACGGCGGCATGGCGCGTTCAGTCGTGACCCGGCGGATCGACTTCGCCCAGGGGCGGGTCTCGTCGTAGGTCAGGAGCGACATCGGCGCGGTCTGCCCCGGTCGATGACAGCTCACGCAGTTCTCGTGGAGGATGGGCGCTATGTGGTCCGCCCAGGTCACCGTCGACGGGTCCGCCGCGTTGTTGGCTGGGGGTGCTGCGACGACCGCGCCGGCGAGGATCGTGAGACTGACTGTGAGGACGGTGAGACGAGACTTCATGGGGTTCTCCTTGGGCGGGTGGCGTCCGTGGATGCGGCGATTGTAGCCGTCAACGGAACGCCGCGAGGATCTCTGCGTCGATCTGTTGCCAGGCGTCCGGCCGGTTGCCGATGCCGCAGAGGATGATCTCCTCGGCGCCGGCCTCGACGTACTGGTGCAGCAGGTCCTGGACGTAGGCGGCGGTGCCCCAGCAGTACCAGGGTTGTCCGGGTGACTTGGCGTCCTCGCAGTGGCGGTCGAGGACCTTCTGCTTGTGCCTGAAGACATCGACGCCGGCGGGGTGCCAGAAGTCCAGGTTGCTGATGTCGCCGTAGCGGGCGCAGGTGCGGAGCGTTCGCTTCTCGCCGTTGCCGCCGATCAGGATGGGGATGTGGGCCGTCCGGGTTGAACGCGGCCGGGTCGATCCCGGTACCAGGGGCGCCTCGTCCAGCCGGTAGTGGCTCCCTTCGAAGGAGACCTTCTCGCCTTCTTCCGCAGTGAAGAGCAGGCGGATGAGCTGAGCCGCCTCCTCCAGGCGGTCGGAGCGCTCGCGCAGGGTGGGGAACTCCCAGCCGTAGGCCTGGTGCTCGCGTTCGAACCAGGCGGCGCCGATCCCCAGCTCCATGCGCCCGCCGCTGATGTGGTCTCCGACCACGGCACGCGGTAGCTGCTGAGCTGGGCGCCAAACTCCATGGGTCGTAAGTTACTCCAAGTGGTACGCTGTTCCAAGTTTGTGACGCTTGGCGATGACAGACGACACCCAGCCGCAGACGGCCGCCGACTCGCCCGGCCGCCAGCGCCCCGATCGTCGGCGAAAGGTGCCGCTGCGCACCAAGCTCGCGTTCTCCTCCGGCGCCTTCCAGGAGGGGATGGTGGTCGCCGGCCGCATCACCACCCTGATCTTCTACAACCAGGTGCTTGGCGTCTCGGCGGCGCTGTGCGGCGTCGCCTACCTGGTCGCGAGCATCGTCGATGCGGTCTCCGATCCGATGGTCGGGGCGATCTCCGATCGCTTCCGGAGCCGGTGGGGGCGTCGGCACCCGCTGATGCTGATGTCGGCGCTTCCGATCGCGGTCTCGTTCTACTTCCTGTATCAGCCCGTCTCAGGTCTGAGCGAGGGCGCCCTCTTCGCGTGGCAGGTGTGCTTCCTGGTACTGCTCCGCATCTCGACGTCCTTCCACAACATCCCGCGCGACGCTCTCGGTGCGGAACTCACCGACGACTACCACGAGCGGACCTCCGTCTTCGGTTGGTACAACGTGTTCGCCTCGGGAGCCGCGGTCGGGTTGAGCCTGCTGGTCCTGAACGTGTTCTTTCCGTCCAACCCGGCGTTCGAGAACGGCATGCTCGACCCGAGCCGGTACGTCATCCTGGCCGGGTTCGGCTTCGTCGTCGTGCTGGCGGCCGTTCTCGTCTGTACCTTCGGGACGGCCGACCAGATTCCCCACCTGCACGCGACCACGCGCCGGCGCTTCAACTTCCGCGACCACTACGGAGAGTTGCGGCAACTGCTCGCGAACAGGTCCTTCGTGTCGGTGACTGCCTCCTGGCTGACTATCGCCGCGGCCCAGGGTGTGCTGGACATGGTCAACATCTTCACCTGGATCTGGGTGTACGACCTGTCGACGGAACAGTTCTCGGTCCTGGCCTTCGCGAAGATTCCAGGGATCTTCGTGGCCCTTCCGCTCGCCAAGTACATGACGCGCCGCTTCGACAAGAAACCGACGGTCATCTTCACCAGCGCGGTCTCGGCCGTCCTGGTGGCCTTTCCGCACGTCCTGCGCCTGGCGGGTCTGTTTCCCGGGAACGACTCGGCGCTGCTGCTGCCCCTGCTGTTCGGACCGTTGTTCGTCGGCTATGCCCTGGTGACGGTAATGGCCATCGTGGTCGACTCCCAGTTGGTCGACATCGCGGACGACCACGAACTCCGGACCGGAAGCCGGGCCGAGGGCACGATCTTCTCGGTTCGGGAGTTCGCGATGAAGGCGACGGAGGGCTTCGGCGGGTTGATCGGGGGCTTCGGGCTGGAACTGATCCGGTTCCCGCAGAACGCCGAGGCGGAAGGAGTGTCGGCGGGGACGCTCACCGGCCTGCTGGTGATGAGCGGACCCCTCTGCCTCCTGATCTACGGCGTCGGCATCCTGTTCATGATGTTGTACCGCCTGAACGCCGGCAGGCATGAGGAGATCCTGACCGTGCTCGAGGCGCGGCGCGCGGCGCGGGCAACGGGAGTCGGCGGCGGATGAGCCTGGAGCAGCTCAAACGGGACTTCGACCGGGACGGCTACGTCGTCCTGCGGGGTTTTCTCTCGCCCGGGGAGCTGGAAGAGTTGCGTGCGCGCGCCGAAGGTTGTCTCAGCGAGGTTGAGAGAGGCGAGGAGTACCCGGGCGTCGTCAAGAACCTGAACAGGGTGGATTCCTGGTTCGAGGATCAGCTCCAGCATGGCAGGCAGAGAGAGCTGATCTCCGCGTTGCTGGAGGACGACCTCGAGCCCGCGACGGCCGCCTGGTTCGCCCGGCTTCCCGGGGAGACGTCGGGGATCAGG
>WTGL01000256.1:3050-3881 GCA_011523565.1 Acidobacteriota bacterium
TTCAGCGCGGAGTCCGAGGAGGCGGTCGCCGTCGAGGTCGAGCCGGGCGACGCCGCGATTCACAGCTCGCTGACGGTGCACTGGTCGGAAGCGAACCGCAGCCGGCGGTTGCGCCAGGCGATCTCGTACTTCTATTGGGCGGCTTCGACGGAGGGTGAGTGAAATGAAGAGGTTTCTTGGAGACGCTTTGCTGGCGCTGTTCGCGACGACCGTTGCCTGGACAGTGCTTCCCGCTCAGGAGCTTCCCGCGGCGGCTCCGGAGGACGTCGGCATGTCGAGCGAGCGCCTGCTCGAGATCCATGCCGTCATCGAGCGCTTCATCGACGTAGGCGAGATCCAGGGGGCGGTCACGGCTGTAGCCCGGCGCGGGAAGATCGTCCACTTCGAGGCGTACGGCCTGATGGACACAGATAGCGGTCGGCCGATGAAGGACGCGATCTTCCGCATGGCCTCCTCGTCGAAGCCGGTGCTCGGCGTAGCGGCGATGATGATGGTCGAGGAGGGTCTCTTCGACCCGGCCGACGAGATCGCGACGTATCTGCCCGAGTTCGGGGACATGAAGGTCGCCGTGCTCAGGGAGCCGGCTGACAGGGACATCGTTCCCGCGTTCGCGACGCCGGGCGAGACACCGGAGCACCGCCTGGTGCCGGCGGAGCGGCCGATCACGATCCACGATCTCTTGACCCACACGGCCGGGCTGGGCAGCTACGGACTGGGCACGGCGGTCGCGAAGCTCCCGAACGTCGGCCCGGACGACACCCTGGCGAGCCGCGTGCTGCTGTACGCCCGCATGCCGCTCGACTTCCAGCCGGGCTCGCGGTGGGGCTACAG
>WTGL01000219.1:0-1034 GCA_011523565.1 Acidobacteriota bacterium
CCGCGTCCTCGACCGGCCGATCCAGTTGATCAGCTTCCAGGCCCACATGCACTATCGCGGGAAGGGGATGGAACTGGAGGCGATCCACGCCGACGGCCGCCGCGAACTGCTTACCCGCATCCAGAACTACGACTTCAACTGGCAGGTCGCCTACCCGTACAAGCACCCGCCGGTGTTCCCCGCCGGCACCGTGCTCCACGTGACCTCGTACCACGACAACTCGGAGAACAACCCCTACAACCCGGACCCGACCGCCTGGGTCGGCTGGGGTAACCGCACCGTCGACGACATGGCGATCGGCTGGACGAACTTCGTCTTCCTGTCGGAGGAGGACTACGAAGAGCACGTAGCGGGGGCCGCAGCGGCCACCGGCGCCGGTGACTAGGAGCTTGCGCTGCGGAACGCTGCGGAGCGAGTTCTCGGCGCAAGCTCCTAGGCGAGGACGGGATGGGCCGAAACACCGAGCTCGCGAGGAGTTTCGGGGCGATAGGGGCGTGAGCCCCAGAACGGCACTAGCAGCGGGGATCCTCTGTCTGGCCGCCGCGGCCGTCTCCGGTCAGAGTTCCGGGGCCGGCCCGCTGATCGAGCCGGTCACCGACGCCGAACTCGCCGCCACGCCCAACGGCGACTGGCTGAGCTTCCGCGGCAACCTGTCCGCCTGGGCGTACAGCGCGCTCGACGCGGTGAACACCGAGACCGTCGGTCAACTCGACTTCGCCTGGGCGGCGCCCATGGAGGCCGGTCCCAATGAAGCGACGCCCCTAGTTCGCGGCGGCATCGTCTACCTGCCGCATACGGGCGACGTGATCCACGCCCTCGACGCCCGGTCCGGCGACCTGATCTGGGAGTACCGGCGGGAGCACAACTACCTGGATCCCGAGGGCGCCGACCCCGAGCGGCGCTTCGGCCAGGGCCTGGGACGGATCACCCGCAACATCGCGATCTGGCAGGACGGCCTGTTCGTCGCCACGATGGATGCCTTCATCATCCGCCTGGACGCGAACACCGGCGAACTCGTCTGGGAGACCCGGGTC
>WTGL01000219.1:1044-2896 GCA_011523565.1 Acidobacteriota bacterium
CTACCTCACGGCGCACGACGCCGAGGACGGCCGGGAACTCTGGCGCTTCTACACCATCCCGCGCCCCGGTGAGCCGGGCGACGAGACCTGGGGGGGCCTGCCGCTCGAGCGCCGCTTCCACGTCGGCGCCTGGCACGTCGGGTCCTACGACCCGGACCTCGACCTCGTCTACTGGGGCACCTCGGTACCGGCCCCGTCGCCCGAGGTCCTGCGCGGCAGCGGGGCCGGGTCCCTGCTCTACTCGAACAGCACACTGGCGCTCCGCGCCGACACAGGCGAACTCGCCTGGTACTTCCAGCACCTGCCGCGGGACAACTGGGACCTCGACCATCCCTTCGAGCGCATCCTGGTCGACCTGGAGATGGAGCCGGACGAGGAGGCGACCTGGTCGATCAACCCGGAGCTCGAACGCGGCGATCGGCGGCGGGTGATGACCGGCTTCCCCGGCAAGACCGCCATCCTGTGGACACTCGACCGCGAGACCGGCGAGTTCCTCTGGGCGCGCGAGACCGTGTTCCAGAACGTGATCACTCACATCGACGCGCACACGGGCGCGGTCACCGTGAACGAGGAGATCATCCCCAAGGCCCGCGACGAGGAGTACGGTGTCGTTTGTCCCGCGGCTAGCGGCGGCAAGGACTGGCCCACGGCGGCTTACAGTCCGATGACAGAGGGCATCTACGCTCCGCTCCAGGACGTCTGCATGTCGCCCACCATCACGGGCACCGGCGAAGGGCCTCCCCAGGGCTACGGCATCAACTTCAACATGCGGTTGGCGCCGAACAAGGCCACGGTCGGGCGCCTGGACGCGGTCTCCGCGCGCACCGGAGAGTCCCTGTGGCGATTCGAGGAACCCGCCGGGATGATGTCGGTGATGACGACGGGCGGCGGGCTCGTCTTCGCGGGGAACACGAACCGGCGCTTCCGGGCCTTCGATGCCGCGACCGGCGACATCCTCTGGCAGACCGTGCTCGGCGGACCGGTCACCGGCTTCCCGGTCAGCTTCGCCGTGGACGGCGAACAGTACGTCGCGGTGACCGCCGGCGGGGGCGATCTGTTGAGCGGCCTCTTCAACCGCTTCGGGAACCTGCCCGCGCGCTCCGGCGCCAACATGCTCTACGCCTTCAAGCTGTCCGACACCGCCGGGCGCGGTCCGATCGAGCAGCCGACCGTCACGGCGGCAGCCGCCGAACCGCCGCCGATGATCATGATCGACGCTCCCCTCCTCGAGGCGTCGGCCTCCTGCGCCACGTTCTCAGCGGAGCAGGCCGAGCGCGGCGCCGCTCTCTACCAGGAAGAGTGTGCCGAGTGCCATGGACCGACGCTGCGGGGCGGCGCCCAGGGCGCGGCGCTCGCGGGCCGCAGCTTCACGAGCTACTGGCAGTAGATGAACGTGCCCGCCGCCAGCGCGTTGAAACTGCCCTCGAACACGAGGGCGGTCCGGCCCTCGAACACCTGTCCCGCCACGGTGCCGATCACGATCCCGACCGGCGTCATCACCGAAAAGAGGGCCAGGGTCTGCCACAGAGCACGGTTCCCCGCAGCATGGGCCGTCACGATCAGGGCGAACGCAGCGGACCCCTTGTGGAACAGGATGCCGAGCATCACGAGCAGCGCCGCCGCCGCCTCCGGCTGCAGACCCAGCGCCATGCCGGCGATGGTCGAGTGCACCGACAGCACGATGAGCAGGACGAAGGCGTAAAAGGGCCGCCTCGTCGGCCCTTCGTCCCGGCCGAGCATCGAATGGCGGCTTTCCAAGACAACGCGGTCGACCAAAAGCAGGAGGCCGACCCCCAGTGCGGCGAGCAGCGGCGCCAGGGGATAGTCGAAGACTTGGCGGAGCGCCTCATCG
>WTGL01000219.1:2906-3848 GCA_011523565.1 Acidobacteriota bacterium
GTCAGCCGCTATCGAGCGTCTTCGGCCGCTCCAGCGCCGCCACTCGTCCGCTCCGTTGTCATCGGGCCTGAAAGGATGTCAGAGATCCCCTGCAAGGGAAACGTCAAGGCCCGCGTTCTACCCCACTTCCTGCGATCAGCCGGAAAGCTTCCATCTGGTAGGGTCCTGATAACCGGGTCGGCATTCACAACAAGGGAGGTAGGGAATGCTCAAGCAGGGAGTCGAGCTCTGGCAGTTGCTGCTGGTGGGGGTGGTGCTGATTGCGGCCATCGTCTGGAGTCACCAGCAGACTCACGTCGAGTTGAGCGAAGCGCTCGATCACGAAACACCACGCGCACGATCATGGGCATGAGGGGCACGATCATGACCATGACGGGCATGAACACGCGCACCACACGGACGAACATGGTCACGGACACGACCATGGTGCCGCGCACAGCGCGCACGACCCTGACCACCCCGGGCACGACGAGGAGCACCACGCAGGGCACGCTCACGCCGACCACCACGACCATGATCACGAGCACCAGGTGCACGCTCATGAGCACGAGGGCGCTGGTCACGAGCACCACCACGAGGGTGGCTAGGCACTACGTCTCCCACTAATCTCCACGGCGTGTCCACCGTAGTGGCCGCCCGTAGCGGCGCAAAGTGGGCCGTGACAGGCTTGACGAAGACATGACCGAGTCTGGCAGCCCCTTCGCCGGTCATCACCACGGCGACCCGGCCCGATCCGGCGATTCGACGAGCGCGGGCAGGCGGAGCTTGATCGCCGCTCTGGTCCTGATCGTCGGGTACGTGATCGCGGAAGCCGTCAGCGGCTTTCTTGCGGGCAGCCTGATCCTGCTCGCTCACGCGGGACACATGGTCGCAGACGCCGTGTCCATAGGAATCGGACTGGCCGCGACGCGCTACTCGGGGCAGTCCGCCACCGCCGAACGG
>WTGL01000139.1:0-14079 GCA_011523565.1 Acidobacteriota bacterium
CTCCCAGAACCCCGAGGATCTCTGGGCCGCGATGGACGAGTGGCGGGACCAGGGCATCGACGCCCTCGCCATCCCGCACAATCCCAACGGCTCCGGCGGCCGCATGTTCGAGATGGAGAAGTTCTTCGGCGATCCTCTCGACGAGGACTACGTCGACGTGCGGATGCGCAACGAACCGATCGTCGAGATGACTCAGGTCAAGGGTACGTCGGACACCCATCCGGTCCTGTCGCCCAATGACGAGTGGGCCGACTTCGAGATCATGCCGTACAAGATCGCGACGACGATCATCAGCCAGCCGGAAGGTAGCTACGTCCGCGACGCCCTGATCAGGGGCCTCCGGCTCGCCGACGGCGGCCTGACCAATCCGTACAAGTTCGGCCTGATCGGCGCTAGCGACACGCACGTGTCGGGCGGCGCGTTCCAAGAAGACAACTACTGGTCGAAGGTCGGGATTCTGGACGCCACGGCGACACTTCGCGGGTCGGTGCCCGGTGAGGGCGCCAACCAGAGCATGGGCGACGACCCGACGCAGGAATCCGACGCCGCGCTGCGCACCGACGACGGCTCGGGCCGGTCCTTCCGCGACACCTACTACTACACCTGGGGCGCCTCCGGCCTGGCCGGCGTCTGGGCGGAGGAGAACACCCGCGAGGCGATCTTCGACGCCATGCGGCGCAAGGAGACCTTCGCCACCTCCGGACCGCGCATGAAGGTCCGCTTCTTCGCCGGTGACTTCGAAGACAGCGATCTCGACGATGCCGAGTTTCTGACCATGGCCTACGCCGAAGGCGTGCCGATGGGCGGCGACCTGCTGGCTGGCGATGTCGGCGAAGCGCCGACCTTCGCGGTCATGGCGTTTCGCGACGCGATGGCCGCGCCGCTCGACCGCGTGCAGGTGATCAAGGGATGGGCCAGCGACGGCCAGGGCGCGGAGATGGTCTACGACGTGGCCTGCTCCGACGGCGCGGAGGTCGACCCGGCCACGCACCGCTGCCCCGACAATGGCGCGACGGTCGACCTGGCCACCTGCCAGATCAGCGACGACTCCGGGGCGGACGCGCTCGAAGCGGTCTGGACGGACCCCGACTTCGACGCCTCGAAGCGCGCCTTCTACTACGTGCGCGTCCTTGAGAACCCGACCTGCCGCTGGTCGACCTGGGACGCCCTGCGCGAAGGCGTCGAGCCCCGCCGCGACGTCTCGCCCACGCTCCAGGAACGCGCCTGGTCGTCGCCGATCTGGTACACGCCGGAGTAGGCGCTACCGGCCGGGTCCCGGCGCGTATAGTCCGCCGTCGAGCACAATGAGCTTCGACGTCGAAGGACACCTGGCCGCCGTAGAACGCGCCGTGTCGGCGCTTGAACGTGACCGGCGGCCCGCCTGCTCGGTCACTCTCGCCCGCCACTTCGATACGAGTCCAGACGACCTCTGGGACGCCGTGACCAACAGCGAGCGGATCCCGCGCTGGTTCCTCCCCATCACCGGCGAACTCGAACCCGGAGGCCGCTTTCAACTGGAAGGCAACGCCGGCGGCGTGATCACGGCCTGTGAGCAACGCTCATACTTCGCCGTCACCTGGGAGTTCGCGGGGGACACGAGCTGGGTCGAGGGCCGCTGCGCCGCGGACACCGAAGGCGGCGCCCGGCTCGAACTCACCCACACCATGCTCCACTCACCCCACTGGGACCAGTACGGCCCCGGCGCCACCGGCATCGCCTGGGAACTCGGCCAGCTCGGACTGGCCCTCCATCTCACAGAACCCGACGCACCAAGGCTGGACGAGGAAGCCTTCGCCGCCTCACCCGAAGGCAAGGCCCTGATCAGGGGCAGCGCCGAAGCCTGGGGCGAAGCCGGGATCGCGGCCGGAGAGGACCCCACCGCCGCCCGGACCGCCGCGCAGCGCACCGCCGCCTTCTACACCGGCGAGTCCGCCTAACCGGGCGACGCACCCCGGCAATCCGCCCTTCGCCGGCACAGTCTCCGCCAACCGACGCCGTCCAGCCTGTCCGGGGCTGCGGAGGGTGCTACCCGTCGCTGCGCAGCACGGACACGAACGCCTCCTGCGGGATGTCGACGGAGCCGACGCGCTTCATCCGCTTCTTGCCTTCGCGCTGCTTCTCCAGCAGCTTGCGCTTTCGTGTGATGTCGCCGCCGTAGCACTTTGCGGTGACGTCCTTGCGGAAGGCGCCGATCGTCGTGCGGGCGATGATCTGACCGCCGATCGCGCCCTGGATCGCGATCTTGAACTGCTGGCGCGGGATCGTGTCCTTGAGGCGCTCGCAGTAGCGGAGCGCCCGCCGCCGTGCCTTGTCCCGGTGAACGAGCTGGGATAGCGCATCGACCCGTTCGCCGTTGACCAGGATGTCGACCTTGACCAGGTCCGTCTCGCGTGAGCCGATCAGCTCGTAGTCGAACGACCCGTATCCCTGGGTCACCGTCTTCAGTTTGTCGTAGAAGTCGAAGAGCACTTCGGCGAGCGGCAACTCGCAGGTCAGCTCGATCCGCCCTACCGCCAGGTAGTGGATGTTCGTCTTGCCGCCGCGGCGCTCGAGGCAGAGTTCCATCACCGCGCCGAGGTAGCGCTCCGGCACCATGATGGAGGCCTTGATGTAGGGCTCGGCGACGCCCTCGATCTCGGACGGGTCGGGGTAGGCGGCCGGGTTGTCGATCCGTCGCTGGGAGCCGTCCGACATCTCCACCCGGTAGCGCACCGACGGCGCGGACAGAACGAGCGAGAGTCCGTACTCCCGTTCCAGCCGCTCCTGGACGACGTCGAGGTGCAGCAGGCCGAGGAATCCGCAGCGGAAACCGAAGCCGAGCGCCGAGGACGAGTCCTTCTCGAAGGTCAGCGAGGCGTCGTTCAGGGCGAGCTTCTCGAGGGCCCGCGTCAGATCCTCGTAGTCGTTGCTCGATACCGGGTAGATCGACGAGAACACGACCGGCTTCGCCTCCCGGTAGCCGGGAATCGGTTCGGCGGCGCCGTCCTGGGCGGTCGTGATCGTGTCGCCGATGTCGATCTCCGAGATGTTGCGGATGCCCGCGATCACGTAGCCCACCGCACCCGCCACGAGTTCGTCGCTCTTGCGACGCTTGAGAAGAAGGGTCCCCAGTTCCTCCACGTCGTGCTCGCTGCCGGTATGCATCAGGCGGATCTTCTGCTTCGGGCGTAGGGTGCCCTCGCGCACTCGGACCACCATGACGACGCCGCGATACGGGTCGTACTGGGCGTCGAAGACCAGTGCCCTGAGCGGCGCCGCCGCGTCGCCCTCCGGCGGCGGCAGCCGCGCCACGATCGCGTCGAGTACGTCCTCGACGCCCTCGCCCGTCTTGGCCGAGCAGAGCACCGCCTCGAACGGGTCGAGCCCCAGATCGCTGTCGATCTCCTCCCGTACCCGGTCCACGTCCGCCGACGGCAGGTCGATCTTGTTGATCACGGGGATGATCGTCAGGTCGTACTCCAAAGCCAGATAGAGGTTGGCGACCGTCTGCGCCTCCACGCCCTGGGACGCGTCGATCAGGAGCAACGCGCCTTCGCACGACATCAGCGACCGGCGAACCTCGTGCGAGAAGTCGACGTGACCCGGCGTGTCGATCAGGTTGAGGCGGCAGAGCCGGCCTTCCGCGTCCTGGTGCCGGAGGGTCACCGTGTTGCTCTTGATCGTGATCCCCCGCTCCCGCTCGATGTCCATCGAGTCGAGGATCTGGTCGCGGAACTCCCGATCCTCGACCGCGCCGCAGTGCTGGATCAGCCGGTCGGCGAGCGTCGACTTGCCGTGGTCGATGTGGGCGATGATGCAGAAGTTCCGGGCGGACATGGACAGTGCGCATCCTATGAGCTTGCCGCGGGCGGAGTTCGGAAGAACTGCCTCTGCCGGGAAGTTGCTAGCGTCGCATCATGTCGACCCTGGCCTCCGCCGCCCAGACGACGATCCGCATCGTCGGCGCGCCACTCGATCTCGGGCAGTCGCGCCGCGGAGTCGACCTGGGACCGACCGCCCTCCGGTACGCGGGCCTCAAGTCGGCCCTGACCGGACTCGGCTACCGGGTCGAGGACCGAGGCAACATCGAGACCGTGGAACGCGACACGCTGGCCAACGGGCCCGGCCTCGACTTCCTCGAACCGGTCGTCGACGCCTGTGAACGCATCTACGAGGCTACCAGCCAGGCGGTGATCGACGGCTCCGTGCCGCTCGTACTGGGCGGCGACCACTCGATCGCGATCGGCACGGTCGGCGGCGTCTCCCACCGGCACCGCACGGGCGTCTTCTGGATCGACGCCCACGGCGACTTCAACACGCCCGAGACGTCGCCCACCGGCAACCTGCACGGCATGCCCCTGGCCGCTCTCTGCGGCCACGGCGCGCTGGAGCTCGTCAACGTGGGGCGGCCCGGGGCCAAGCTGCGAACCGACGACGTCGTCCTGTTCGGCGTGCGCGACCTGGACCCCGGCGAGCAGGCGCTGATCCAGCAGACCGGCATCACGACCTACACGATGCGCCAGATCGACGAACGCGGCCTGGCCCCACTGGCCACCGAGGCCCTCGAGCAGCTCGACCACGTGGACCTGCTCCACGTGAGCCTGGACATGGACGCGATCGATCCCCGGGAAGCACCGGGCGTCGGCACGCAGGTTCCCGGCGGCCTGAGCTACCGCGAGGGCCACCTGTTGATGGAACTGATCGCCGAGCACGGAGGTATCGGTTCCGTCGACGTGGTCGAGGTCAACCCGATCCTCGACACCCGCAACCAGACCGCGAAGCTGGCTCTCGGCCTGCTGAGCTCCCTCTTCGGCCGCAGCATCCTCTAGCCGGCCCACACGACGACCAGGAGAACCCCATGTCCAATGACGAACGACGATACTGGCTGATGAAGAGTGAACCCGGTGAGTACTCCATCGACGACCTCGCCCGCGACGGGTCGACCTATTGGGACGGCGTGCGCAACTACCAGGCGCGCAACCTGATGCGGGACCGGATGCGGGTCGGCGACGGCGTTCTCTACTACCACTCGAACGCGAAGCCGACAGCCGTCGTCGGCCTGGCCCGGGTGTGCAGCGAGTCGTACCCGGACCCCACCCAGTTCGACCCGGACGACCCTCACTACGACCCGAAGGCGGACCCGGAGAATCCCCGCTGGTACCTCGTCGATATCGAGTTCGAGCGCAAGTTCGACGAGCCCGTGACGCTGGCGGAACTCCGCCAGCGACCGGACCTGGAGGGGATGGCGCTGCTACGCCGCGGGCAGAGACTCTCGGTGCAGCCGGTCACGGCCCGGGAATGGGGAATCGTCTGCGCGATGGCGGGCGTGAGCGCCGAGTAGCCGCTAGTCGATCAGTTCACGCTCGCGACGCGGACGCTGCCCGAGCCCGTGTCGAGGACGACGCTCGCATCGCCGTCACCGGCAATGAAGCGCATCTCGCCCCGCGACTTGTGCAGCGTCTTCGCGATCGGCACGTCGACATCTATGCCGCCACTCCCGATGTCGATGTCGAAGCGGGCCGACAGATCGTCCGGCACCAGGAAGACGATGCCGCCGGAGCCGGTGTCGATGTCGAACCTGCCGTCCCCCATCCGCTCCAGGGCCAGGTGCACTCTGCCGCTGCCCGTGTCGATCACCGCCGCATCGGCGCCCGCGGACTCGACCCGCACGCTGCCGCTCCCGGTGTCGATCGAGAACCGTTCGGCTTCCAGGCCGTCCACCGTGACGCCGCCGCTGCCCGTGTCGATGTCGATCGTCTCGGCCGACACCTCCGTCACCTCCACCGGGCCGCTGCCGGTATCGATCGAGAGCACCGAACCCTCGAAGCGGTCCAGACTTGCGCCGCCGCTTCCCGTGTCCATGACCAGCCGGCCGCGCACGTCCCGCACTGCCAGCCCGCCGCTGCCGACGCCGATCTGGACGTCGCCGTCGAGGCCGGCCGCATCGGCCCTGCCGGCCCTGGTCTTCAGTTCCAGATCGGCGGCGACGTCCGACACGTCGATGTCGCCGGCTCCCAGTTCGACCTTGAGCGATCGCCCCTCCGGAACCCGAATCGTCACATCCGCCCATGCTTCCAGGCCGCTGCCCGTCCTCTCGATCCGGATACGGCGGCCCGACATGGAGCGGAGGATCTCGCCCAGCAGACTCTCGGAACTGCCCGGCCGCCGCGACCACAAGTTGGCGCGCCGACGGCTGAACTCGGGGTAGACGTACCGTCTCTCCTCCTCGACCGGAAACTCCACAGCCAGCCGTGCCCGCGACCCGCGCGTGTCCTGGTCCAGCCTGATGTTGTCCCGCGTACCGTCCCGGCCGCGCACCGACACCTCGACCTCGAACTGGCTACCGGTCGTCGGCCCGATCTCGATCTTTCCGATCAGACTGGACACCGTGAGCGAGTCCGCGTCGAAACGGTGACTCTCATCGAACTCGCCGAACGCGGGGACCGTCAGGAACGCGGCCGCGCACAGCGCGCCGACGCCCGCGACGCAAACGGGTCTGCCGAGCGCGCGGGCAACGTTGCGGTTCGGGACATCCGGTGCGGAACTCGAAGGTCGAATGGTCATCGTTCTCTCCTGGGTTCGGTGCTGAGAGTTCCGGCGCGAGGCGCGCCGTTCACCGATACACAACGCAGACGAGAAGGCAGGGTTTCACCGGCAGGTCCGCCGAGTACGGGCTTGCATGGAACGTGGCCGTTCCTCTGCGTCAGCGCGGCGCGGACGCCGCGACTCGACTGCTAGGGTTTCGAGTGACCGCGGGAGGCGGTTTCAGCCATGGCGAGCTACAACATGAACCAGGTCCGAACCGGACTCAAGGTGCTCGAGAGCGGCGAGCCGAACGTGCTCATCGCCTGCGACTTCATCAAGCCCGGCAAGGGACAGGCGTTCACCCGCGTCAAGATGCGCAACCTGCTGAGCGGAAGGGTCAACGAGAAGACTCTGAAGCCCGGCGACCTGCTCGCGGGCGCCGACGTCGTCGACACGTCGATGCAGTACCTCTACAGCGACGGCGAACACTGGTTCTTCATGAATCCCGACACCTACGACCAGGTCGAAGCGGACGTGCAGGCCCTGGCCGGCGCCGAGCAGTGGATCAAGGAAGAGGACATCTGCAACGTCACGCTCTGGAACGGTCATCCCATCCAGGTCAAGGCGCCCAACTTCGTCATCAGGGAGGTGGTGGAGACGGATCCGGGCCTCAAGGGCGACACGTCGAGCGGTGGCAGCAAGCCCGCCAGGCTCGAAACCGGCGCCACCGTCAAGGTCCCGCTCTTCATCCAGCAGGGCGAGTCGATCCGGGTCGACACGCGCACCGGGGACTACGTCTCCCGCGCCAAGACCTAGCGCCGCGGAACAGGAACAGTGGTGACCGGCAACGGCGCCGACTGGCGCCCCACCGCGACGGCTGAGGCGCTGCGCCGGCGGGCATCGATGTTGGCTGAACTGCGCGCCTTCTTTGCCGAGCGGGACGTTCTCGAGGTCGAGACGCCCCTCCTTTGCACCGAGACCACGCTCGACCTGCACCTGGACAGCTTGGGCTGCGAGGTCGAGGCCCCCGGCTTCCCGAACCGTCGGATGTACCTCCAGACCTCCCCCGAACTGGCGATGAAACGGCTTCTGGCCGCGGGTTCCGGGTCGGTCTTCCAGGTCTGCAAGGCGTTCCGGGGCGGTGAGCGCGGCCGCTGGCACAACACCGAGTTCACGATCCTGGAGTGGTACCGCGTCGGATGGGACCACGTTCGGCTGATGCGTGAAGTGGTGGCGCTGATCGAGACCCTTCTCGCCGGTTCGCACCGCTTGCAGGAAGCGGTCTACGCCAGCTACGCCGAACTGATGCAACGTCACGCGGGTCTCGATCCGCACGACACCCCGAACCGGCATCTGCGCCGGACCCTGGAACGCTGCTCCTCGGTCCAGGACGCCTGTGATCTCGACCGCGACGACCTTCTTTCCCGCCTGTTCGCCCTGAAGGTCGAGCCGACGTTCTCGCCCGACCGGGTCACCATCGTGTTCGACTATCCCGCCTCCCAGGCCGCGATGGCCCGGATCGGGACCCGCGATCCGAGGACCGCGGAGCGCTTCGAGGCCTTTGTCGGTCCCATCGAGCTCGCCAACGGCTACGGCGAACTCACCGATCCTCGCGAACAGCGGCAGCGGCTCGAACACGACCTGATCAAGCGGCGCGAATCGGGCCGCCCGGAGCCGCCGATGCCGTGCCGCTTTCTCGCAGCACTGGCGAACGGCCTTCCCCGCTGCGCCGGCGTCGCCCTGGGCTTCGATCGGCTGCTCGGACTCGACCTGGGCGCGCGCCGAATCGACGATCTGATCGCCTTCCCGGTCGAGCGGGCCTGACCGTCCGCCCGCTACTTCCGGGACGCGCGCGCCGCTACCGCGGCCGCCGGGCCGGGGGGCAGCACCTCGAGAAGTTCGACCGCCGGCCGCTCGTCGCAGAAGATCGTCGCTAGACGCCCATACACCCGTCTGGCCTCGCCAGCCGACTCCGCGATGCCGAAGTGGCGGCGCATCTCGGCGTCCGGCACGATCTCGAGCAGGCTGTGCGTGCTGATCCTCCGCAACTGCCGGTGCCGAATCAGGATGTGACCGATCGGCACGCTCTCGCCCAGGATGTCACGTCGTGCTTCGTCCGTCGCGAAGCGCAGGTTGAAGAGCACGATGCCGAACTGCACCACCGCGCAGCCGTCCCCACCGGACGTCCCGCCGGCGTTTGTGGCTCGACGAAGGAGAATCCTCCGCGCGTAGTGGTCGTCGTGGAGCACCCGATCCAGAACGACGACTTCGACCGGACCGCCGTGGTGTGCCTCCAAGGTCACCGTCATGTGACTCTCATGAGCCAGCAGGCTCCGTTGCGGCTGCGGAACGGCGTGCGCCGACACGACGGTCGCGGGCGGCGCGTCCCTGCCGAACAGACCGTAGAGGTCACCGATCGTGTGGGGAAACGCTTCAACCAGCTTCATTCAACTGCCACCCTGGCGATCGCGCGGCGCGGCTGCGCGGGACGCCGTGCCGCTACGCCCTCTCCTGGCTCGGCCGCGACCGCGCCGGCTCCGCTTTGAGGCTTCCAGCAAGCCGGCGCCCTCGACCCGGGGCTCCAGCACGGACCGGCGCCAACCCTCGATCTCGCCAGGCCAGACCCAGGCTCCCCGCTCCAGACTTCGGGCCGCCCATGCTTCCAGTGTCCGCCGGGGCACCAGCGTCTCGGCCGGAAGATCGAGCTCGCCCGCAACGCGCGCAACCAGCTCGCGCAGCCGCTCCACGAGGCGGCTGGACGACCGCCCTCCCGAGCGCTCCAACCGCCGGGGAAGGTCGCTCTCCGGCAAAGCCACCGCGCCGCGCAGGAGGTCCAGGAGCGCCGGACCGTATCGGCGGGCCTGCTTCGGGCCGAGTCCCTTCACCGCGGCCAGTTCCTGACCGTTCCTGGGTATTCGTCTCGCCAGGTCGATGACCGTCTCGTCCCGGAGCACAAAGCCGCGGGGGAGATCGCGTCTCCGGGCCCGGCGTTCCCGCCACTCGCAGACCGCACGCAGCGCGGCCAGTTGACGACGGGACATGCCCGGCCTCCCCAGCCGCTTGAACGACCACTCCGGATCGAGACGGGCTTCGGCCGCCCTCAGCAAGCGGTCGAACTCTTCCCCGGCCCAGGCCTCGCGTCCCGTTTCTGCAAGCCGCGCCCGCAACTGCTCGTGCGCGGGCAGCAGATAGGCCACGTCGAGGCCGGCATACCGCACCTGTTCCTCGCTCAGGGGCCGCCGCAACCAGTTGGACCGCTGCACCCCCTTCGCCAGTTCGACGTCGAACAACCGGGAGACGAGATGCACATAGCCCAGGGAACCGCCCAGGCCGCACAGCGTGGCCGCGACCTGGCAGTCGAACAGTCGCTCGGGAGCGAAACCGAAGACGTGGTGGAGGATCTCGAGGTCCTCGCTCGGCGAGTGAAAGACCTTGGTCACCACCCGGGACCGGATGACCTCCTCGAGTCCGGAGCGGTCGCGGACCGCCACCGTGTCGACCAGGTAACAGCCCGCGGAGTCGGCGACCTGGATCAGGCCCAGGCGCGGGAAGAAGGTCCGTTCGCGCACGAACTCGGTGTCCAGGCCCACCGCCGGCTCACACAGCCAGCGGCGAGCCAGCTCGGCCAGGCGATCGTCACGGTCGACCACCTCGGGAGGCGGCGGCGATGGAAGTCTCGTCATAGAATCTGGTCAGCCCTCGGGAGAACTCGGATTCCGCCATGACCTCCAAGTCCGTACCTCTGATCGTACTCGGGGGCAGCGACCGCCGCCCGGCCTACATGCCGCCCGGAGGCCGCTCCAAGCAACCGCTGGCAGGCATCAAGGGCGTCGAAGTGAAGATCGGCGACCGACCGCTCATCGAGGTCCTCATCGACCGCATCCGTCAAGCCGGTGTCTTCGATCCGATCTACGTAGCCGGGCCCGGTCACGCCTATCGCGGGCTCTCCGACGGCGTCCCGGTCGACACGGACGGCGGCTTCGGACGCAACATTCAGGTCGGCGTCGAAACCGCCCGGCGGCTGCACGGCGACGGGCCGCTGGCGGTGACCACCTGCGACATCGTCCCCGAACCGGGCGAACTGCGGATGGTGGTCGAGGACTTCTGGAGTCACAGTCCGCTGGACTTCTTCTTCCCCATGATCAAGGCGCCTCGGGACCCTGAACGGCTCGGCGCGTCGAAGTGGAAGCCCCAATACCATGTCCAACCTGAGGGAGGGTCGGCCCCGGTCCCCATCCTGCCCGGACATCTGGCGATGTTCGACTCCGCGGCGCTCCGGTGGAAGTTCATCTACCGGCTGATGGACCTCGGCTACCGGACACGCAACCGGCCGATCCTCTATCGCAACGCCTACATGGCCCGGCGCCTTCTCTGGATCATGCTCGTTCAGGACTTCATCCACCTGCTGAATCTCCGGCTGCCGACGTTTACCTGGGACACCCTGCTATCAGGCACGCGGGCCGCCCGGCGCCTGAAGGAGAAGGTCATCCAGCAGTCCGAACTCGAGTTGGCGCTGCGCCGCATGTTCATCAAGCGGCGCCACCGCCGCAGGCACCCCGAGCGCAAGGTCCGCATGCCGGTCGTCGATGCGATGTCGCTGGCGCGCGACATCGACACCCAGGAAGAGGCACTGGCCTTCGGAGCCGTCACTGCGTGAACGCGGGCACCCGGGCCATCCGTCCGGCGATCCTCGCCGCGCTGCTCGCCGTGCCCCTGGCGGCGGAGCCCCACTTCGTCCTGCTTTCGGTCGACACGCTCCGCGCGGACGCGGTGGGAGCCTACGACGCCGACGCCGCGACGACGCCGACGATCGACGCGCTCGCCGAGGCGGGCGTGCTCTTCGAGGACGCCCAGACGACGATCGGCAAGACCGGACCCGCCTTCGCCTCGATCTTCACGTCGCTCTATCCGCCGACGCACGGCTCCCGCCGCAACGCGCAGCGGATGCGGAGCGATGTCCCCGTCCTGGCCCAGATCCTGGGCAACGCCGGTTACGAGGCAGCCGCATTCATCTCGAACTGGACGCTGCGAGCCGACCTGGTCGGCCTCGACCGCGGCTTCGATCACTACGACGAGGAGTTCAACCAGTCGCGGAACGCGGCGGGCGTCATGGAACGAAGCGCCGACGACATCGCCAGGGCCGCCGAGCGCTGGCTCCGCCGTCGCGCCCGTGACGAGGAACGAAACGGGCAACCCCTGTTCCTCTGGGTCCACTTCTCCGATCCCCACAGCCCCTACCTGGAACGCGACGGCTTCACACCCCCCAGGCCGCCCAGGGAGCAGCGAACCGCTGGTTGGCAGAAGCGCTGGCGCTACCAGTCGGAGGTGAACTACGTCGACCACTGGATGGGCAGGCTAACCAGGGCGATCGAGGAGGTGCTGCCCGGCCCTCGCTTCACCCTGTTCCTCAGCGATCACGGCGAGAGCATGGGCGAGCACGGCTACTGGGGGCACGGCAAGAACGTGCACTGGCCGAACGCCCGGATCCCGATGATCCTCGCCGGTCCCGGCGTTCCCGAAGGCCGGAGAGTCCAGGCGCGCGTCGGCGTGATCGACGTGCTGCCGACGGTGCTCGACCTGCTCGGCGTCGAAACGCCGGAAGACGTCGAGGGCAGGAGCCTGGCTCTGTTCCGAACCGGGGGCGACGGCGGCGATCCGCCCCGCTACGTCATCGGCGACAAGCACAGTGCGCTGACCGCGAGGTCACGCCGCAACGCGCCCTACGAGGATCCGCTCCAGATCAGCCTGGAAGTGGACGGAGCGAAGGTCCTCCACGACTTCTCGAAGCGGCGGACGATCTACTTCGACCTGACGGCTGATCCGCGTGAGGAGCGCCCGCTCGACAAGCCGCCCGTCGACCTCGTGCCGCCCCTCGGCCGCCGCCTGGTGAACTGGTACCGGGACCTGGAGAAGTACGAGGCGAAGAGCGGAACCGTCCTCAGCGAGGACGACATCAAGCAGCTCAAGAGCCTGGGCTACATCGACTAGGAGCGTGCGGTGCCGAACGTAGCGCAGCGAGTGCCCTCCATGCGCCGGATGACCGGCACACGGACTGGTTCGCGGTTGGCGCGGGGACGCGCCAACCGGGTCCTGTGGCGCACGCTCCTAGTGAGCTGGGGGCTGGGGCCAAACATGGAGCTTGCGACAGGTTTGGCGGCGCTAGGGCGCTAGGCGCCGGCGCTGACCAGCACGATGCAGTCGGCCAGGAGGCCGGTCGCGGTTTCGATCTCCGCAAGAGCCGGCAGCGTCGGCGCGATGCGGATGTTCCGGTCCTGGGGGTCGAGGCCGTAGGGGAAGGTGGCGCCGGCCGGCGTCAGCTTGACCCCCGCGTTACCCGCCATCTCGACGACGGCCCTCGCGCAGCCGGACTCGGTGTCCAGGCTGACGAAGTAGCCGCCGCGAGGACGGCTCCAGGACGCGACGTCCAGGCCGCCGAGACGGTCGTCGAGCACGCGCAGCACGGTCTCGAACTTCGGCCGGATCAGATCCGCATGTCCCTTCATGTGGTCCCGCACCGCGGAGAGGGAGCCGTCGAAGAAACGGGCATGGGCAAGCTGGTTCAGCTTGTTCGGGCCGATCGTCTGGATCGAGCGGAAGCTGCGGATCCAGTCCCCGTTCCTGGGGCTTGCGGCGACCGCGGCCAGACCGGCGCCGCCGAACGTGACCTTGGAGAACGACGTGACGAGCAACGCCCGATCCTCGTGGCCGTGGGCCGCGCAACGGTCGTAGAGATTCGCCAGGGGGTCCGGTTCGCCCTCGAAGGCGTGCAGCGCGTACGCGTCGTCCCAGATCACGCGAAAGTCCGGCGCCGCGGTCTTCATGGCGGCAATCGCCTCGACGACGTCGTCGGAGTAGGTGACGCCGGTGGGGTTGCTGTAACGCGGCACGCAGAACATCCCCTTGACGTTCGGATCCTCACCGGCAAGTCGAGCGACCTCCTCCACGTCGGGGCCGTCGTCCCCCATCGCGATCAGCAGCATCTCGATGCCGAAGCGCTCGAGGACGGAGAAGTGACGGTCATAGCCGGGACAGGGACAGAGGAACTTCACCGGTGTCGAGCGTCTCGGTCCGCCCCACGGATCGCCGCCCGGCACGCCGACCAGCATCGCCTGCACGACCAGGTCGTGCATCCACTGCAGGCTGGCGTTGCCTCCGACGAAGACGAGTTCCGGATCGACCTCCAGAATCTCGGCGAAGATGGCCCGCATCTCCGGCAGCCCGCGTGGATCGCCGCCGTAGTTGCGGCAGTCCGTGCCGTCGGCGGCCGGATCGTCCTCCCGGTCGACGGCCCGCAGTAGACCGTGGGAGCGGGCAAGCTGCTCCGGCGACGGCTTGCCGCGCGTCATGTCGAGGTTGAGACCGGCGGCGCAGGCCGCCTCGTAGCGGACTCGCGCCCCGTCGACGACGGCAGGGTCGATCGTCGCCAACGCCCCTACTCTCCCGCGCCGGACGTCGCGTCGTAGACGATGCGGTAGACCACACCTCGCATGTCGTCCGAGACGAGGAGCGACCCGTCGGCCTGCTCCATCACGTCGACCGGCCGGCCCCACGAGTCTTCGCCCTGGAGCCAACCGG
>WTGL01000139.1:14089-21439 GCA_011523565.1 Acidobacteriota bacterium
CCGGTCGACATGAACTACCATGACGCGGTAGCCGATCTTGTTGCTGCGGTTCCAGGAACCGTGCTCGGCGATGAAGATCTGCCCTCGGTAACGCTCAGGGAACGCGGTGCCCCGGTAGAAGCGCATGCCCACTGCTGCCACGTGAGGGTCGAGGTCGATAGCCGGCGGCACGAGGTCGTTGCAGGGACGCTGGTCGCCGAACTCGGGGTCCGCGATGTCCCGACCATGGCAGTAGGGGTAGCCGAAGTGCTGGCCATCCTCGGTCAGGACGTTCAACTCGTCGGGCGGAGCATCGTCGCCCATGTGGTCGCGACCGTTGTCGGTGAACCAGAGTTCGTTCGTGCCGGGACGCCAGTCGAAGCCGACCGTGTTGCGCACGCCGCGGGCCACGACCTCGTAAGCACCACTGTCGTCCAGCCGCAGGATGGTGGCGAAGGGATCGCCTTCGTCGCAGATGTTGCACGGGGCGCCCACCGGCACGTAGAGCCGCCCGTCGGGACCGAAGCGGATGAACTTCCAGCCGTGATGGGTCTCGTCCGGGAGATCGGCGGTGACCACGACCGGCGCCGGCGGTGAGTCGAGCCGGCTTTCGATCTCCTCGAAACGGAGCACGCGGCTGATCTCCGCGACGTAGAGGTCGCCCTCGTGGAAGGCGACACCGTTCGGCCAGTTCAGGTCGGAGCCGATGCGAAAGCGGTCGTCGGCCTTTCCGTCCCCGTCCGGATCGACGACCGCATGAACGACTCCCCCGCCCCTGCGTCCGGTGCCGACGAAGACGGTCCCGGACGGGCTCTGGGCCAGCGAGCGAGCACTGTCGATCTCCGCGGCGAACACGTCGACCCTGAAGCCGGCGGGCAGCTCGATCTCGTCCAGACGAAGTTCGTCGTCGTCGGCCGCCGCGGTCCCTGCGACCAGGGCGAGGATCACCGCGAAGGCACAGAAGCAAGCGACCGCGTTGCGTGAAGAAAGCCGGCGGCGAGGCGGGGAAATCGGGGAACGGAGCATGCCGTGACTCCTGATGATGTGGTTGGGTCGCACCTCCCGGACAGGTGCCGGGAGCCTGCAAGCGACGTAAGTCCGCGCGAGAGTATCGCTACCGGCGGCAACTGTCCGGGAACGCCTTGGCGTCCGTGATCGCGGCCGCCGGGTGCCCGGGCGCGTTCCGGTACTCCTTCACGTCGCCCGTCGCCGTGTCCGCGACCCGGATCACGTAGCCCAGATCCGTCGTGGAAGCGCCGTACACCCAGTAGTGGCCGTTGACGTCGCAACCGTCCAGCACCTTGACCAGGATCTCCCAGTTTTCCGCATCGAAGAACCGGAACAGGCCGGAATCCTGCGTCGCCTCGGTAGCCACCAGGGCCGAACCCGTCTCACCGTCGCCGGTCCACCACTCGACCCGTACCTCGTAGCGATCGCCATGCAGGCAGAGAGTCTCCGCGTTCGGCTTGCAGGGACCGTCGGGTCGGGGTGGATCAGGCTCGGGATCAGGGTCGGGATCGGGATCCGGGTCAGGGTCGGGATCGGGTTCGGGATCCGGCTCCGGCTCGCTCCCGGGGTCGTAGACGATCCGATAGATCGTACCGGGCTCATCGTCCGAGACGAGCAGTGAACCGTCCGCGCGTACCATGACATCGACCGGACGGCCCCACTCGGCTTGGCCCTGAAGCCAACCGGTCGCGAACTCCTCGTACGCGATCGGCTGCCCGCCGCCGCCCAGTCGAACCACCATGACGCGATAGCCAATCTTCTGACTGCGGTTCCACGACCCGTGCTCGGCAATGAAGATCTGGCCGCGGTAGCGCTCCGGGAACATCGTTCCCGTGTAGAAGCGCATGCCCAGCGCCGCCACGTGCGGTCCGAGTTCCCGGGCCGGAGGGCGGAACTCGGAGCAGGAACGGAGCGAGCCGAACTCCGGATCGGAGATGTCCCGACCGTGGCAGAAGGGATAGCCGAAGTGCTGGCGGTTCGACGTCAGCACGTTCAGCTCGTCGGGCGGGCGGTCGTCTCCAAGCCAATCGCGGCCGTTGTCGGTGAACCACAACCGGCCAGTCGTCGGCTGCCAGTCGAAACCGACGGTATTCCGCACACCCCGCGCCACGATCTGGTAGCTGCCGTCGGCGGCCAGGCGCAGGATCGAAGCATAGGGATCCCCCGCGTCGCAGATGTTGCAAGGCGCGCCGACGGGCACGTAGAGCCGGCCGTCAGGGCCGAAGCGGATGAACTTCCAACCATGTGACCTATCACTGGGGAGGTTCGCCGTGACGACGGCCGGTGATGGCGGTGAGTCCAGCCGGTTCTCGATGTCGTCGTACCGGAGGATCCGGCTGATCTCGGCCACGTAGAGGCTTCCGTTGCGGAAGGCCACGCCGTTCGGCGAGTTCAGGTCCGAGGCGATCCGGTATCGCTCGTCCGCGGTGCCGTCGCCGTCGGAATCGATCAGTGCATGGACCACGTCCGCCTGCCGTGTGCCGACGAACACCGTGCCGGCCGGACTCTGCGCCAGCGACCGCGCTCCCATGACGCCCTCGGCAAAGAAGCTGATCGAGAAGCCATCGGGCAACTCGATCTGGGACAGGCGCGACACCTGGGCGCCCACGCCGCCGCCCCCGATCGCCATGAGGCCCAGCAGGACTGCCAGACGGAGCCGACAATCGACCGGGAAGCGGCTGACCATTGCCCGTCAACCTACCAGAGCATCACCGCGACTCCGGCCGCGATCACGGCAACGCACAGCACCTTGCGGACCGTCAGCGGCTCCGCGAAGAACAGGCGGCCGAGAACCAGCGCCAGCGACGATCCGATGCCCCGCTTCACGGTCTCGACGAACCCGACCCATGCGTGCTGGAGGGAGAGCAACTGGAGACCCTGCGCCGCCGCGCCGATGACGACCGCGGTCAGCAGCAGCAGCCACACCGCGGCTCCAGCGCCCGCCCCGGCTATCCCGCGTCGACCCAGCGCGCTCCTGAAGCCGCGGATCGCGATCGTTGCGACGGACAGGCCTACCCCCAGGTGCATCACCAGTCCGTGGAACGCCGCGTTCGATGCCTCGGTGGCCAGCTTGTCCAGCGGCAGCGCCGACGCCCAGAGGAAGGCGACCAGGATCATCCACCAGGCGCCCGCTCCCAGCGCCCAGGGCCGGCCACGTTCGCCGGAGCTCTCACCGAGCTGAAGGGCGAGGGCGCCGCCCACGACCATGGCGATCCCCAGCCACTCGCGAGCCCCCGGCAACTCGCCCAGCAGGGGAATCCCGAGCAGGGCCGTGAACACCGGCGTCAGGGAGAGCAGCGGAATCACGGCGCTCAGTCCGGCCAGCCGCACCGAACGAAGGAAGCCGTAGTTCGCGCCGAGGTTGCAGGCCACCGACAGAAGCCCCGGCAGGAGGTACGCCCGACTCACCCCCGCCGGCGGTTGCAGCGCCACCCAGGCGCCGTAGAGGGGCACTGCTCCAAGCGCCAGAACCATCACCAGGAAGGCATCGCTCAACCTTCCCGTGAGCTTCTTGCGCAGCAGGTCGAACAACGAGAAGCAGAGCGTCGCGCCGACGACGAGGACGATGCCGAGCACCGAGACCATGCGCGGGAATCAGTCTACGCCGTAGCCGTCCCCGGCCGTGCCGTGGGGGCGATCCCAGGTACTCGGCGTGTACAATCCCGCCGCCCGTGACCGCGTCCGAATCACCTCCCGCCGACACCTCGCCGGGATCGCCTGCCTCCGGCGGGCTGCTCGCCGGCCGCCGCGGTCTGATCGTCGGTGTCGCGAACAAGCGGTCGCTGGCCTGGGGCATCGCCCGGCGCGCCCACAGCGAAGGCGCGGAGCTCGCGTTCACGTTCCAGGGAGACGCCCTCGAGCGTCGTGTCCGGCCGCTGGCCGAGAGCATCGGATCGGCCATCGTCGAGCCGCTCGACGTGACGGACGACGCTCAGATCGAAGCCATCTTCTCCACTCTCGCTGAACGCTGGGGCCGGCTGGACTTCCTCGTCCATTCCGTGGCGTTCGCCAACCGGGAGGACCTGCTCGGCCGCACGGTCGACACCTCCCGCGCCGGCTTCGCCACCGCCCTGGACATCAGTTGCTACTCCCTGATCGCCCTGACCCGCGCCGCCGAACCGCTGATGACCGACGGCGGCAGCGTGATCGCGATGACCTACTACGGGGCCACCAAGGCGACCCCCAACTACAATGTGATGGGCATCGCCAAGGCGGCGCTCGAGGCCTCGATCCGCTACCTCGCCGTCGACCTCGGCCCGAAGAACATCCGCGTGCACGGCATCTCCGCCGGCCCGGTGAGGACACTCGCCGCTTCCGGCGTCTCAGGGATGCGCGGCATGCTGAAGGTCATGCCGGAACGGGCCCCGTTGGGCCGCAACATCACGGTCGACGACGTCGGGGCCACCGCCGCCTACCTGCTCTCCGACCTGAGCGCCGGGACCACCGGCGGCATCCACTTCGTCGACGCCGGGTTCAACATCACCGCGATGAGGCATCCGGACCGGGCCGCGAAGGGCAGCTAGGGACCTGCGCCGCGAAACCCTGTCGGTCCCGCGTGCGTAAACCGGGCAGGGGCGGAGCGGCATGCTCCTCTTCGTGCGCCGTCGACTGACTACCTCCCCAGTGGACAGCAGCACGCCGCTCCACCCCTTTCGAACACGTAGCGAGCGCCGGCCCGGAACTTGCAGCTTCGTATCTCCTGCCCCTCATAGGAGATAACGATGACCAGAACACGCCGTCACCTGCACAGGACACTAGCCGTCACCGCCGCACTGGCCGCCCTGCTGGCCGCGGCCGCCTCTGCCGCCGAAGCGCAGAAGCCGCGCTTCGAGATCACGCCGACCTACGGCCACAGTTTCCTCGGCGGCTTCGAGATCGACGACGTCGAGTTCGGGCGCCTCGACCTGGAACTCGACAACACGAGCGTGCAGGGGCTGATCGTGGGCATCCCCCTGCGCCGGAATCTCCACCTCGAACTGCTCGTCAACGAACAGGAAACGCGATTCGGGCTAGATGAAGGCCCCTTCCTGGGCGCCGCGGACCTGGGCCCGATGGACGTGTCCTACTACCACGCCGGCGTCACGTGGACTGCCCACCTCGGACAGGTGCGCCCCTTCGCCTCGTTCAGCGCGGGAGTCACCAGGCTGGCGCCGGATAGCGACTTTCTGCCCGAGACGGAAAGCCGTTTCTCGGTCGGACTCGGCGGCGGAACCAAGATCTTCTTCACCGATCATCTCGGCCTTCGGCTCGAGGCGAAACTGCTGGTCACGAACACCGGCGACGAAGACCTGTGCTGCTACGACTGCTGCTACGGGGCGGAGCGCGACGACCTGGTTCAGGGCATCGTGAGCGCCGGGCTCATCTTCGCGTTCTAACGAGCCGGACCTGGGTGGAGTCTCCGCCAGCGGCGACCGCGCTGTCGACAACGCCCGCGGCGGCCTCCACGTCCCTCTACTCCGTGGCAGCGGCCGTCGCCAGCTCCGCCGAAGCGCGACGCGCCGCCGCGGCCAGCAACGCCCCGCCGACGAAGATCGCCTCCTCGGCCGGCGCGAAGTACGGCGTATGGGCACCCACGACCGGATCGTCGGGCAGCCGCGCACCGACCCGGATGAAGCACCCCGGGATCCGCTCCAGGTAGAAGGCGAAGTCCTCGCCGCCCATGTTGGCGACCGGCAGCGGCTTGACCGACTCGGCGCCGATCACCGTCGCCGCGGCCTCGCTCGCCCAGGTGGCGGCACGCCGGTCGTTCAGCACCGCCGGCGTTCCCTGGAGCATTCGCACCCGGGCTTCGAGCCGGCAGGCCGTGGCGACCGACTCAGCGACGTGTCGCACCTCGTCCGCCAGCAACTTCCGGATGGCCGGATCGAGCGACCGCATGGTGCCCTTGAGCACGGCGCGGTCGGGAATTACGTTGTGAGCCGTGCCCGCCTCGACGGCGCCGACGGTGACCACCGCCGGCTGATCGGGCGGCATCCGCCGGGAAACGACCGTCTGCAGGGCGGAAACGACTTGGGCCGCACCGACGATCGGGTCCAGGCCCTGGTGGGGCCTTGCGCCATGCGCCCCCTTGCCCCGGAGCTCGACCTCGAAGCGGTCGGCGGCGGCGCCGACCGCGCCGGGCTGGATCATCGCCTGGCCGACCTCGAAGGTGAGGTCGACGTGCGCCCCGAAAATCGCCTCCACCTCGTCCAGGACGCCGGTCGACAGCATGGCCATTGCCCCCTCGCCCGTCTCTTCCGCCGGTTGCAGCACGAGCCACACATCGCCCGCCGCCGGCTCGTCGCGGAGCAGGCGGGCAGCGGCCACCGTCCACGAGGCGTGCACGTCATGGCCGCAGGCGTGCATCACGCCCTCATTGCGCGACGCGAACGGCAGGCCGGTGTCTTCCTGGATCGGCAACGCGTCGATGTCGCCGCGGACCGCTACCGGCGGCGCCTTCGGGTCGCGGCCGGGTATGCGCCCGACGACGCCGGTGCCGGCCAAGCGCGTTACGTCGTCGACGCCGAGCTCCTCCAGCGTCCGCTGAAGACGGGCAGACGTACGCTCTTCCTGGAGCGAGAGTTCCGGATCGGCGTGGAGCGTCCGCCGGAGGTCGACGAGCTCGGCCAGCGCGCCGGCGCTGTAGAGCTCCGCCACGGCCTCCGGCAGCCGGAGCGATGCGGCTGGACCGCCGCTCATTGCGGCAGCGCGAGAGCGGGAGGAGACGCGTCGCTGTGACCCACACCGCAGCCGATCGGCGAGCCGTCCGGGGCCCGTAGCGGTGCGGGCAGTTCGACCGAGTTCGGATCCTCGAGAAAGCGTGCGACCAGCCATCCCCCGTAGGTCCGATGCGCCTGTTCCGCAGGATCGTCGGCGGCAGGGTTCGCCTCCAGCCAGCGTCCGAGATTCGATAATTCGGACCGCGCCTCCGCTCGCACCTGGAAAGATCCCGACCGAGCCGGCACGACCGGCCAGTCGAAGTTCGGCGGCATGCTGACGGGGACGCCCGCCGCCAGCGCCATCAGCCGCCGCAGGGCGGCGAAGTCGATCGCCCGGCCGACTTCTCCGGCGAGGCCCGGCGAAGGGTCGGCGCGCCAGGTCTCGGCCAGCACCCGATCGATCACGGCGCCAAGCGCCGGCTGTTCCGCCGCCCGGGCATGGTGATCGACCAGACGGGCCGCCCGCTCGCCATCGAACACCATGGCGAACGTCAGATCGGCCGCCATCTCGGCCGCGCCGACCGGATCGAATGTCAGACCGGCACGGGACGGCAGGTGCTCCCGACCCCGGCTCCGTCCCGGCGACGGAGGCGGGATCAGGTCGAGTATCCGCTGCGGCAACGTGAGTTCGGCCGGATCGACCGTCCGCAGCAGGGCGTCGAGC
>WTGL01000139.1:21449-25378 GCA_011523565.1 Acidobacteriota bacterium
CCTGCCGTCTCCCCGTACGGCGTAGCTGTAGTCGACGCCGCCGACGATCTTCGCCGCCGCCTCGATCTGGTAGCGATGCAGCAGGTAGAGAGGCGTCAACACGTCCTCCAGCTCCGACAGCGGCGCGCCGAACCGGAGGCTCTGCTCGGAGAACCGGCCAAGCGCCGCCCGCCGCACCGTCAGGAGGCGACGCAGCTCCTCCGCCGCGGAACGGCCGTTGTCCCAGAGGTGAGCCAGCGGATGGGCGCCACCCACCGGCCGCGCGTCCTCGTCGCTGATGTAGTGGAGCCCGGCAGAGGTAGTCCCCTGCAGGATGGCGTCGAGTTCCGCCGCCTCGTCCACGCCCTCGGCAAAGTCGGCGTAGCCGTAGAGGACCGCCCGCTTGTCCCATTCACCAACGCCGACGTCGTAGGCGGCACTCAGGTCGATCGTGCCGTCGTCGCCCAGGGTGGCCAGTGGATGCGGATAGTCCATGACCGACTCGCGGCCTTCCGGTCCATCGACGCTGGAGGCGAAGTTGTGCATCAGGCCGATCGTGTGGCCGACCTCGTGAGCGGACAGCTGGCGCAGCCGGGCAAGCGCCATTTCGGTGAGCGCCTCGGTGGACGAGTCCGCATCCTCGTAGGGCGACAGCAAACCCTGGGCGATCAGGAAGTCCTGCCGCACCCGCAGGGAACCGAGCGTCACGTGGCCCTTCAGGATCTCGCCGGTGCGCGGATCGGTGACCCCACCACCGTAGGACCATCCGCGGGTCGACCGGTGAACCCACTGGATCACGTTGTAGCGGACGTCGAGCAGGTCGGCGCCCTCCGGCAGGAGTTCGACCCGGAACGCGTCGATGTAGCCCGTGGCCTCGAACGCCTCGTTCCACCAGCGGGCGCCGTCGAGCAGCGCGGAGCGGATCGGCTCTGGCGCGCCGCGATCGAGGTAGTAGACGATCGGTTCGACCGGTTCGCTTCGCTCCGCGCTCGGATCGCGCTTCTCCAGCCGGTGCCGGTCGATGAAGCTGACCTCGAGCGGCTCGTCGATTGGCGTCGCGTAGTCGAAGTAGCTGGTCACATTGAAGCCGGCACGGGGATCGGCGCGCCGGGGTTCGTACCCGGGCTCGGGCAGCGCGACGAAGGAGTGGCGGACGCGCACCGTGAGCGCTTCGGGCGACGGCGCGACCTGCCGAACCCACGCTCCCGCCCCGCGATCCGAGGACCGCAGCGTGAAGGTCAGGGTGCCCTCGAGTTCCGAATTGCGCGGGAACGCGGCGACGCCCGGACGGTGAATCGCCGAGCGCGAGCCGTCCAACTCGTAGCTACCCTGCCCCCGTTGCTGCGTCCGGGTTGTCGCTCACCGCCCGGAAGCGCGTGTTCTGCTGGACCAGCAGCAGCTTCGGCCCGACCCGCTCGAACCTCGCCAGGTGGGTGCGTCCGAGCTGCCCGCGGTCGAGACCGATGTCGTTCGAGCCGAGCCCCGCCGACAGCGACTCGATGTAGAGCAGGTCGCTGTCGGTGGCGTCGACCTGAAGGAACAGCCTGCCGCCCCGGCCGTCCCAGTAGAGGTCCAGAAAGCCGGGCAGATGCTCGAAGCCGCTCGTAGCTTCCGAAATGGACCGGCGCTCCTCCGGCTTCTGCTCGGCCTCCTGCGCCTGAAGCCCCTGGATCGAGAGGACCGCCGCGAAGCCTCCGATCGCGATCGTGACCCGGCTCGACGACCAGGCCCGGGTCACGACGCTGCCCGCACCGGTACCGGCTCGGTCTTCTCGATCAGTGCCGTCAGCGACTCCCGGTCCGGTTCCGCGAGTTCGCGGACCCGTTCCCGGTTGACCGCCGCCACGATGATCTCACCGACTTCCGTGTTCGCGCTCTCGAAGATCCCCAGTTCGATCATGCGCCTGGTCTGGTGCTGGTTGTCGTTCGTAGGACTGACGTAGTGCACCCACACCGCGCCGTACCGGTGGATCAGGAACACGTGCATCACGGCCATGAGACGCCGCCGCCTCAGGTCGGTGTCGAACGTGTTCTGATCGCGGACCGAGAGGATCATCCGCTCGCGGCGGTCACGAATGGGCGCGAAGACCACGTTCGCGGCCTTCGACTTCTCGCGTCCGTTCTGTGCCAGCACGTTGAGTTCGAGGAGCTCGGAGCCAGCGACATGGGGCCGGAGCTCCACCCGCAAGCTCTCGTCGATGTCGTACTTGTCGCGCCAGAGCTCCAGCCACTCCTCGAGCAGCCGCGGCGGCACCTCGGTCTGCGCCAGGTGCTGGACATGGGTCGACCCCTTGCCCATCGCCTTGGTCGTCGCCGTATGGCCGGTCGCAGCCGACAGCCCACCGTCGAGCCGAGCGCCGCCGACGAGGGCCTGCGGCGTCCGATACGGCGACCCCACCAGACGCAGCTTGCGCTGCAGCCGGGCCAGGGCGAGCATGCCGTCTTCGCGCAGGGCGGTGGCGAAGTCCTCGGCCGCCAGACCGTCGACCTGGTGACCGCCGTAGGTGATGAAGTTGAAGACGAAGCCGAGCTTGCCCAGTTCCTCGGGGAACTTCTTCATCTCCTCGTCGGACATGCCCGTCGTGTCCCAGTTGAAGGACGGCGACAGGTTGTAGGCCAGCAACTGATCCGGGTACACGGCGTGAATCGCCTCGGCGAACCGCCGGGCATCGGCCAGGTTGGCGGTCGCCGTCTCCATCCAGATCAGATCGGCGTAGGGCGCCGCGTGCAGGGAACGGGAGATCGCGTACTCGATGCCGCCCTGGATCTGGTAGTAGCCCTCCGGAGTTCGCGCCATCTCGGCGTTCCAGACCAGGTTGATGCCCATCTTGCGCGCCCGGGCCGCCGCCTCTTCGACCGACACCGAGTGGGCGAACTGCAACCACTCCGCCTGCGGGTAGGTCTTGAGCCTCGCTTCCAACTGCCAGGCGTCGAGGAAGGAGGCCATCGTCTCGTCGAGCACGGCCTCGATACTCGTGCCGCCGTTCGCGGCCATCTTCCCCCAGGCGGACTCGAGCTGCCCGTAGACGCCCGCCCCCTCGAGCCAGACGTCGGCGCGGTGATAGGCAGCCTCAGAGATGTCGTAGAGCTCGTGGCCGCGGACATCCTCCGCGCCCAGGGCGTTCAGCCGCCGCAGAATCGCCAGGGTCGCCGTCTTGCAGCTCGGCAGATCGAAGTTCGTGGCCCCCAGAATGAAGGCCTGGTCGCGCTCGTCGCCGTTGCCGTCGAGGAAGGTCGCGGCCTCGGAATCCGTGCGGGCGACGATCAGTCCGGGCACCGCCATCACGTCCAACTGGAAGCGGGCGGAGTTCAGTCGCTTGTTCTGCTCGTCCTGCGGCACGAGGACCTTGCCCGCCTGATGGCCGCACTTCTTGACCCCGGGCTTCTGGTCCTCGATGTGGTAGCCGGGCACCCCCACCTCGACGAAACGGCGGATCAGGTTGCGCACGTGCTGCTCGCCGCCGTGGCCCGTGTCCGCGTCGGCGATGATGAACGGCCGGAAATCGGTCGCGGGGTTCGCCCGCTGCTCGGCTTCACTCATCCGCGAACGGGTGAAGGCCTGGTTCTTGTCGGCCGTCAGCAAGGCGCGCACGATCGGCGCCGCCTCGTCCGGCACCTGACTCAGCGGGTAGCTGGCGAGATCCGGTCCCGGGTCCTCGGTGATCGAGCCCTTGGCCGAGGTCGCCCAGCCGCCGAGGTAGATCCCCTCGATCCCCCGCCGCTTCATCGCCACCGCCTGACCCGGCGAGTACGGACCGAACGTCGTGATCGACTTCCGCTGGTCGAAGAGTTCCCGCAGCCGCGCGTGGAAAGCCGCGGCGGCGTCCCGCGCCACCGTGTAGTCCTGCGGAATCGTGCCTCGCTGCGCCGCCACTTCGCGAGCCGTGTGGAGCCGCCTGATGCCGTGGAAACGCTCGGCGTTCATGAACGCCGAGCGTTTCCACGGCATCA
>WTGL01000233.1:0-895 GCA_011523565.1 Acidobacteriota bacterium
GAACCACTCGACGTAGCTGGCCCCGTAGGCGATCTCTCCGCGGGCCTCGAACAGCGGCTTGCCCTGTTCGGCGGTCATCATCCGGGCCAGGTCTTCCTGGCTCTCCATCATCAGGTCGAACCAGCGACGCAGCAACGCGGCGCGCTCCTTGGCCGTGGTGTGCCGCCACTGCTCGAAGGCCCTTCCGGCCGCGTCGATGGCGCGCTTCGTTTCGGCGCCGCCGCAGCAGGCGACCTCGGCCAGGACCTCGCCCGTGGCCGGGTTCTCGACGGCGAAGGTCTCGCCGGAGTCCGCGTCGACCCACTGGCCGTCGACGTAGGCCTGGTCGCGCAGCAGACCGGGGTCGGCCAGCTCGATGCGGTCGGCCGGGGCTCGGGTGGCTACGGAGGTGGCAATGGTCATGGACGTCACTCCCTGCTGGTCGGTGGCGTAGCCGGGTCAATTGGCGCTGTCGATCAGTCCTAAGATGTATCAGCCCCCCGGCGGGGTCGCAAGGAGACGCGATGGTCCGTCTGTCCGACATGCCCGAGGTCGAAGCCGCCCACCTGGTGGCGAAGGAGTGCGTGCCGTTCGCGACGCGGCCCTGGGTGGAGGGTCCGCCACTGGCGGAGCGGCGGGTGGCGCTCGTGACCTCGGCCGGCCTGCACCGGCTGAGCGATCGCGCTTTCTCGACGGTCGACCTGAGCTACCGGGTGATTCCGGGCTCGATCTCGACGAACGACCTGACGATGACCCACTCGTCCGTCCACTTCGATCGGACCGGTTTCCGCGAGGACGTGAACGTCGTGTTCCCGCTGGATCGCCTGCGCGAGCTGGCGGGCGAGGGCGAGATCGGATCGGCCGCCGACTACCACTACTCGCTGATGGGCGCCGGCTGGCCGCCCGAAGCGATCGA
>WTGL01000233.1:905-3846 GCA_011523565.1 Acidobacteriota bacterium
CCGTGGGCGCGGCGAGTCACTACCTTGAAGACGAAGGCATCGCGACGACGGGCAGCAGCCTGGTGCGGAACAACACGGAGCGGATGGAACTGCCCAGGTTCCTGTGGGTGCCGTTCGAGCTGGGACGGCCGTTCGGCGCTCCCGACGAGCCGGACTTCCAGCGCCGGGTCCTGCGCGCCGCGCTCGGGTTGCTGGAGCGGCGGGACGGCCCCGTCGTCCTGGAGGACTTTCCTGATGACGCACCCGCCGGCGACGACGATGTCCCCGGCTGGTCCTGTCCTTTCTCGTTCGATGGCAGTCCTGACAACGACGCGGGGCTGGTGGGCGAAGTCCTCGGGGAGTTGCGCCGCCTCGCTCCCTGGCAGGAGATGTACGCGGCGCGGCGCGGCCGGTCCGCGCCGGCGGCGAGCGGCCTGAGCCACGAGCAGATCGTCCGCGGACTGGGCGAGTTGGCCGGAGGCGCCAGGGACTCCTCCGTCGCCACGAACCTGCCGCTTCCGCAGTGGGTCCGGCTCGGCTGCGACGATCTGCGGACCTGGTACATGGAGGCGGCGCAGGGTCGGCCGGGACGGGCAAGTTCGGCGGAGCTGCGGGACTGGTTCTGGCGCGAGACGGCGCTGGCGCGGCTGATCGGTGCCGCCGGCGTGTTGCTCGCCGGCTCGGGGAACGGGGCGCTCCGCATGTTCGGCCGGCGAGCCATGGTGCCGCGCGTCTACATGGACGAGTTGATGCCGGGCGTCGAGCCGTACGTCTAAGGGGTAGGCGCTGCGGCGCTAGCATCGGCGACATGAACATCACGCCGCTCTCCCCCGTACTCGGCGCCAACGTCGACGGCGTCGACCTGGCCACGATCACCGTCGCCGAGTTCGAGACGATCTACCAGGCCTGGCTCGACCACGGCGTCCTGCGCATCCGCGGCCAGAGTCTCGACGACACGCAACTGGAGCGCTTCAGCGCCCGCTTCGGGCCGCTCGAGAAGATCCCGGTCAAGCTGCCGGAAGAGAAGCTCAGGAAGATGTTCGACAGCCTTTACGTCACGCCGCTCTCGAACATCAGGAAAAACGGGAAGCCGATTGGCGGCCTCGGCAACTCGGAGGCCAAGTGGCACTCGGACATGACCTACGAGCCGACGCCGCCGCCCGCCAGCGTCCTCCTCAGCATCGAGGTGCCGGACGAGGGCGGCGACACCCAGTTCGCCTGCCAGCAGGCGGCTCTCGCGTCCTTGCCGACGGAACTCCGGGAGCAGGCGGAGAGGATCGAGATCAAGCACGACGCCGCGCACACCAGCATCGGCCAGTTGCGGGTCGGCTTCGAGGAGGTGGACAGCCCGAGAGAGTCGCCGGGCGCGGTGCACCCCGCGATCCTGCGTCACCCGGAAACGGGTCGAGAGGGCCTCTACCTCGGCCGGCGGGAGTGGGCCTACGTGATGGGCATGGAAGTCGACGAGAGCGAGGCGCTGCTCGACGAACTCTGGAGGTACGCGGCGATACCGGAGAACGTCTGGACCCAGAAGTGGACCGTCGGCGATGTGCTCATCTGGGACAACCGTCGTGTCCTCCACCGCCGGGACGCCTTCCCGGATCACCTGCGACGACTGATGAAGCGTTGCCAGGTACTGGCGCGCGAGGGTTAGCTGTAGCTAGCGCACGGATTCGGCGATCCGCCGGATCAACTCGGCGAAGAAGTTGTCTTCCTCGTAGATCGAGCCCCGACCCCCACCGGTCCGTACGATCACAAGCCGCAGACTCGGAACGCCGGCGACCAGTTGGCCGCCCGAGCCGAACATCAGGAAGGTGTCGTCGGGCGCGCCCGGAACGAGCTTTCGATCGTTCCGCTCGGGCACCGTGTAGCCGCGGAAGAAGTCGCCCGCGTTCAAGTGGTGAAAGAGCCCGAAAGACGGGTTGGCACGGGGAGCCGGTGACTCGACGAGGGCCGCCGTGTAGCTCTGAGGCAGATAGCGCTCTCCGTTCCACATACCGCCGTCGAGGATCACCTGGGCGGATTTCGCGAAGTCCCGAGGTGTGAGGCGGATCGATTGGTAGCCGGTGAAGGTCTCGGTGTCGCCATCGACGGCGTAGAGCCGCACCCAATAGGCGCCGTCGATGGAGAGCGGCGCCAGAGCCTCCTCGGCGGTCAGTTCCTCCAGGCTCTTTCCGGAGGCTCGCTCCAGGGCGGTGAAGAGCAGACGGTAGACGACGTTGTTGTAGTGATAGCGCTCGAAGGGAGCCGCGATGATCCTGCGCTCCAGGGCGATCTCGAGCTGCGTCTTGCCGCTGCGTCCCAGGCCCTCCATCTCCGGCGAGTTCGCCACCCCCGATTCCATGGCCAGCACACTGCGGAAGGTGACGGCTGAGTGTTCTTCGGGCATCTCGGGAACGAACTCGCGCACCGGCTGGTCGAGATCGCGAAGGTAGCCACGCTCGATGGCACGTCCCACCACGAGCGCAAAGAGCGACTTCGTACCCGAGTAGGTCTGCTGCACGTCGCCCGGTCCTTTGCCGTTCCAGTAGCGTTCGAGCACGATCGCTCCGTCGTGGATGACGAGGAGGCTGTCGGACTCGTTGCTGGCAGCAAGCCGGGCGGCGCCCTCCAAACCGTCGGCGTCGACGCCCCGGTCCTGAGGGTCGGCGGTCGGCCAGCTGTGGTCCGGTCCGCCGCCGGATACCCGACCGGGCCGTTGCTCGATCCGGGGCTGAGCCACCGTCGGGCCAGGCTGCAGTCCGACCGCGAGCGTCAAAGCGACGACCGCTCTTGCTCTCATCCTTCGATTGTAGGGGGAGACCGCCGTTGACCGATCGGCGAACCTGCGTCGCGGCTATACTCCGCCCGTTCCGAAAACCAGCACAGGCGAGCCGGGCACGCGAGGCGCGGGACGCGGGCCGGTGGAGGGAGTCACTCTGAGTCAGCTCCTGCAGGTTCTCGTCAATGGTCTGGCCGTCGG
>WTGL01000293.1 GCA_011523565.1 Acidobacteriota bacterium
AGCACTCATGGTGAGCGAACTGAAGGGCTACGTCCGCTTCGCGTCCGAGCAGGCACCCTACAACCTGCTCGACCGGCGGATCGAGAACGAGCTGATCCCGCTGTGCCAGAGGCACGGGCTCGGCATCCTGGCGTGGGCGCCGCTCGGGATGGGGGTGCTCGCCGGTCGGTACTCGGATGCGGCGAACTACCCGGAAGGCTCCCGCGCCGACCTGCTCGGCAAGTACTACGCGCGGCGGGTCACGGAACGCGCCGTCCGGGTCGGCGTCGAGTTCGCCGGGCTCGCGGCCGACGCCGGCATCACGCCGGCCCAGCTTGCGATCCTCTGGTGCAAGGACCAGCCGGGCATCACGGCGCCGCTGATCGGCCCGCGCCGACTGGAACACGTCGACGAACTCGTCGCCGTCCAGGAGATGACGCTCGACCCCGAACTCGCCGCCGCCTGCGACGCGCTGGTCCCGCCCGGCAGCGCCGTGTCTGACTTCCACAACACGTCGGGCTGGATGAAGACGCGGCTCACCTGGTAACGGCGAGTCCGCTCAGGCGCGCCGCTCAGGCAACCGCTCCCGCAGCCGCCGAACCTGGTCCGGCTGCCGCGACGCCAGGTTCCGGGCCTCCTCCGGGTCGGCCAGCAGGTCCCACAGCCGCCACTCCTGGTCGCCGTAGTCGCGGACCAACTTGTAGCGGCCGTCCCATGCCATCCTGAAGTCCCGCAGGCCGGAGAGCACGACCTCGCGGTGGTTGTCGATCTCACCTTCGAGCAACGGCCGGAGAGAGCGGCTGTCCATCTCCATCGGGACGTCCACGCCGCCGTAGTCGAGGAAGGTCGCCGCGAGGTCCATGATCGAGACCGGAGTGCCAGTCTGAAAGCCCCGACGGACTCCGGGCCCGGCCACGAGCAGCGGCACGCCGACCGAGGCCCGGTACGGCACGCCCTTGCCCCAGCGCCCGTGCTCACCGAGCATCTCGCCGTGGTCCGAGGAGTAGACGATGATCGTGTTCTCGAGCTGTCCCCTCTCCTCCAGCCAATCGATGTAGCGGCCGAGCCACATGTCGATGTTCTCGATCATCGCGGCGTAGTTCCGGCGTGAGCCCAGGTGCTGCGCAGGCGTGAACGAACCGGTGTAGTTGTGCGGCAAACCCAGTCCCTCGAGGACGCGGTCGGGGCCGCGCACCGTCCGGTCCATCTCCCGCGTGATGTCCATCGGCGGATGAGGACCGACGAAGTTCACGACCAGGTGCCAGGGCTTGTCTGCCGGCGCCTGTTCGAGCAGGTCGAGGCCGTTGCGAGCGATCCAGTTGTCGCAGTACGCCTCGGGGCCGAGGGGTGAGGGGGACGTGTCTCCCCACCAACCCTCGGGCCTGCTCGCGTTCCGCCTCGCCATGTCCTCGGCGCAGATCCGCCCCTGCGGCGGTTCGAGAGAGTCCAGGTAGGCGTAGTACGGGTCGCTCGGGCCGACCGGCTCCCGGAGGTAGGACATGCCGGCACCCTTGCCGGCGTTGTTGATCATCGCGGAGAAGCCCCAGGCGTCGGCGCGGTTCGTGCCGTCGAGCCCCCAGTCGCTGCTGCCCTTCGACAGGTCGAGCTTGCCGCAGGCCATCGTGTGGTAGCCGGCCTCGCGGAGCAGACGATGGTAGGTCGGGCGGTCGGGCGGGTAGTCGTACCGGTTGTCCGGTACGCCGCAACGGTCGTACTCCATTCCAGAGGCCAGGCAGGACCGCGAGGGAGCGCAGGTCGGCGCCGCGACGACGGCGGAAGTCAAGTTGACGCCGGTACCTGCGAGCCGCGCCAGGTTCGGCGTCGACAGCGGCACCTCGTAGTCGTCGAGGCCGATCCAGTCGTACCGGTGCTGATCGGGAAAGAAGAAAAGGAAGTTCGGCCGGTGTCCCTCGCTCTCGGCCGGCGCCGGGGAGTTCGGATCGGCGCAGGCGGCGGCGAGGCCGGCCAGACTGCTACCGGCGACCAGACTCGACGACCGACGAAGAAACTCGCGCCGTGTGGGGTGTCTTCTCATCTCCTGCACCTCCTGTCGACCTGCTAACGTCGTAGGAACTTCCAACCAGAATAGGACAGGTCGTAGTGTCCAGGCAAGGAGTTGCCATGACCTCTCGCAACCACCTTCTCTCCCGACGCGAGGTTCTCGTCTCCGGCGCCGCCGCGACCGCGGCCGCCCTCACCGGCTGCGGTGACGCGCCGATCCCTGGCCCGCGCGCGATCAGGCGGCCGAACATCCTGCTGCTGATCTCGGACCAGCACCGGTTCGACTGGGTCGGGCGCAACCCGGACATCCCGATCCCCACGCCGCACCTCGACGCGCTGGCGGCGCGCGGCGCGGACTTCACGCGGGCGGTCGTGCCGTCGCCGGTGTGCGGCCCGTCCCGGTCGTGCCTGGCTTCCGGCATGGAGTACGAGAACTGCACCGTCGAACGGAACCGCGACGTGTACGACGCGGCGCTCCGTCCGACCTTCTACAAGCACCTCCACGACAGCGGCTACCACACGATGGGGTGCGGGAAGATCGACCTGCACAAGGGCCCCGCCGGCCGGCGCCCCGACGGCAAGCTGCACATGGAGGCGTGGGGCTTCTCCGACATGCTGATCACGGGCAGCAAGGCCGGCGGCGACAGCGAGCCTTACGGGTTCTGGCTCGACTCGCTCGACCCGCCGCTCAAGGACATCCACAACGCGGACATAGAGGAGCGGCGGGAGCCCCGGCACCTCAACTGGTGGGGGATGACGGACCCGACGCCGATCGGCGACCACGCGTACAAGGACAACTACACGGCCCGCACCGGAATGGAGCTGCTGGACGGCGTCCCGGAGGGCAGTCCCTGGTTCCTGATCGTCAACTTCAACGGGCCGCACCCGCCGATGGACATCACGGAGCGGATGGAGCGGGAGTACCGCGGGCCGGACCGGGTGATCGAGGACTTCCCGCAGCCGCACAATTACCACGGCATCGCACGGGGCGGCCAACAGCTCGCGCCGCCGTCGCCGTTCACGCCCGATCATCACGTGCGCATCCGCCAGAACTACGCGGCGATGATCGAGAACATCGACCGCTGGATCGGGCTCTACGAGGAGCGGCTGGTGGAGCGCGGCGAGCTGGACGACACGATCGTCATCTACACCAGCGACCACGGCGAGATGCTCGGCGACCACGACTACTGGGGCAAGTCGATTCCCCACGAGGCGTCGTGGAAGGTGCCCCTGGTCATGGCCGGCCCGGGCATCGCGAGCGGCACCCGCAGCGACGCGCTCGTCTCCCTGACGGACCTGGCCGCGACCAGCCTGGACTACGCGGAGGTCGACGTCCCCGAGGAGATGCAGAGCCGATCGCTCAGGCCCCTGCTGGACGCGGGCGCAGGCGAGCACCGCGAGCACGTCCGATCGGCGCTCAGGTCGGAGAGAGCGGCGGCTGGCCGGTTCCGGGTGGTCCAGGACCACCGCTACAAGCTGGTCGACGGCTTCCACGAGGAGCAGGAGTTGTACGACCTCGAGGCCGACCCGTGGGAGGACGAGAACATCGCGGCCGCACACCCGGACGTCGTGGCGCGGCTGGAGAAGCTGTTGGTTTGATCAGCGGAGCAGGATGAGTTCCGTCTGCGGCGGCGAAAGGTACTCGATGCCGTCCGCACCGGCGAGCGCCTCCTCGTGGGCCCACCAGAACAGGTACTGGTCCTCGCCCTCAGGGGCCGGTGAGGGCATGTAGAAGAAGTACTCGATGACGAAGTGGTGGTGCGGCGCGAGCGGGACGTCCTTCGACCAGTCCGGGCCCAGGGAGCCGATCCGGGGGCCGAAGTAGGTCTCGACCGAGGCGGGGCGAGCCCCC
>WTGL01000317.1 GCA_011523565.1 Acidobacteriota bacterium
CGCGGCGGCGGCGGAGCTCGGATACCGCCCCAACTTCATCGCGCGGTCGCTGCGCCGCCAGCGCACCTTTGCGGTCGGCGTCCTGCTGCCGGAGATCAGCGAGGGCTATGCGGCCGGCGTACTCGCGGGGATCGAGGACGAGCTCCTCCAGGAGGGCTACTTCTACTTGGTCGCCGGACACCATTCGAAGCCCGACCTCTTCGACGACTACCTGCAGCTCCTCACGGAGCGCTCCGTCGAGGGGCTGATCCTGGTGAACACGCCGCTCGACGAGCCGCTGCCCTTGCCCGCCGTCGTCGTGGCGGGCCACCGCGAGCTGACGGGCGTAACGAACGTCGCCATCGACCACCAGGTCGCCGCGCGTCTGGCGCTGGCCCATCTGGCCGAACTCGGGCATCGGCGGATCGCCTTCTTCAAGGGCCATGCGCACTCTGCGGACACCGAGGCACGGTGGCAGGCGATCGTCGCGGCCTCGCGGGAGCTCGGCCTCGAGATCGATTCGCGGTTGACCCTCCAGCTTTCGGGAGGGCCGGCCGGCGAGCAATTCTCGCCGGAGGAGGGCTACCGAGAGGGGCACGTCTTCGGCCGGAAACTGATCGAGACGGGTGCGAGGTTCACGGCGCTCTTCGCGTTCAACGACATCTCGGCGATCGGCGCGATGCGCGCGCTCAGCGAGGCCGGCCTGCGGATCCCGGACGATGTCGCGGTCGTCGGCTTCGACGACATTCTGAGCGCGGCCTTCCAGAACCCCAGCCTGACCACCGTGCGGCAGCCGCTGCACGAGATGGGGCGGAGAGCGGCCGCCGAGTTGCTGCGCAAGCTGGGCGCGCCCGACGAAGACGCGCAGCCCGCGATCACGATCGAGCCGACCCTGGTCGTCCGCGACTCGACCGGTCCCGCGCCCGACCGTGCCTGAGTCGCCTCGAATCGCGCCCGGCGGGGTTCGGGCGACGCCGGGTTGGCTGCCGCTCTACGGAGGGTTCCTGATCACCGGCGTGGTCACCGTGCTCCTCGGCCCGTTGCTGCCCGACCTGGCCCTTGAGTGGCGCCTTCCGGTTGAGGAGCTGAGGGCTCTCTTCGTCGTTCAGTTCCTCGCTAGCGCTACCGGCTCCCTGCTGTCGAGCTATCGGCTCGGCCTCAGCCTAAGGCTCGGATATCTGCTGATCGCCGCGGGCCTGGTGGCTCTGTCCCTCGCGGGCTGGCCGCTGGCGCTGGCGCCGATGGCCGCCGTCGGTTTCGGTCTCGGGCTGGCGATTCCGGCCACGAATCTCCGGGTCGCCCACTCGCAGCCGACGCGCCGGGGCGCGGCGCTTTCGTCGCTCAACATGGTCTGGGGTGCCGGCGCGGTCGCCTGCCCCCTCCTGTTCGCCGTTCGGCCGCCGGGGATGTCGAGCGACGCGGTGCTCCTTGTCCTGGCCGCCGCCGGCGGGGTCGTCCTGATTCTGCTGGTCCCGACCCGGGGCGGCAGCGGGGCCACGGCGCCGGCGGCCCCGGCGCCGGCAGGCAGGCAGGGAGGAGTGGTGCCGGGACTCCTCGTGGTCGCCGCGATCATGTTCCTTTATGTCGGCATCGAGAACTCCGTGGGGGGCTGGCTGGTCAGCCTCGCCGACCAGTTCCAGGCGGAGCGTTCGGCAACTTCGCTCTGGATCGGATCGGGCTTCTGGGCCGCGCTTCTGGCCAGCCGCGCGGCGGCGCCCCTGGTGCTCCGCCGGGTGTCCGAGCCGGTCCTCTACGGCGCCGGAGTCGTGCTGGCCGGCGGGGGGCTCCTCGGACTCCTGCTGAGCGGATCGCAGGCCGGCCTCGCGGTTGCCGCGGTCGCGACGGGCGCGGGGTTGGCGCCACTCTTCCCGCTGACGATCTCGTTTCTCGCCGATCTCACCGAGGCCACGCGTTCCCGGAACACGGGCTGGGTGTTCGCCCTGGCCGGCGCGGGAGGCGCGGTGTTGCCCTGGCTCACCGGACGGCTAGCCGGCGGCGCCGATGGTCTGGCGGCGGGTTTCGTCGCCCCGATCGGGGGGCTGGTTCTCCTGGCCCTGCTCTTCGGCTTGCTGCGCCGTCTGCCGGCCCCGGCCCAACCACGAACTGCCTGACGGCGAAAGTAGACTGAAACGATGACTTCGACGAACCGGCACGTTCTCGTTGCCGCGCTGGCGGCAGGACTCGCGGCTCTGGCGCCCGGCGCCGCACCGGCTCAGCCGCAGGACGCCGATCGCCCCGCCTTCAGTGAGGTCGTCGACGTCCAGCTCGTCAACGTCGAGGTCTGGGTCAGCGATAACCGGGGCCGGCCCGTTAGCGGTCTGAGCCTGGAGGACTTCGAGGTCCGGGAGGACGGAAGGCCGGTCACGGTGGAGTTCTTCAGCGAGGTGACCGATGCCGTCGCCGCCCGGACGGCCGCCGAGCCGGGCGATCAGACGGCCGACGCCGTTCAGCAGGCCGACGCGGGCGCTGGCCTGGCGGAACCCGCGCATCTCGTTCTCTACTTCGACGACCTCCACCTCGGCCCGTCCAGCCGCAAGCGGGTGATCGAGGACCTGCGAGCCTTCCTCGACGAGGAGGAGTTCCCCGCGGAGCGGGTCCTCATCTTCCGGCAGAACCGCGACCTGATCACCGAGGCCTACTTCGGTTCCAGCCGCGAGGACCTCGACATCGCGCTCGAGCGCATCGCGGCCTCGCCGGGAATGGGCGGCCAGTCGCAGCAGGCGAAGCGTCTCGCGGTGCAGAGGTTGAACCAGCTCTGGCAGGACGCGAAGGTGCTTGCTTCCTCGGGCAGCGACCGCCGGACGACGGCGCCGGCGCCCTGCGAGTCGTTCGTGCGGCGCGCGCTGCCGGAGGTCGAGAACTCCGCCCGCATCGGCCGCGACCGGATCGGATCCACGCTCGATCACCTGACGACGACCGTCCGCTTCCTGGCCGCGCTGCCCGGCGTCAAGACGCTGCTCTACCTCAGCGACTCCCTCGAACGGACTCCGGGCTCGGACCTGCGGGACTTCATCACCGGCCTGTGCCCCGCCGGCGACCGGTTCCGCTCGCTCTCACCGGTGGAGGAGCTGTCCACCGGCTTTCACGAACTCACGCGTCACGCCAACGCGAACCGCGTGACGATCTACTCGCTCCAGACGAACGGGCTCCGTTCGACGTTCCTGAGCGCGGCGGAGCAGTCCTCGATCGACTTCCTGGGGGCGAACCCTTTCAACAGCTCGATCCGAGAGGCCGAGCGCGGAGGGATGGCCGTGCTCGCCGACGAGACCGGGGGCCGCGCCATCTTCAACCGCAACCAGTTCGACGGCGAACTCGAACAGATCGCCAACGAGATGGCGAGTTACTACTCTCTCGCGTACCGCCCGCCCCACGGCGGCGACCGCGGCGAGCACCAGATCCGCGTTCGGGTCCGGGGCCGGAACCTGCAGGTGCGTCACCGTCGCGGTTACCGCGACAAGAGTGCCGATCAGCGAATGAGCGAGCAGCTCGACGGCGCGCTCTATCTCGGCCTGGTCGAGAACCCGCTCGGCGTCCGGCTGGGCGCGGGCCGTGTACGAGCGGCCGGCGGCGGCAAGCGGCGACTGCCGCTCCACGTCATGGTGCCGGCCGCGCGGGTCGCCTTCCTGCCGTTCGAGGACAAGGAGATGGCACAGATCAGGGTCGAGGTCGCCAGCCGCCATGCCGGAACTTCGAGAGTGGTCAGGGACGAGAAGACGTTCCAGGTGGAAGCACCCCCGGATCGCGACACGCGTCTTCTCGACCTGGTCTTCAACATCGACATTCCCGATGGCCTCAACCTGGTCGCGGTCGGCGTCCGGGACGACGC